>JAKASX010000040.1 GCA_021818865.1 Acidobacteriota bacterium
TTTGGGAGCAGAAGGCAAGGAATTACAGGCACTTGCGGTGATGCGAATTCAGCGGGCGCTACTGCTGAGAGCGGTCGTGGCGCTGGCGGCGTGGGTGATTGCTGCCGGCGTGACGGCGGCCGCACAGGCGCCGTCGATCGAGGGGCAGATGGTGACCGCAGTTCGCGTGGTCACCGAAACGGGGCAGGTGCTTGAACGGAACCCGAAAAATCTGTCGCTGGTTGCCGGCAAGCCTTACCGCACCGATATCGAGCGCGATGCTCTCAAGCAACTCTTCGCCACCGGGCTGTATTCGGCGATCAGCACCGAAGCGACGCCGGAGGCGGGAGGAGTGCGAATCGATTTCGTCGTCGCGGAGAACTACTTTTTCGGGGTGCAGCGGGTCGAAGGGCTGAAGGAACCGCCGAGCGAGGCGCGGGCGCTGGCGGCGATGGGGCTCGAGCTGGGGCACACCTACACGAAGAGCACGATGGATGAGGCGTTGCGCGGGCTGAAAGGGGCGCTGGCCGACGACGGATTGTATCAGGCAACGCTGGCCGTGGAACTCGACCGGGTGACGAACACGCGGCTGGTGAACGTAACCGTGCTCGTGAAATCCGGGCGGCGGGCGCGATTCGGACCGATCACATTCATCAATCATTCGCCCTTCAAGGCGCACGAGCTGCTGAAACGCACGAAATTGCGCAGCGGCCAGGCGGTAACGGCGGAACGCATTTCGAGGGGTGTGGACCGGCTGCGGAAGTATCTGGTGAAGAAGAATTATTTGACGGCGCGCGTGGACGCGACGCGCGGCGAGTACGAGCCGCAACCCAACGCCGTGCCGCTTTCGATCCGCGTGGAAGCCGGTCCCGAGGTGCGCCTGGCGGTGGAGGGCGCGCACGTGGGCGGCAAGCAACTGAAGAAACTGATTCCGATTTACCAGGAAGGGGCGGTGGATCCGGACCTGCTGGAAGAGGGCCGGCGAAATCTGCGGAATTATTTCGAAGGGAAGGGGTATTTCAACAGCAAAGTCAGTTTTCTGACGCGGGAAGGGGAAGAGGGAAAGCAGGAACGGATCGTCTACGTGGTGGAGCGCGGCACGAAGAGCCGGCTGGTGCGCGTGATTTTCAAGGGGAACCAGTATTTCAGCAGCGAACTGCTGGCCAGCCGGCTGACGATCCAGCCGGCGAGCTTTCTCTCGCCCGGGCGCTTCAGCCCGCGGCTGCTCGAGGCGGACGTCAATTCGATTCGCGGGATCTATTTGGCGAGCGGGTTTCGCGACGCAAGCGTGAAGTCGAAGGTGGTGGACGACTACGAGGGCCGGAAAAACAATCTCCTGGTGGAGTTTCTGATCGACGAGGGGCCGCAGACGAAGGTCGAGTCGCTGGCGATCCACGGCAACCAGGCGATTCCGACCGATCAATTGCTCAACGTCATCGGCTCGACACCTGGCCAGCCCTATTCCGAAGCCAACATCTCGAACGACCGCGACAATATCCTAGCGCTCTACTACAACAGCGGCTTCCCCGACGCCAGTTTCCAGTATCAGGCGAAGCGGGTGGGAGCGAACCGGATGGGCCTGAACTACACGATCCATGAAGGCCCGCAGGTGATCGTGAAGAAGGTGATCGTGGTGGGCTACCGGCACACGCGGCCGGGGGTGATTCGCCGCGAGGTGCAGATCCGGCAGGGCCAGCCGCTTCGCGAGGCCGATATCGTTTCGACACAGGATCGGCTGTACAACCTGGGCATTTTCAACCGAGTGGATATCGCCACGGAAAACCCGAACGGGGGCCTGGAAGAAAAGAACGTGGTGATCAACACGAGGGAAGGGGACCGGTACACAATCGGGTACGGCGGAGGGGTGGAAGCGCAGCGGATCGGGAGCACGACGAGCGCCACGAGCACGGCGCTGGAATTCAGCCCGCTGGGGATTTTCGATTTCAGCAAGCTGAACATGTTCGGGCGGGCGCAAACTCTGTCGTTCAAGCTACGCGCCAGCACGCTGCAGTACCGCGGGCTGCTGAGCTATCAGATTCCGAACCTGCTGACGAATCACCGATTCAATCTGTTGGTCACGGGTTTCGCCGACAAGACGCGCAACGTGAACACGTTCACCGGGACCACGTACGAAGGGTCGCTGCAGGTGCTCCAGAACTACGCACGCGGCAGCACGCTGCTGTACCGGTACACGTTCCGCCACGTGCTGGTGGACGCGAGTACGCTGAAAATCAACCCCGAGCAGATTCCGCTCTACAGCCAGCCGACGCGGGTATCGGGATTCGGGCTGACGTGGGTTCGCGATCACCGCAACAACCCGGCCGAAGCGACAAAAGGCAGCTACAACACAGCCGACGTGAGCCTGTATTCGACGTCGCTCGGATCGAGCGCGAGCTTCCTGCGCGTGTTCGTTCAGAACACCACCTATACGCCCTTCGGCCATATTTTTGTTTTCGCACGATCCACGCGGTTCGGGGTCGAGGAACCCTTTGCCGGGACGGTGGACAACGACATCCCGCTGCCGGAACGATTCTTCGCCGGCGGCGGGAACAGCTTGCGGGGTTTCGGGCTCAATCAGGCCGGGCCGCGCGACCCGGTGACCGGATTTCCGGTGGGCGGGCTGGCCGAACTGATTTTCAACCAGGAAGTGCGGTTTCCGATGCGGCTGCCGTTCATTGGGACGGCGCTCGGCGGGGCGCTTTTCTACGACGCGGGAAACGTGTACAGCAGCTTCGACAAGATCACGCTGGCGAGTTCGCCCGCTTCGCCTTCGGAACTGAATTTTTTCTCGCACACCGTCGGTCTCGGCATCCGCTACCTGACGCCGGTGGGACCGGTGCGATTCGATCTGGGCTACCTGCTGAATCCGGCGAAATTCCAGACGACGTGCACCGCCGGAACGCCGGGATGCACGAACGGGGTGCAGCTTTCGCGGCTGCCGCGGCTGCAATTCTTTTTCAACATCGGGTCGGTGTTCTAATGCGGGGAGCGGCAAAACTGGCGATGGCGATCTGGCTGGCGACGGCGCTTGCTGGAACCGCGCGAGCGCAACAGGTGGTGGACCGCATCGTGGCGCGCGTGGGCGACGACATCATCACGCTGAGCGACATTCAGGAGCTTGGACGCTATCAGCAACTGGTGCAGGGGAATGAGCAAACGCAGGCGGAGCGGCTGCGCGAGCTGATCGAGCAATGGGTGGTGCAGCGCGACGCCACGCTCTCCGGCTTCCGGCCGCCGGCGGCGGCGGACGTGGAGAAGGCGCTCGCGGCGCTCGAAAAACGCTTCGGCTCGCCCAAGGCGTTCGAGGAGCGGCTGAAGGAACTCGGGCTGAGCGAGAGCGATGCGCGGCAGATGGTGGAACGGCAACTATTTCTGAGCCGGTACCTCGATTTCCGATTCCGGGCCGAGGTGCAAGTGACCGAAAGCCAGATTGAAGACTACTATCGAACTACGCTCGTGCCGGAGCTGAAACGCGCTCGCCAGCCGGTGCCACCTCTCGAATCAGTAGCCGACAAGATTCGCGAGGTGCTCATCGAGCGCGGGATCAGCCAGCGCGCGGAGAAATGGCTGGACGAGCTTCGCACGCGGTGGAACGTGCAAACGATCGGAGGCCCGGCGGAGAAATGAAGGTCCGCTGGCGAAAAGTCGGTCTTGTGACCCTGGCCGTGCTGCTGGTGGCGGCGGGAGCGGCGGTGGTGCTGTGGAAAACGGGCGAGGTGGAACGCTGGGCGCGCGCGCTGGTGATCAGCCAGGTGGATAAGGCGACCGGCGGGAAGCTGGAACTGAGCGGCTTCCATTTGAGCCTTGCTCCCTTCACGGTGGAACTCGACGGATTCACGCTGCACGGGCGCGAATCGGCGGGCGAGCGGCCATTTCTGCGGATTGCGCGCATCGTCGTCCATCTGGATTTCCGTAAATTGCTGGAAGGCAAAGTGGTGCTGGGAGGGGTGACGGTCGATCGGCCGGACGTTTACGTGCGGATGGACCGAGATGGGCATTCGAACCTGCCCTCGCCTCCGCATGGAAAGCCGTCGAAGCCGTGGCACGAGCGGCTTTTCGCGATCACGATCGAGCATCTGCGGCTGAGCGACGGGCTCATTCGCTTCAACGATCGCCGCATTCCGCTGAGCGCCGAGGGCGGCCAGTTTCATTTCGCGATGGAGTATTTCGCGCTGGCGCAAGGAAAGGATTTCTACCGCGGGGACGTGGGTTGGAAGGAGATGAGAGTGGCGGCGCGGAAATGGGTGCCGTTTCCCTCGAGCTGGTCGGCGAAATTCACGATCGGCCGGAACGGCGGATCGCTCGACCAGTTCCGCTGGGAGCTGCCGGATTCCTTCATCGAAGCGCGAGCCGACTGGCCGCGCTGGACGGAGAAGCAGGCGGATTTTCACTACAAGGTGCGGCTGAACCTGAACGACATCCGCGTTCTGATGCACAAGCCGCATACGCCGCGGGGCGTTGTGGAGTCCACGGGAAATCTGCGCTACGCGCCGGGCGCCTGGAAGCTGCACGGGTACTATACGGCCAAGGGCATCACGATGGGATTCACGTGGTTTCACGCGGCGAACATGAGTTCCCGGGGGACGCTGCTGGCCGATTCGCGCGGCGTGGAAATCCCGGATTTCCAGGCATGGGCGATGGGAGGGGAATTCACCGGCGTCGTTCAAATGAACGCCAAGACGCTGAACTTCGTCGCGCGGACCCAAGCGCACCACGTCAACCTGGCGCAACTGCTGGCCGCAGTGCAGAACGAGAATCTGCCCGTTCAGACGTTCCATTGGAACGCCGACGTGGACATCCGCTCGGTGACCGCGTGGCACGCCGACTTCCGCGACATGACCGCGCAGGGCAAGATGAACTGGACGCCGCTCGCCGCGACGCCGGCCGGCGAACTGCCGGCCACCGCCGCGATTGATTACAACTATCAGATGAGCCGGAGCGACGTCTTCGCCCAGGGCACGATCGAGACGCCGAACACGAAAATTGCGTTAAAGGGAACGATCGGCGACCACAATTCGAACATGGTGACCGAGGTAACCGCGAACCACCTGCGCGATTGGGACGATCTGATCAATTACCTGCGCGGGCGGCACGCGACGCCGGTGCCGGTGCTGGGGCGGGCGGTGTGGAAAGGCAGCATCACCGGCCGCATTTCTCATCCGCTTTTTTCCGGCCACGTTCACGCCTGGAACGCGACCTACGACAAGCTGCACTGGGATGAAATCCAAGGCGACGTTGACTATTCGCCCGACCTGCTGACGCTGACGGACATGCGAGTGCGGCGAGGCCGGTCGCTCGTCGCGCTTTCCCTGCACATGGGCCTGAACAAATGGAATTTCGAGCCGCAGAGCGAATGGACGCTGCGCGCGCAGCTGGAACACGCCGACACGGCCGATCTGCAGGCTCTTGCCGGCACGCATTACCCGGAGCACGGCTGGCTGAGCGGCGACTTTCGCGGACGAGGGACGCGCAGCCAGCCGGAACTTTCCGGCTCGTTCCAATTGAGCGAGTTTCGCGCCGGAGGATTCCTGTTCCCCAGGGTGTCCGGCCGCCTGGAGCTCGATCCGGCGACGGTGCGGCTGGCGGGCGTGCGGGCGCAGTTCGGGTCGGGGTCGCTGGGCGGCGAATTCAGCTACCAGCAGAAGAGCGGACAGGTGGAATTCGATCTTTACGGCGAGAGCTTGCCGCTCGATGCCATTCCGCACATCCAGTCGCCTTCGCTGCCCCTGGCCGGACGACTCGATTTCCGGCTGATCGGCAGCGGCCCGCCGCGGGCGCCGGTGGGACAGGGAACCATCCGGCTTTCGAGCCTGCGCGCCGGGAACGAATTGGTGGGAGATTTGCTGGGCCGGCTCAATTCGGATGGTCGCCGGCTGCAAATCCAGCTGACGACGGAGCTGGTGCGGGGAAAGATGAGTGGGGTGGTGGATTTGGCGTTGGCTGACAGCTACCCGATCAAGGGCCAGCTGAGCGCCGAAGGAGTGGACCTCGATCCGTTCATCGAGGCCGGACTGCACCTGCACGCGCTGACCAGCCACAGCCAGGTGAGCGGCCAATTCCAACTGGGCGGAGAACTGCTGCACCCGGATACGATCGCGGTCGCGGCGGACGTTTCGCGGGTGGTGATGTCTTTCGAGCACGTCACGCTGGAAAACGTGGGGCCGATCCGGCTGATCTACCGCAAGGCGGACGTGCGCGTGGAGCAGGCCGAGCTGAAGGGGCCGGACAGCAATTTTCAACTGAGCGGGGTGGTGCGTTTCAATCGCGACGAACCGCTGGAGCTGCGCGTGGTGGGAGCGATGAACCTGAAGCTGATCGCCGGCTTTTTTCCGCAACTCCAATCGCAAGGAGCGGCGAAGGTGGACGCGCTGGTGGTGGGCACGTTCGGGCAGCCGCAGATCAACGGCCGGGCTCAACTGGAGAACGCCGGGCTCAGCTACAGCGACATGCCGATCAGCCTGAGCGCGTTGAACGGGGATCTGATCTTTTCGAGCAACCACGTTTCCTTTTCCAACCTTTCGGCCGAAGCGGGAGGCGGAAAACTGCTGCTGGGAGGAACGGTGAATTTCCCGCGCGGCGCGAGCCTGCTCCAATACGAAATCACGATCAACGCGACGGGAGTGCGCGTGCGCTGGCCGACGGGGATGAGCTGGCTCTTCAGCGCGAAGGCGCGGATGATCGGCAATACGCGGCAGGCGACGCTGGGCGGGCAGATCACGCTCGATCGCTTGCTGCTGACGAACGGATTGAGCGACGCGGCGGTTCTACTTGCCGCGCCCAACCAGCCCACGATCGAATCCGAGGAGTCCTCGCCGTTCCTGCGCAACCTGCAGCTGGATTTCACGGTGAACTCGGGGGCAGGGTCGCGACTGGAATGGACGGGAGCGAACATCGAGACCGACGCGAACGTGCGGGTGAGGGGCACATGGTCGCGGCCGTCGGTGCTGGGGCACGTGCATCTGCTCTCGGGCGAAGTGAATTTCCAGGGCAATACGTTCAAACTGAGCCGCGGCGACATGAACTTCGCGAATCCGTTGCGACTCGATCCCGTTTTGAACATCGAAGCGACGACGACGATCCAGCAGTACGAGATCACCGTAGACCTGACCGGCCGCGCAAGCGCGCTGCGATTCTCCTACCATTCCGATCCGCCACTGCCGCAAAGCGACGTCATTTCGCTGCTGGCGCTAGGCTACACGGGCGAAGAGAGCATGGTGCGGTCATCGACCGGCAGCCAATACGGCGCGACGGCGCTGCTTTCGGCTGCGGTCTCGAGCGAGGTGGGCGGGCGCATCTCGCGGTTGTTTGGCATCAGCCGCTTCAGCGTGGAACCCTACCAAGGCGTGCTGGGCACCGAGCCGAACGCCGGCGCGCGCATCACGATCGAGCAACAGGTGACACGAAACCTCACCGTGACCTATTCGACCAACGCCGCTTCCAACGCGGAAGAGGTGATTCAGATCGAATACGCGATCAGCCGCGACATTTCACTGGTGGCGCTGCGAGACATCAACGGCACCTTCGGCCTGAGCGTCGAATTCAAAAAGCATTTCAAGTAACGGGGACGGGGCGCGCCTCCGCGCCTTTCACCAACCTATCCGCGCAGGCCGTGCTGTGATAGCGTTGCGCAGGACGGACACACCATGGACGAACTGGCCGGCTGGCGAAAAGAATTTCCGATTCTCGAACGCACCACCTACCTGATCAGCAATTCGCTCGGGGCGATGCCTCGGGCCGTCCGCGACCAGATGGAAGATTACGCGCACACGTGGGAAACGCGCGGCGTGCGGGCGTGGGAGGAAAGCTGGTGGGAAATGGCCGCGCGCGTCGGCGACCGGATCGGGGAACTGCTCGGCGCGGGTCCCGGCCAGGTGTCGCTGCACCAGAACGTGACGCTGGCGCAGGCGGTCGTTTCCTCCTGTTTCGATTTTTCCGGCCAGCGGAACAAAGTGGTGATGGTGGACCTGGAATTTCCCTCCGTCCTCTACTTCTATCTGGAGCAGCGGCGGCGCGGCGCCCGGGTGACGATCGTTCCCAGCCCGGACGGCGTCCACGTGGATCTGGAAGGCCTGCTGCGGGCGATTGACGATGAGACGCTGCTGGTGCCGATTTCGCAGGTATTGTTCCGCAGCGCGACGATCGTCAACGCGCAAGCCATCGTGCGCCGGGCCCACGAGGTTGGCGCCCACGTCATCCTCGATCTGTTTCAGGCCACCGGCACGGTTCCGATTGACGTCGGCGCGCTCGAAACCGATTTTGCCGTCGGTGGCGTGCTGAAATGGCTGTGCGGAGGGCCCGGCGTCGCGTATCTCTACGTTCGCGAGGATTTGCAGCGAAGGCTGGAACCGGCGCTGACCGGCTGGATGGCGCACCAGCGGCCCTTCGACTTTGCGGTCGGGCCGATCGAACGCCGCGAAGACGGGTTTCGTTTTCTGAACGGCACGCCGCAGGTGCCGGCGCTTTACGCATGCCAGCCGGGAATCGGGATCATCCGGGAGGTGGGCGTCGAGCGGATTCGCGCGAAATCCATGCGACAAACGGCGCGGCTGGTGGAAGGCGCACGAGCGCGGGGCTGGCGCGTGCACACGCCGCTCGATCCCGCCGAGCGCGCCGGGACCGTTTCGATCGACTGCCCTCACGCGGCGGAAACCACGCGCGAACTGCTGGCGCGCGAAATTCTGGTGGATTACCGCCCCGGCGCGGGCATCCGGCTTTCGCCTCACTTTTATAACGAGGATGACGAGCTGGATTTCGCGCTCGAACAGATCGAGGAAATTTTGCGCACCGAAGCGTGGCGGCGCCACGCGAAAGGGAGCGCGCAGGCCGGGTCGTAGCAGGCGGCTCAACCTCGAAGCGGTCGGGACCCTTCGCTTTGCTCGGAGATGACAACGGGTTGTGGGTCGCGGGCTGGGTGTCGGCGTCAGAGGCCGAGCAAGTGGCGAGCATTGCCGCCGAGAATGGCCTGGCGCTCGTCTTCGGAAATCCGAAGAGAAGCGATGCTTTCTCGCATCCGCTCGATGCTGCCGATGCGATGCGGATAATCGCTGCCGGCGACGATGCGATCGGCGCCGGCGAAACCGATCGCGAACTGGATCGCGGCGGGATCGAAATTCACCGTATCGTAAAAGAAATCCCTGAGCGAAAGACTGGGCGGCTGGTGGAGGTGCGTGCGGCATTCGGGGAAAGCCTCGTAGCCGCGGTCGAGCCGCTCGGCCAGATACGGAATCGCGCCGCCCAGATGCCCGAGCACCCAACGGATGCGGGGAAAGCGTTCGGTGACGCCGGAGAAAACCAGATGAGCGGCCGCGAGCGTGGTATCGCACAGGAAACCGACGAGCGGCATCAGCCAGTATTCCTTCATCGCCTCGACGCCGAGCGGGCTGGTGGGATGAATGAAGAAAACGGCGCCGAGATCGTTCGCGACCTCATAGAGCGGCCAGAAACGCTCGTCGGCGAGAGCGGCGCCGTTGACGTTGCTGAAGAGCATCGCGCCGGGCAAGCCGAGCTGGCGCATGGCGCGGTCGAGTTCCCTGGCCGACGCGGCGGAATCGTTGAGCGGGAGCGTGGCGAGCGCGGTGAAGCGGTGGGGACGGTCGTGAGCGGCGCGAGCGAAGGCGTCGTTGACGAGCGAGGCGAGGCGCACGGCGACAGCGGGCGTTTCGACGTGCGTGCCGGGCGTGGTGAGAGTGAGCACTTGAAGGTCCACTCCGCGCGCCGGGACATCCTCCTCCCGAAACGCCAGGTCGCGATGGCCGCGGACGGCGACGTTGTAGTCGCCGGGATAGTGCAGCCAGGGATTGCCTTCGGCGTCGCGGGTGACGCGAACGTTGCTCGGGCCGGTTTCGAGAGCAGCGAGATAGTCCGGCGGGTAATAGTGGGTGTGAAAATCAACCACGGTCATGGCGATGCGCTCCCTCCTGCCGCAAAGCTCCTCAAGCTAATCGGACGTGGCCGCGAAAACAAGGGAAATCGAAGCAGGGATGAGGAACCGAATCCGGAACCCGAGTGGGCGCGAGCCGGGTCGGGATTTGGCTGCTACACTGTCCATGAAGGCATTCGCGCGATGAAACGAGCGATCCAAACGGCGGTCTGGACGTTCCTGATCGCGGTGCTGGCTGTGGTTCCGCGCGCATTTGCGGCCGGCGCCACGGCCAAGCACAGCAGCGCCGCGACCGCACTCTTTGCGCGAGCGCTTGATGCGTTGGACTTCCAATCGCCAGACGCACCGGCGTTTCGGCTGCGGGCCAGCGTGCGGGTGGATTTCGGCCAAGGGCGGATTGCACGCGGGCAGATTTTCGACATCTGGACGCCCGGAGGCTGGTGGCACAACGAAGTGGCTCTGGGCGGCTACCACCGGCTGGAGGTTTCCAACGGGAAACGGATGTGGGTTCTGAGCGACCTGCGCTACCTCCCGTTCCCGATTTTCCTGATGCAGAGGGCCATGGCGCTTTCCGCGTTGCTGCGCTGGGCGCTGGCGCAAAGGCTGAGCGAGCCGGTGCGCGTGAGCGGGAGCGGCGAGATCTGCGTGAGAGCGACCGGCCGCGAGAACCAGAGCGAATATTGCTTCGATCCGGCGAGCGGAAATCTGGTGCGGATGTCCGACAGCCGCTGGAACGCCATCTATGAATATTCCGACTACGCGCCGCTCGCTGATAGACGATTTCCCCGCCGTATTCGCGTTTTGCGCGGCAACGGCCAGACCTCCGCTTCGATTCAGGTGGACGAGCTTACGACCGAGAGCCGTTTCAACCTGAGGGATTTCCTTCCGCTGAAGGGGGCAATCGAACGTCCGCTGGCGGCGGAATGCACGGAGATCCTTCCGGTGAGGCTGAAGAAAATGGTGCGGCCGAAATATCCCAAGCAGGCGCAAGCGGTGGGAATCAGCGGCGTGGTGCGTTTTTACGCCGAGATCGGCACCGACGGCAAGCCGCGGGGGATGTGGCTGCTCAATTCCTCGCCGCCGGTGCTGACCGACGCGGCAGAAGCCGCCGTGAGCCAGTGGCGCTACGATCCCGAAACCTGCCGGCCGGGCGGGGAAAAACTTCCCGCCATCGTTCCGATCAACGTTCTGTTCGTCACGCAATAAGTCCGCTGGAGAAGATGAGCCGGCGGGAGGAGTTTGCCAGCCTGCGGCGAAGTGTGTTGTTCTGTGCGGTTGGATTTCGACGAACGAGGGTGCGGATGACCAGGTATCTGTGCGGATGCTTGCTGCTGATGCTGTGCGGATCGCTCGGCGCGAGGGCGCAGGGAATTATTTTTACCAACGGCGACCATTTGAGCGGGACGTGGGTGGACGTGGAGGGAACGACCATCGAATTCAGCTCGAATATGGTGGGCAAGGTGGCGATTCCGGAAGCAAAAGTCAGTTCGTTTGGAATCGCAGAAAGCGTGGTGGTGCTGCTCCGGAACGGCCAAACCCATCCGGCCACCCAGGCCGAGTTCGCCGCCGGCGCATGGACCTTCGAATCGCACGGCAAAGCACAGAGCGTTCCCGCCGGTGAAATCGCGGCGATCATTCCCGCGTCGGCGTATCAAGCGGTGGTTCGCGAGGGCGGAGCGAAAATCTGGCGCGGATGGCGCGGCGGGGCGACCTTCGGCTACAGCCTGCAGCATGGGGACCAGGACGCCCGCACGGTGAGCGTGGGCCTGAACGCGGTTCGACGCCGACCGGGCCTGGCCGGATTGAGCGACCGCTGGCGCACGACGTATACTCTCAACCTCCTTTTCGCCAACGCGAAGAGCGCTGGACAACAGATCAGTTCCAACACGTTCACCACCGCGCTGCGGCAGGACTATTTTTTTCAGCCTCAGAACTTTCTTTTCGTACTCGGCCAGATGGACCACATCCAGACGCAAAACCTGAATCTGCGCCAGACTTACGGCGGAGGGTTCGGCCGGGACTTGATGGCGAACAATCGAGTCAAGTTCAGCCTGCTGGGCGGAGCGACGTTTTCGAACCAGAAATTCGTCGCGACGCCGGCCGAGCAACTGGCCGAAGCGCTGGCCGGCGAGCACCTCACTCTGGCGGTGAACCGGCAGATCGCGTTCGGCCACTCGCTGACCGTTTATCCGAATCTTTCGAATCCAGGGCAATACCGCTTCGATACGTCTTCCTCTTTTATGTTCCATCTGAATTCGTGGCTTTCGGCCAATCTGGGCGCCACCGATTTCTACATCAGCCAGATTCCTCCCGGCTCGGCCACCAGCGTCACGACGATCGGCCCGGGCGGAACGCTCATCACCTCCGTTTTGCCCGCGCACAAAAACAACCTCACCGTGACCGCCGGGGTGGGGCTGAATTTTTGAGCGAAACACCCGCGCGAGTCGCCACGGCAAACGGCGGTGCGGCGGTCCGCGCGGGGGGCGGGGTGGCGAGTGGGCCGCGCGTTCAGAACGCGTTTTTTCGATCCAGCGCTTGTCGGCGCGCGAAGCGCCGATACAATGACAGAATCGATTTCGCGTTGCAAAACCCGAATGAGGGGCCGAGAGGTGAAATGAACCTCGGGAGCGGGCCAAAACTCGGCTGCACGACCCTTGCCAGCGGAGGCGCTGAATTTTTCGTCTGGGCGCCGCGCGCGGCCAAGGTGGAATTGCGCGTGGTTGAGCCGAGCGAGCGCCGGATCGCCATGCGGCACGCCGGCCGCGGCTATTACCATGCACTGGTGAACGAAATTTCTCCCGGCGATCTGTACTTTTACCGGCTCGATGACCGCGTGGATCGTCCCGACCCGGCCTCCCGGCTGCAGCCGCGCGGCGTACACGGGCCCTCAGCGGTAACGGATCTGAGCTTCGACTGGAACGACAGCGGCTGGAAGGGTCCGGCGCTCGAGGACTATCTCTTTTACGAAATTCACGTCGGCACGTTCACGCAAGAGGGGACGTTCGACGGCGTTGCCCGGAAGCTGGACGACCTGGCCGAGCTTGGCGTGACGGCAATCGAATTGATGCCGGTGGCACAATTTCCCGGCGCGCGCAACTGGGGCTACGACGGGGTTTATCCCTTCGCCGTGCATGCGAGCTACGGCGGGCCGGAGGGCTTGCAGCGGCTGGTGGACGCCTGCCACCGGCGCGGGCTGGCGGTCGCGCTCGACGTTGTTTACAACCACCTTGGCCCGGAAGGAAATTACCTTTCCGAATTCGGTCCCTATTTCACCGACCGGTACCGGACGCCGTGGGGCGAAGCGGTGAATTTCGACGGGGCCGAGAGCGACGAAGTGCGCCGGTACTTCATCGAGAACGCGCTTGACTGGATCACCGATTTCCACGTTGACGCGCTGCGGCTCGACTCGGTGCACGCCATCGTGGACAATTCGGCAACGCCTTTTCTCGAGGAGCTTTGCGCTTCGGTGCACGAGCGGGCGCGGGCGCTGGGACGCCGCGTGCAGGTGATCGCGGAGAGCGACCGAAACGACGCCCGGTTGGTGCGCGAGCGGGAACGCGGCGGGTGGGGGCTCGACGCCGTCTGGAACGACGATCTGCATCACGCCTTGCACACGCTCCTGACCGGCGAGCGCGCGGGATATTACGCGGATTTTGGAGCGATCTTGGATCTGGGCAGGGCGTTCACCGACCGCTTCGCTTACTCCGGCCAATATTCCGCATTCCGGCGCAGGCGGCAGGGAAATTTCGCCGGCGACATTCCCGCCCGGCGCTTCGTCGTTTTCTCGCAGAATCACGACCAGACGGGCAATCGCATGCAGGGCGAGCGGCTGAGCGCGCTGGGTTCGTTCGAGGAATTGAAGCTGGCCGCCGGCGTGATTTTGCTTGGGCCGTTTCTTCCGTTGCTGTTCATGGGCGAGGAATATGGCGAGCGGGCGCCGTTTCTCTATTTCGTGAGCCACGGCGATCCCGATCTGGTGGAGGCAGTGCGGCGCGGACGCAAGCAGGAGTTTGCCGCATTCGATTGGCGCGGCGAGCCACCCGATCCGCAGGACGAAGGAACGTTTCTGCGGTCGAAGCTCGGCTGGGAGTTGGCTTCTTCACCGTCAAACCGGGCGCTGCGCGAGTTTTATCGCGAGACGATTCGCCTGCGTCGCCAAACGCTGGCGATTGCAGGCAAGCATTCGGAAACCGTGCAGGTTTCCGTCCAGCCGGAAGGGAAGGCTGTGGCGATCCGGCGGAAAAGCGACGGGAGCGAGGTGCTGGTTGCATTTCATTTCGGCGAACACGAGACGGCGGTCGAATTGCCTGCCGGCGAGGGGTGTTGGGAAAAGGCGTTCGATTCGGCCGAGCCGCGTTGGCAGGGGCGCGGAAGCGCGGCGCCGGCGCGAATCGAGGCGAGCGGCGAACCGACGATTGTGACGGCGAGCGAGCGGTCGTTTTTCGTCTACGTGCGAAGCGAGGCGTCCTGAACCGTGGAACGATACATCTGCATTCACGGCCATTTCTACCAGCCGCCGCGGGAGAATCCGTGGCTCGAGGCGATCGAGCTGCAGGATTCCGCGTATCCCTATCACGACTGGAACGAGCGCGTGGCCGCCGAATGCTACGCGCCGAATTCGGCCGCGCGGATTCTGGACGGCACGGGCCGGATCGAAAGCATCGTCAATAACTATTCGAGGATCAGCTTCAATTTCGGTCCGACGCTACTCAGTTGGCTCGAGGGAAAAAGCCCGGACACCTATCAGGCGATCCTGGCCGCCGACCATCTGAGCCGGAAACGCTTTTCCGGGCACGGCTCGGCAATCGCCCAAGCCTACAACCACATGATCCTGCCGCTGGCGAATGCGCGGGACAAGGAAACGCAAATTCGGTGGGGCATTCGCGATTTCGAGCATCGCTTCGGGCGCCACCCCGAAGGCATGTGGCTGCCGGAAACGGCGGTGGATCTGGAAACGCTGTCGCTCCTGGCACGCCACGGCATTCAGTTCACCATCCTTTCGCCGCACCAGGCCCGGCGCGTGCGCGCGCTCGGCCGGCGAAACTGGCGCGACGTCAGCGGACGGATCGATCCTTCGCGCCCGTATCAGGCGGTGCTCGGCACCGGCCACGCCATTTCACTTTTCTTCTACGACGGGCCGATATCGCAGGCGGTGGCGTTCGAGGGACTATTGCAGAAGGGCGAATTCCTGGCCGACCGGCTGCTGAGCGCGTTCGTCGAGGCGCGCACGTGGCCGCAGATCATCCACATCGCGACGGACGGCGAAACCTACGGCCATCACCAGCACCACGGCGACATGGCGCTTGCTTACGCGCTTCAATACATCGAGCGGAATCAACTGGCGCGGCTCACGAACTACGGCGAATACCTGGCCAAGCATCCTGCCTCGCATCAGGTGCAAATCCACGAAAACAGTTCGTGGAGCTGCGTCCACGGCGTGGAACGCTGGCGCGCCGATTGCGGCTGCAATTCGGGCCGGCATTCCGGCTGGCATCAGCGATGGCGGCAGCCGCTGCGCGAAGCGCTCGACCATCTGCGAGACGCGGTGGCCGAGCGATTCGAAGCGCGGGCGGCGTGGCTCCTGAAGGATCCCTGGGAAGCGCGCAACGATTACATCGAGGTGATCCTGAACCGGTCGGAAGAGAGCGTGGAAACTTTCCTCGAGCGCCACGCGCCGCGCGCGCTCGATCCCTCCGAGCGCGTTCTGGCGCTCAAGATGCTCGAACTGCAGCGGCACGCGATGCTGATGTACACGAGCTGCGGCTGGTTTTTCGACGAGGTTTCGGGGCTGGAAACGGTTCAGGTGCTGCAGTACGCGGCGCGGGTGCTGCAACTCCAGCGGGACATTTCCGGCGAAGACCTGGAGCCCGAATTCGTGAACCGACTCGGCCGGGTTCCCTCGAATCTGCCGGAATTCGCGAGCGGCCGGGCCGTGTACCAGAAGATGGTCTTGCCGGCGATGGTGGATCTGGAGAAGGTGGGCGCGCACTACGCGGTGAGTTCGCTTTTCGAGGATTACGGCCCGCGCACGCAGGTCTTCTGCTACCAGGTGGAACGCGAAGACTATCGCTCGCGCGCGGCGGGAAAAATCCGTTTGGCCGTGGGCCGCGCCAAAATCATTTCGGAAATCACCGAGGAATCGAGCCAGGTAACGTTTGGCGTGGTGCATCTGGGCGACCAGAACGTGAGCGGAGGAGTCCGCGCGTACCAGGGCGAGGAAGCGTACGACCAATCCGCGGAACGGATCGTCGCCACATTCGAACAGAGCGATTTTGCGGAACTGGTGCGGGAGATGGACCGCAGCTTCGGCGCCGGGGTCTACACGATCGAGATGCTGTTTCGCGACGAGTTGCGCAAGATTCTGGACTCGATTCAGGCCGCGACGCTGGCCGAAGCCGAAACGACCTACGGACAGTACTTCGAAAATCACGTTTCGCTCATCCGCTTCATCACGCGAATGCGGATTCCGCTGCCGCGCCATCTGCAGATCGCCGCGGAATTCACGTTGAACGCGGCGCTGCGGCGCAGCCTCGAAGCCGATATTCTGAACGGCACGCAGATCGACCGGATTCTCGACGAAGTGAAGCAGGCCGGCGTGCAACTGGACGTTCCGACGCTCGAATTCCTGGTCCGCAGGAAAGCCGACCGGCTGGCGGAATGGCTGAGCGAGGACCCGACCGAGATCGAACGTCTGCAGATCCTCGATCAGGCGGTGTCGCTGGTGAAAAGGCTTCCCTTCGAGGTGCGCCTCTGGAAGGCGCAAAACACGTTTTTCCGGATTTTACAGTCGCAGCATCCGCGCTTTCTGGCCGAAGCGGAGGGCGGTGACGAATTCGCCCGCGAATGGCTGGAGGAGTTCCGCAGGCTGGGCGAGCGGCTGTCGGTGCTGGTGCCATAAGTTCCCGTTGTGAATAAGCCTCCCGCCCGCTGTTGGGTCCGGCTCCTTTCCCATTTCCGACCTGTGGATGCGAGGAACCAAATTCCCTGCTCGAGCAACCGGTAAGGCTTTTCTTCCCGGCAGGCCGGTGGCAAAGTAGGCAATGGGCACGCGTATCGCTCATTTCCCGGCACGCGCGGCATTGCTTGCGTCTCCCTTCGCGCCCGGGCAGCCGCTCGCGCGATAGCGAGGGAACACAAGAGGCCAAGCGGCACCGGGCCCGATCGCGCTGAATCCCCCGGCGAGCGGTCCGGCACACATTTTCCGCGGGGGGCGCCGGCTACGATCTGAGGGCAATTTCGATTATTTTCCGCGGCAGAGCCTGGACGCATTTTTCGGCGAGTGAGGAAAGGGACCGATTGCGGCGATGGAGAGCGACGCGCTCTGGTACAAGGACGCCGTCATTTACGAAGTGCACGTTCGCGGCTTCTACGACGCGGACGGCGATGGCGCGGGAGAATTTCGCGGACTGACGCTGAAACTGGATTACCTGGCCGATCTCGGCGTCAGCGCCATCTGGCTGCTGCCGTTTTATCCTTCGCCGCTGCGCGACGACGGGTACGACATCGCCGACTACGGCAACATCCACCAGGCGTACGGCACGCTCGACGATTTCCGGATGTTTCTGGAAGAAGCGCACCGGCGCGGCCTGCGCGTGATCACCGAACTCGTCCTCAACCACACCTCCGATCAGCATCCCTGGTTTCAGGAAGCGCGCAGCTCGCGCACGAATCCGCGGCGCGATTGGTACGTCTGGAGCGACACGCCCGACCGCTATAAACAGGCGCGCATCATTTTCACCGATACCGAGCTTTCGAACTGGGCCTGGGACCCGGTTTCGAAGTCGTACTACTGGCACCGCTTCTTCAACCATCAGCCCGACCTGAATTACGACAATCCGGCGGTGCGCGAGGCGATGTGGGAGGTGATGAAATTCTGGTTTGCGATGGGCGTGGACGGGATGCGGCTGGACGCGGTGCCGTACCTGGTGGAACGAGAAGGAACGTCGTGCGAAAACCTGGCGGAAACGCACGAGGTGTTGCGAGATTTGCGGCAACGGGTGGACGCGGAATTTTCCGGCAAAATGCTGCTGGCGGAGGCGAATCAGTGGCCGCGGGACGTGCGCGAATATTTCGGCAACGGCGACCAGTGCCACATGGCCTTCCATTTCCCGCTGATGCCGCGCATGTTCATGGCGATCAAGCTCGAGGACCGCAAGCCGATCGTGGACATTCTGGAGCGGACGCCGGAAATTCCCGCGAGTTGCCAGTGGGGCACGTTCCTGCGGAACCACGACGAGTTGACGCTCGAAATGGTTACCGACGAGGAACGCGACTACATGTACGACGAATTCGCCCGGGAACGGCGAGCGAAGCTGAATCTTGGCATCCGGCGGCGGCTCGCTCCGCTGATGGAGGGCGATCGGCGGCGGATCGAGCTGATGAACGGACTGCTGATGTCGCTGCCGGGCAGCCCGATCCTCTACTACGGCGACGAAATCGGCATGGGGGACAACATTTACCTGGGCGACCGGAACGGCGTGCGGACGCCGATGCAGTGGAATGGAGGATGGAACGCGGGATTTTCCAGCGCCGATCCCGAGCAGCTCTATTCGCCGATCATTTCCAATCCGATCTACGGGTATCAGGCGGTGAACGTGGAATCGCAGCGCCGCTTCGATCATTCGTTGCTTTCGTGGATGAAGCGGCTGATCCGGCTGCGAAAATCCACGCGCGTTTTCGGCCGCGGCGCGATCGAGTTGCTGGCGCCGGAAAATCATCGCGTGCTGGCGTACGTGCGCTCGCTCGGAAGCGAGCGGATTCTGGTGGTCGCGAACCTTTCGAGCCAGGCGCAAGCCGCCGAACTCGATTTGCGGCGATGGAAAGGGGCGATCCCGATCGAGATGTTCGGCGGCAATCTATTTCCGCCGATCGGCGACGCGCCGTATCTTCTGACGCTCGGTCCGTATCAGTTTTATTGGTTTCGGCTGCGCCGGCTGTAGGAGCCGGGCCGGCGTTCGAGCCGAGGGAGAGGACTGTTGGCTGAAGCTTCCGTGCTCTCGGAGCAATTCCTCCGCCAACTCACCGCAGTCGGCGAAGTGGACATTCTGATCGGCGTGCCGACGTTCAACAATCACGACACGATCGAGCGCGTGGTGAACGCGATTCAGATCGGCCTGACGAAATATTTCCACCGCGAGCGCTGCGCGCTGATCAATCCCGACGGCGGCTCGACCGACGGGACGCCGGAGCTTTTCAAGAACGCTTCGGTGAAGGATTTCGGAATGCTGCTGACGTCGAGCCCGCTGCGGACGTTTCACCGCGTGACCGCTCCCTTTCACGGCATTCCCGGCAAGGAAACGGCGTTGCGGACGGTATTTGCGGCGGCCGACCTGCTGCGCGCGAAGGCGTGCGCGATTTTTTCGCCCGATTCGCTGAGCGTCACGCCGGAATGGGTGGACGGCCTGATCCGGCCGGTGTATCGCGAGCAATTCGATTTCGTCGCGCCGGCCTACCAGCGGCCGAAGTTCGACGGGTTGCTGGTGCGCGGGCTGGTTTCGCCGGCGATCGGGGCGCTGTACGGCGTGGCGATCCACGAGCCGGTGGGCGGCGAAGTGGGACTTTCGGGACGACTCGCCTGCCATTTTCTCGAACAGGACGTTTGGGAACAGGAGTTGACAACGTTCGGGCTCGAGCTCTGGATGGCGACGACGGCAGTGGTGGACCAATACCGGATATGCGAATCGTTTCTTGGCCCGCGAATCCACGCCGCGAAGCAGTTCGGTCCGGACGTGACGGGAACGATCCGGCAGGTGGTCGGCGCGCTGTTTCTGTGCCTCGATCGTCATGAAGCGTTCTGGCGTGGCCGCGAAGGTGCGCCGCAGGGGCTGCCCCTGTTCGGCTTCCCGTACAACGTTGCGCTGGAGCCATTGCGGTTCAACCGGCGCCGCGCGCTCGACACTTTCCGTTCGCAACTCGAGCAACTCTCGCCGATCCTCGAGGGAATTCTGACGCCGCAGACGCTGCTGGAGGTGCGCGACGCTTCCCAGCTTTCCGATCGCGATTTCCGTTACCCCGATGAAGTATGGGTTAAAACCGTCTACGAATTCGCCGCCGCGCACCATCGCTCGGCCATCAACCGCGACCATCTTCTGCAGGCGCTGCCGCTGCTTTACCGCGGCTGGGTCAATTCTTTCCTGCAGGAAAACCAGAAAGCCGACGCCGAAAGAATCGACCGCCGGATCGAGGCGCTCGCCGGCGAATTCGTCCGGCTCAAATCGTATCTGATGGACCGTTGGACGGCGGGAACGGGAGGTGAACGATGAAGCATTTGATCGCGCAGAGCTTGAACCAGACCTTGGGCAAGTTCTACAACATGCTGTTGCTCTTCCTGCCCCACCTTTTCGCCATGCTGATCGTGGTTGTGGTGGGCTGGTTGGTGGCCATCATCCTGAAGATCATCGCGCGGCGGCTCTTGGCGCTCGCGCGGGTGAACACGCTTTCGGAGGGTTCCGGCATCACGCACATCCTCCGGAAGGCCGATCTGCCGCCTCCGCTCGATCTGCTCAGCCGGCTGGTTTTCTGGGTGGTGTGGATCGGGTTCATTCTGCTGGGGCTCGACGCGCTGGACGTTCCCGCGCTGCACATGCAGATTTCGCGACTGTTCCTGCTTCTGCCGCAGATTTTCGTTTCGCTGCTCATTCTGTTCGTCGGCTTTCTCGCGGCCAATTTCTTCTCCCGGGCGGCCTTGCTGGCGGCCGTGAACGCCAATCTGCCGTCGGCGCGCGTGGTGAGCGGGTTCGTCCGCTTCATCATCTTTCTGCTGGCGATCGCGATGGCGCTCGAGCAGTTGGCGGTGGCGCACGGCACGGTGCTGATCACGTTCACGATCGCCTTTGGCGCGATCATGTTGAGCCTGGCGATCGCTTTCGGGCTGGGCGGGCGCGGCGTGGCGCAAAACATGCTCGAACGGCTCTTCCCGCAAACGCCGGCCGGAAAGGAAGAGGACAAGGAGAAGACCGAGGAAATTCCTCCCGTCTGACGCGGAGAGTCGCCGCTGCACGAGCCGATCGGCCTTGCCTCGGGAAGCGAACGGCGCCGGTCCGGCGAAAGCGGTTGACGACGCGCGCGGTTTCCTGTTTTGCTGATAAGGAGGAGGCTCGCCCGGCGAATTCCGGAATGGCGACCGGCGCAGGTAGAAAAGCCCGTACGAGGAGAGGGTTTCGAGTGATGCCGCCCGAGAAGGCGAACGCAAACCAACAGCAGGTTCCCGAGCAAGCGGGGCCGATGGAATACGAGAAGTCGCTGCTGAGCGACTACGATATTTTTCTGCTCAACGAAGGCACCCACGCGGCGCTTTTTCGCAAACTCGGCGCCAAAGTCTGCGGGTTCGACGGCCGTGAGGGAGTGTATTTCGCGGTCTGGGCGCCTAACGCCCGAAGCGTCAGCGCGATCGGTGATTTCAATGGATGGGACAAGGCGGCGCACCCGTTGCGAGTGCGGCAAAATTCGGGAATTTGGGAGGGATTTCTGCCCGGGCTCGGACCGGGCGAGCGCTACAAATTTCACATCGTTTCGGCCCACAACGGCTACACGGTGGACAAGGCAGATCCCTTCGGTTTCTTGGCCGAAGCGCCGCCGCGCACCGCTTCCGTGGTTTGGGACCTCGGCTATCAGTGGAACGACGGCGAGTGGATGGCGACGCGGCAGGAGCGCAACTCGCTTCGGGCGCCGATTTCCGTCTACGAAGTACACCTAGGTTCCTGGATGCGCGTGCCGGAGGAAAACAACCGCCGGCTCACGTACCGCGAGCTTGCGGTGCGTCTGGCCGAGTACGTTCGCCGGATGGGATTCACGCACGTGGAGTTTCTGCCGGTGATGGAGCATCCGTTCTACGGATCCTGGGGCTATCAGACGACCGGGTATTTCGCGCCGACCAGCCGCTACGGCACGCCGCAGGATTTCATGTTTCTGGTGGATACGCTGCATCAACACGGCATCGGTGTCATTCTCGATTGGGTTCCGTCGCATTTCCCGTCCGACGAGCACGGGCTGGCGTTTTTCGACGGCACGCATCTTTTCGAGCACTCCGATCCGCGGCAGGGATTTCATCCCGACTGGGGCAGCCACGTCTTCAATTACGGCAGGAACGAGGTGCGGAGTTTCCTGCTGAGCAGCGCGCTCTACTGGCTGGAGATCTATCACGCCGACGGACTGCGCGTGGATGCGGTCGCCTCGATGCTCTACCTGGATTATTCGCGCAGGGACGGCGAATGGATTCCGAATCGCTACGGCGGACGCGAGAATCTCGACGCGATCAGTTTCCTGCGGAAGCTGAATGAAGAGGCGTATCGGAGCGTTCCCGGGATTCAGATGGTGGCCGAGGAATCGACGGCGTGGCCGATGGTTTCGCGTCCGACGTACGTTGGCGGGCTGGGATTCGGCTTGAAGTGGGACATGGGCTGGATGCACGACACGCTGGAATATTTCCAGCTCGATCCGGTGCACCGCAAATATCACCACGGCGAGCTGACGTTCCGGATGATTTACGCGTTCACCGAGAATTTCCTTCTGCCGCTCTCGCACGACGAGGTGGTGCACGGCAAGGGCTCGCTGCTCGGGAAAATGCCAGGGGACGAATGGCAGAAATTCGCCAACCTGCGGCTGCTTTTCGGCTATCAATACTCGCAGCCGGGCAAAAAATTGCTGTTCATGGGCGGCGAATTCGGCCAGGGATACGAATGGCGGCACAACGAGAGCCTGGACTGGCACCTGCTGCAATTTCCCTTTCACGAGAAGCTGCAAAAATGGGTGGAAGATCTCAACGGGCTGTATCGGCGCGAGCCCGCGCTTCATCAACTCGATTCCGACCCCGAAGGCTTCGAATGGGTGGATTGCAACGACAACGAAAGCTCGGTTCTTACGTTCCTGCGCAAGACCCGCGCCACGCACCAGCACGTCCTGGTGGCGTGCAACTTCACGCCGGTGCCACGCCAGAATTACCGCGTGGGCGTTCCCACGGGCGGGTTCTGGAAAGAGATTCTGAATAGCGACGCGAGCGTCTACGGCGGAAGCGGGTGGGGAAATCTCGGAGGCGTCGAGGCGTCGCCGCTCGGCGCGCATGGCCGGCCGCATTCGCTGACGCTCACGCTGCCGCCGCTGGCCGTCGTTTTCCTGAAGCCGGAAACCCGTTGATCGCTCGACCCGTGCGAAGCCGGCGTGTTCCTTGCGACTCTCCGTAGCTCGCGCATGGCGGAATGCGGAGGGGCGTGCCATGATTTCCCGAAGGCCAGAAAAAAGGTCTCCCGAGGCGCAACGTGCCGTTTTCCCTGGAATCGCTCTGCTCGGATCCTCGCGCTTGCGTTCGCCGCGGCGGCGCGGCCGATCCGGAAGGAACGTGCGTCCTCTACTGGGTCGAGCGCGCTCAGCGCGCACTCGATAATCCCGCGCTCGATCTGGCCATTCGGATCGGCAACGAAATCGGGAAGCCGGTGGTTGCGTTCCTCGGCCTTGCGCCACGCGGGCCCTACGCCAATCTTCGCCACTATCAGTTTCTGACCGAAGGCTTGGCTGACCTAGCCGCAGGACTGCGCCAGCGCAACGTCGGCTTTCTGCTGCGGAGTTGGCCCGAGCATTCGCTCCTGCGCGCGTGCGAAGAGCTTCGCCCATCGCTTGTGGTCGGCGACGAAAATCCGCTGCGCGAACCCGAACGATGGCGCGAGAAAGCGGCGCGGGCGCTGCGCGTTCCGTTTTGCACGGTGGATGCCGACGCGATCGTGCCTTCCCGGCTGATGGAAAAACAGCAATATTCGGCGCGCACGATTCGGCCGAGGATTCACGCGCGGCTGGGCGAGTTTCTGGTTCCATCGGAAAACCCATCGGCGCGGAGGCGTTGGAAACCACCGGCGAAACTGACTTCGCGTTCGATTGCGGACGACTTGCTGGACGGATGGAAGATTCCGCGGAGTGTAGGGCCGGCTTCGACGTTTCGCGGCGGGACGCGGGAAGGTTTGCGTTTGCTGCGCGAGTTCATCGCGCGGAAACTTGGCGATTATGCGGATCGCCGCAATCATCCCGAATTCGACGGCACCAGCCGCCTGTCGCCTTATCTTCACTTCGGCCAACTCGGTCCGCTGACCGTCGCTCTCGCCGTTCAAAGAGCGAGCGCGCCAACCGAGCAGAAAGAGGCGTTTCTCGAACAACTGATCGTGCGGAGGGAATTGGCGGTGAATTTCGTTCGCTTCAACCCCGACTACGATTCGCTCGACGGCGCACCAGCCTGGGCGCGCCGCACGCTGGCCGAACACTCGCGCGATCCGCGCGAAACCATCTACTCGGAAAAACAACTCGAGAACGCGGAAACGCACGATCTGCTCTGGAACGCGGCGCAGAAGCAGATGACGATAACCGGCTGGATGCACAACTACCTGCGAATGTATTGGGCGAAAAAGATCCTGGAATGGACGCGCTCGCCCGAAGAGGCATTTCAGATTGCCGTGCGGTTGAACGACACCTACGAACTCGATGGGCGCGACCCGAATGGATACGAAGGGATTGCGTGGGCGATCGCGGGGAAAAGCGACCGGCCGTGGTTCGAGCGGCCGATTTTCGGGACGATCCGTTACATGTCGGCCGGTGGAGTTTCGCGCAAATTCGACGCACGAGGATACATCCGGCAGATCGAGAAAATGGAACGAAGCAGAGGCGAGCGGTAGCCGCCGCGACCCCAGCGGTCAGGCCTGGGGAACGGCGGATTCGTTCTCGAAAGCTTCGACTGGCGGCGTGGCGGAAGCCGCGGCAAGCGCGCGCTTTCCCCGGCGCATCGCCACCATTCCGGTGCGCACCATTTCGATGACGCCGAAGGGGCGCAAGACCTCGAGCAGTCCGTCAATTTTGTCTTCCGTGCCGGTGATTTCGATGGTGAGCGACTCGCGGGCGACGTCGACGACGCGCGCGCGAAATACTTTCACGAGTTCGAGGACATGGGAGCGAACCTCGTGGGGCGCGGCGACCTTGATCATGGCGAGGTCGCGGAGAATGGAGGGCTGGCGGGTGATATCGTCCACGAGCAGAACGTTGACGAGCTTGTAGAGATTCGCTTCGATCCGCCGGGCTTCATCCGGGTCGGCCTCGACGGTGATCGTCATGCGCGAAACTTCCGGTTTTTCCGTGCGGCCGACAGTGAGCGAATCGATATTGAAAGCGCGGCGGCGGAAAAGCGACGCCACGCGCGTCAGCACGCCGGGCTTGTTTTCGACGTAAACGACGAAGGTATGAAGCGTTGAGCGGTTATTCATCGGCTGCCGTCTCCACGAGCGGGCTGGGCCGGCGAATCATCTGGTCGAGCGCCGCTCCCGCCGCGACCATCGGATAAACCGAATCTTCCTGCTCGACGCGGAAATCGAGTAGCATCGGGCCGTCATGCTCACGCGCGGCGCGCACGGCGGGCGCCACCTGGCGGCGCTCGGTGACGCGCAGGGCGCGAATGCCGTAGGCCTCGGCGAGGCGAACGAAATCCGGGCTCAAGAGGGGCGTGGCCTGGTAATTGCGTTCGTAGAAAAATTCCTGCCATTGCCGCACCATGCCCAGATAGCCGTTGTTGATGATGGCGATGCGGACGTTCAGATTTTCCTGCACCATCGTCGCGAGTTCCGCCATCGTCATCTGGAAACCGCCGTCGCCCGCGACGACCCAGACTTCCGCTTCGGACCGCGCGGTTTTCGCGCCAATCGCCGCGGGCAGCGCGAAGCCCATGGTGCCGAGACCGCCGGAGGTGATCAGCGAGCGGGGGTGGTCGTGCTTGTAATATTGGGCTTCCCACATCTGGTGCTGGCCGACGTCGGTGACGACGACGGTTTCGCTGCCGCGAGTTTCGTGCCAGAGATCGTGCACGACGTGAGCGGCGTAGAGGTGGCCGTTGTCGGGGAGGGTCTGGATGTCGCGCACGGCGGCGTCGCCCTTCTGGCGATTGATCCAATCGAGCCAATCGCCGCGATCGGCGGGTTCGACCCTGGGCAACAATTCGCGCAGTACGGCGCTCAAATCGCCGACGAGCGCCACGTCCACTTTGACGTTTTTGTTGATTTCCGCGGGATCGATTTCCACGTGGATTTTCCTGGCACCGCGCGCGTAGGAGTCCTTGTCGCCGGTGACGCGATCGTCGAATCGCATGCCGAGCGCGATGAGAAGATCGGCGTTTTGAATCGCGAGATTCACCCACGCTTCTCCGTGCATGCCCATCATGCCCAAATGCAGCGGGTGCCAGGCAGGCATCGCTCCGAGGCCAAGCAGCGTAAGCGCGACGGGAATTTGCGCGCGTTCGGCGAGTTCGCGCAACTGGGCGGAAGCGCCGGCGGCGATCACGCCCTGACCGGCGAGAATCACCGGGCGTTTGGCGCTATGGAGAAGTTCGAGCGCCTGAGCGTATTCGGCTTCCGCGGGCGAAAGATCGGGCCGATAACCGGGCAATTGCGGGCGCGCGGCGTCCCAATCGAATTCGCAGGAGCCCTGCTGAGCGTCTTTCGTCACGTCGACGAGCACCGGCCCGGGCCGGCCAGAGCGCGCGACGTAAAATGCCTCGCGAATGGTGCGCGCGAGATCGGCAGTGCGAGTGACGAGCGAATTGTGCTTGGTGATGGGCAGCGTGACGCCGGTAATATCGGTTTCCTGAAACGCGTCCGAGCCGATCAGGCGACCGCCGACCTGGCCGGTGATGCAGACGATGGGCGAGGAATCCATCATCGCCGTGGCGATGCCGGTGACCATGTTCGTTGCGCCGGGCCCCGACGTGGCGATGGCAACGCCGACGCGTCCGCTCGCGCGCGCATAGCCATCGGCCATATGCGTGGCGCCCTGCTCGTGCCGAGCCAAAATGTGGTGGATGCGGCTGTGCTTCAGCGCGTCGTAAGCGGGCAGAATCGCGCCGCCGGGATAGCCGAAGACGTGCTCGACACCTTCCCGCTCGAGGCATTCCCACAGAATCCGCGCTCCGGTCATCTTCATGGTCCCTGGCTCCCGCCTGTTCCTTCTGCTGGGTTTGTGGTTTGCGCTCCTTCTTGCGTTGGGCGCGTCGATCGTATGTCGGGATCCTTCGGCCCGGCACGCCGGGCCTCAGGATGACAGTGAATTTTCCCGACCCTTGCTCTTGCCGAAAGCGCGGGCCGACGGCTCAGGCCGAAGCCGCTTTCGGCGCGAGCCATTCCATGCGCGAACGGAGTTCCGCGCCGATTTTTTCGATGGGATGATCGAGGTCTGCGGCGAGCAAAGCGTTGTAGCGCGGCCGGCCGGCGGCGTTTTCGGCGATCCATTCGCGAGCGAATTCACCGGACTGGATTTCGGCGAGGATTTTTTGCATGGCGTCGCGCGCGTTGACATCGACGACGCGCGAACCGCGCGACAGATCGCCGTATTTCGCCGTTTCGCTGACGTAGCGATGCATGCGGGCGAAGCCGCCTTCGTGGATCAGGTCCACGATCAGCTTCAGCTCGTGCAGACATTCGAAATACGCCACTTCAGGGCTGTAGCCCGCTTTCACCAGAGTTTCCCAGCCTGCGGCGACGAGTTCCGTGACGCCGCCGCAGAGCACGGCCTGTTCGCCGAACAGATCGGTTTCAGTTTCCTCGACAAACGTCGTTTCGAGCGCGGCCGCGCGCGTGCCGCCAATCGCCTGCGCGTAGGCGAGCGTGCGCTCGAACGCTTTGCCCGTCGCGTCCTGATGGACGGCGATCAGGCAGGGAACGCCGCGGCCCTCGACGTATTGACGCCGCACGAGGCTGCCCGGACCTTTCGGCGCCACCATCGCGACGTCGACGTTTGCCGCGGGGCGAATCTGGCCGTAGTGGATATTGAATCCGTGAGAGAAGAGCAGCAGGGCGCCGGGCTTGAGACTTGGCGCAATCGCTTCTTCATATAGGCGCGGCTGAGCCATGTCTGGCGCGAGCATCACGACGACGTCCGCGCCTGCCATCGCCGCGGCCGGCTCGAGCGGCTGCCAGCCGTCGGCAATCGCCTGCTTCCAGGAAGGCCCGTTGGGTCGAAGGCCGATGGCGACGCGGCAGCCGGAATCGCGCAGATTCAGCGCCTGGCCGCGGCCCTGGCTGCCGTACCCCATCACCACGATGCGCAGGCCGGAGAGCGTTTGCGGATTGGCATCGGCTTCGAAATAGAGTTTCGTCATGACGATTGCACCTCGCTGAATGGATTCCTCAAAGTTTGGCTGCCGACGGCGGGCGCGTGACCGCGCCTTCGGAAGCGGATGAAACAAGCGCGGCATATTTCGCCATCGCGCCCGTCGGATAGCGCGGCGGGGGCGGCTGCCAGCGCGCACGACGCGGCGCAAGATCGGCGGCAATATCGAGCCGGCGCGCGGCAATATCGAGCGTGACCCGGTCGCCATCCTCGACAAGCGCGATCGGGCCGCCCAGGGCGGCTTCGGGAGCCACGTGCGCGATCATCAGGCCGTGCGTGGCGCCGCTGAAGCGGCCGTCGGTGACGAGCGCAACCGTTTCGCCCAGACCGCGACCGACGAGCGCTGCGGTGACCGCGAGCATTTCGCGCATGCCGGGTCCGCCGCGTGGGCCTTCGTAGCGGATGATCACCACATCGCCCGATTGAATCGCGCCACTTTGCACCGCTGCGAATGCCTGCTCCTCGCTATCGAAAACGCGCGCGGGTCCGGTGTGGCTGCGGCGCGCGTGGCCGGCGAGCTTCACGACGCAGCCTTCCGGCGCGAGCGTGCCGCGCAAAATCGCGAGGCCGCCGTGGGATTCGATCGGGGTTGCGAGCGGGCGCACCACCTGTTGCCCCGACGTTTCACGGGCGGCGCGAGCCTCTTCGTGGATGGTTCGGCCGGAAACCGTGGCGCCATCGTGCAGGCGTCCCGCTTCGAGCAAGCGCGACGCGATGAGGCGTTCGCCGCCGGCGCGCTCGAGATCGGGCGCGGTGAAACGACCGAAAGGTTTCAAATCGGCGAGCAGAGGCGTTTCGGTGGAGATGCGATCAAAATCATCGATCGAAATGGCGACGCCGGCTTCGCGGGCAATCGCGAGCAGATGCAATACGGCGTTAGTCGAGCCGCCCGTGGCGGCAACCCCGGCGAAAGCGTTTTGGATGCTTTCGCGCGTGATGATCCGGCTTGGGCGAACGTCTTTCGCGAGCAAGGCCATCACCAGAGCTCCAGCGTGGCGAGCGACGTCGTCTTTGCGCGGGTCGGTGGCGGGGATTTCGTTCGCGCCGGCCGGAGACATGCCGAGAAGCGAGGCGGCGAGAGACATCGTGTTGGCGGTGAACTGGCCGCCGCAGGCGCCGGCGCCCGGGCAGGCGTGATCCTCAAGGTCGCGCAGTTCCTCGGGCGTCATGCGCCCGGCGGCGCAGGCGCCAACCGCTTCGAAAACGTCTTGAATCGTGACGTCGCGCCCTTGAAAACGGCCGGGCTGAATCGAGCCGCCGTAAAGCATGAGCGAGGGAAGATCGAGCCGCGCTAGCGCCATCAGCGTGCCGGGGATGGTCTTGTCGCAGCCGGAAATCGCCACCACCGCGTCGAAGGAATGCCCGCGAGCCACGAGCTCAATCGAATCCGCGATCACTTCGCGGGAAACGAGCGAGGCCTTCATGCCTTCGGTGCCCATCGCAATCCCATCGGAAACGGCGATCGTATTGAACTCGATCGGCGTGCCTCCGGCGGCACGAATGCCTTCCTTGACGCGCTCCGCGAGGCGACGCAGGTGCAGGTTGCACGGCGTGACTTCGGTCCAAGTGTTGGCCACGCCGACGAGCGGGCGGTCGATATCGGCGTCGCGCAGGCCGGCGGCCTTGAGCATGGCGCGGGCAGGAGCGCGGGAGAGCCCTTTCTTGATTTCGTCGCTGTTCATATCGCTTTCAGGGCCAGAGCCGCGCACGGGCGATGCGTGCGCCGATCGGCATCCAACAAAGCGATTAAAGCGGAGCGGGCCACTTTAGTCCAATTTATAGTATTCTCATTTGTCATAAGAACTATTTAGACACAAAATTGCGTTTACGCGCCAGCACCGTTGACAGGAACGGCGCGGCCCGGTACATTGCCAGTGGGGTAATTTGGAAAGCTCGATGATCAGCGCAACGACGCAGTCGTATCGCCGCTACTATAGCTTTAGCGGCCGCTTCCTCTATCGAGGGAGCGGACTGCAGGAAGCTGCGCTCGGATCAGGAGCAGCGTAGAAACCCCAGAGCGAAACCCAAGCTTCCCGGCAGGCCGCGACCTCGAAACGAGGTAGCGGCCTTTTTTGTTTTCCGGCGGGGAACGCGGGGACAAACGGCAAGGAGCCAAAGGGCCATGAAACCGATCCGGGAACGGCGAAGGAAGATCGATGGAATCGACGCGCGGCTGGTGGAACTGCTGAACGCGCGGACGCGGCTGGCGATCGAGATCGCGCATTACAAGCGGACGAGCGGGATGAAGGCGGTGTCGCCGGCGCGGGAGCGGGCGATTCTGCGGCGCGTGCGCGAGGCGAGCGTCGGGCCGCTGGATGCCGAAGCGATCGCGCGGCTTTTCCGCGCGATTTTGAACGAATCGCGGCGAGCGGCTTCGGCGTCGTCATCGCGAGCAACCACGGCCGCTTGCGGACCTTACCGATGAACGCGGCGGCGAGCCGGCCTCGCGTGGCGTTTCAAGGCGAGCGAGGCGCATTCAGCGAGGAAGCGGCGGTGAGGCTGCTGGGCGAAGGGATCGAGCTGGTGCCGCGGCCGACGTTCGATTCGCTCTTCGCGGCGATTGGCGACGGCGCGGCGGATTTCCTTCTGGCTCCAGTGGAAAACACGCTGGCGGGAACGGTGACGGCTTCGCTCGATCTGCTGGTGGAAAGCGGGCTGGAAGCGAGCGGGGAAATCATTCTGCCGATCACGCACTGTTTGATTGGCGCGCCTGCGGCGACTTTCGAGATGATTCGAAGCGTTGAATCGCACCCCGTGGCGCTCGCGCAGTGCGAGCGGTTCCTGCGCGCTCATCCCCGGATCGCGGGCCGGGCGGCGCTCGACACGGCCGGCAGCGTGCGAGACGTTGTCCGATCTGGCGATCCGACCCGCGCGGCGATTGCAGGCCGGCGAGCCGCGGAAATTTGGGGCGGAAAGATCCTGCTAGAACATATCGAGGATCATCCGGAAAATTACACGCGATTTCTGCTGCTGTCCCGCTCGCCGCGGCCGAGCGAGAATGCCAATCGGCTTTCGCTCGTCGTCGAATTGCCGCACGCGCCCGGCGCGCTCTATCGCGCTGTGGGCGTTTTCGCGCGCAGGTCAATCAACTTGCTCAAGATCGAAAGCCGGCCGATCGCCGGGCGTCCCTGGCAATACCGTTTTTATCTGGATTTGCAGGCTTCGCTGGGCGATGCGGCGACGCGCGAGGCGCTCGGGGAGCTGCGGCAGTCGGCGGATCGCGTTCTTACGCTCGGCTGCTACCCGGCGCACGAGGCGGAGAAGCGAGAAGCCGCGACAGGGGCCAAGAATCCGGACGAGTGAAAAGAACTATGGGGACGCAGGGAAACGGTCAGGGTTGGTAGCGGTACGGGGAATCGAACCCCGGTTTCCAGATTGAGAATCTGGCGTCCTAACCTCTAGACGATACCGCCAGGAAAAGTATAGTACAGGGCGCGGGGAAAGCGGAACTGCGCCTGTTGGACCACAGTCTGTGTGGTCAAGTGCGCTCGCTCGAAGCGGATGGGATCCTTCAGCGCCGGGCACGCCCGGCGCTTCAGGATGACGGAGGTTGAGGCGCGGCGGGCGATTCGCGGTGGCATGGCTCGTGGCACGGCGCCGCTTTGGGGTGACGGGGCTTTGGTGGCCAGCAAGATAGCCGCAGACGCAGCCTGCGCGTAACGCCAGCATGACTTTCCGGGTCGTAAGATGTAGAGAGAGGTGTGTCCGTGGATTTCCGCTCAGCCGCCGCAGACGCTCTGAGCACGCTGCGGCAAAACCGGCTGCGCTCGGCGCTGACGATGCTAGGGATCACGATCGGCATCGCCGCGGTGATTTGCACGGTGGCGATCGGCCAGGGCGGCCAGATGCAGGTGCAAAAGCGCCTGGAAAATATCGGCGACAACCTGATCTGGATCGAAGCGGGCGCGCGAAACGTGAACGGCAGGCGGACCGGGGCCTACGGGACGAAATCGCTGCTGCCCACGGATGAATTGGCGATCGCGCATCTGCCGATTCTGAAGGCGTGCTCGCCGCACGTGGATTCGCACGCGCAGATCACGTACGGGGGCAAAAATTGGTGGA
>JAKASX010000147.1 GCA_021818865.1 Acidobacteriota bacterium
TTCCAGCCCCAAGAACTATCTTTTTACGTCAGAATCGGTGACGGAAGGCCACCCCGATAAAATTGCCGACCAGATTTCCGACGGCGTGCTCGACGCCGTCATGCAGGACGATCCGGCAGGGCGTGTGGCGTGCGAAACGCTCGTGACCACCGGCTTGGTGGTCGTGGCCGGGGAAATCACCACCTGCTGCCATCTGGATTACACCGACATCGCCCGCAACGTGATTCGCGACGTCGGTTACACGCGCGCGAAATTCGGCTTCGACGCCGACACGTGCGCGGTGGTTTCGGCGGTAAAGCGCCAATCGCCCGATATCGCGATGGGCGTGGATACGGGCGGCGCGGGCGACCAGGGGCTGATGTTCGGCTACGCGTGCGACGAAACCGAAGAGCTGATGCCCATGCCGATCATGCTGGCGCACCGCCTCACTCGGCGCCTTTCCGAAGTGCGGCGCAGCGGCGTGGTCGGGTTCCTTCGTCCTGACGGCAAATCGCAGGTGACGGTTCAATATGTGGATGGGCGGCCGGCGCGCGTGGATACCGTGGTGGTTTCCACGCAGCATTCCGATAGCGTTTCGAACCGCGACCTTCACGATGCCATCCTGTACGAAGTGATTCGGCCGATGATTCCCGAGCACATGATGGACGATCAGACGAAAGTGCTGATCAATCCGACCGGGCGATTCGTGATTGGCGGACCGATGGGAGACGCGGGCGTCACGGGACGCAAAATCATCGTGGATACTTACGGCGGCTACGCGCGGCACGGCGGCGGCGCGCTTTCGGGCAAGGACCCGACCAAGGTGGACCGCTCGGCGTGCTACATGGCGCGGTACGTGGCGAAGAATCTGGTGGCCGCGGGTGTGGCGAGGCGCGCGGAAGTGCAACTCGCCTACGCGATCGGCGTCGCCGAACCGGTTTCCGTCATGGTGGACACCTTTGATACGGGTGTGGTGCCCGACGAGCAGTTGACCGATCTGGTGCGCTCTGTCTTCTCGCTGACGCCGCGCAGCATCATCGAGTCGCTCGATCTGCGGCGCCCGATTTACCGCCGCACCGCCGCGTTCGGCCATTTCGGCCGCAACGAGGCCGGTTTCACCTGGGAGCGCACCGACAAGGCCGACCAGATCCGCAAGGAGACGGGCATTTCGGCTTCCTCCAGCGCGGGAATCGGCGCCCGCTAGTTTCTCGGCTTCGGAACGACGCAGAAGGAGAGATTCTCATGGCAACCGCTTCGAAACTGGCTGGCGACGTGAAGGACCTCGCGCTGGCCGACAGCGGCAAACGGAAAATCGAATGGGCGAATCAGCAGATGCCGGTTCTCCAGTCCATTCGAAAGCGGTTCATCAAGGAAAAGCCGCTGAAAGGGCTGAAGATCGCGGCGTGCCTGCACGTCACGAGCGAAACAGCCAATCTCGCCATCACGCTGCGCGACGGCGGCGCGGAAGTCGCGCTGTGCGCCTCGAATCCGCTTTCGACGCAGGACGAAGTGGCGGCGTGCCTGGTGCGCGATTATCAGATCCCCGTTTTCGCCATCAAGGGCGAGGATACTGAAACCTATTACAGCCACATCAATTCCGCGCTCGACCATCAGCCGCGCATCACCATGGACGACGGCGCGGACCTGGTAACGATGCTGCACACGAAGCGGCGCGAACTCCTGCCCAACGTGATCGGTGGCACCGAGGAAACCACGACGGGCGTGGTTCGGCTCCGCGCGATGGCACGCGATAAATCGCTGCAATATCCGATCGTCGCCGTCAACGACGCGAATACGAAATACCTGTTCGACAATCGCTACGGCACCGGGCAATCCACGATCGATGGCATTCTGCGCGCCACGAACCTGCTGCTCGCCGGGATGAATTTCGTTGTCGCGGGCTACGGCTGGTGCGGACGCGGACTGGCGATGCGCGCCCGCGGCCACGGCGCCAACGTGATCGTCACTGAGATCAATCCGGTGAAGGCGCTCGAAGCGCTGATGGACGGTTTCCGCGTGATGCCGATGGCGGAAGCGGCGCGGATTGGCGACGTTTTCGTCACCGTGACCGGAAACAAGAGCGTGATCGCCGCCGAGCACTTCGAAAACATGAAGGACGGCGCGGTCGTCGCCAATTCCGGCCACTTCAACGTCGAAATCGATATTCCTGCGCTTGAACGGATGGCGACCTCGCACCGCTCGGTGCGGCCGTTCACCGAGGAATACGTTCTTTCCGAAGGACGGCGCGTCTATCTGCTGGCGGAAGGCCGGCTGGTGAATTTGTCCGCGGCCGAAGGTCATCCGGCCGCGGTGATGGATATGAGCTTTTCGAACCAGGCGCTTTCGGTGGAATACATGCTGAAGAACGCGGCGACGCTCGAACGGCAGGTCTACGCCGTGCCCGATCCGATCGACCGGCAGATCGCGCGCCTCAAGCTCGATTCCGTGGGCACGCAGATCGATAAACTTACTCCGGAGCAGGAGCACTACCTCGCCTCCTGGTCCGAAGGCACCTGATCCAATCCCCATGCGGATTTTCCCATGATGGAAGAGTGGGCCAGTCTCGCGCTCGACACCGCCGCGGTGCGCGGCGCCACGTACGCTGACGCGCGCGTGGTGGACGTGAGGCAGCGCGAGCTTTCGACGAAAAACGGGAAAGTGGGCACGCTGCTCGAATCGGAATCGCTCGGCCTGGGCGTGCGCGTGATCGCCGACGGCGCTTGGGGCTTCGCTTCGACGGACCGGCTGAACCGGCGCGGAATCGAAAAATGCGCCGCGGAAGCCGTCGCCATCGCGCGGGCTTCGGCGCTGGCGAAACGGCACGACGTCGTGCTGGCGCCCGAACAGGCGTTTGTGGATACCTGGCAATCGCCTTTCATCAAGGATCCATTTCGCATTTCCGTCGATCGCCAGATCGCGCTGTTGCTCGAAGCCGACGCGGAAATGCGCAAAGTGGCCGGCGTGACGATTGCCGAAACGGGGATGGTCTTCCGCCGGCTGGAACAGCTTATCGCTTCCACGACGGGCGCGCGGATTCATCAGCTGAAAATGCAGTCCGGAGCGGGGATCGTCGCGTCTTCGTTTGCCGAGGGCGAGCTGCAGAAGCGTTCGTATCCGAATAGCTTTGGTGGCCAGCACGCTCTGCGCGGCTACGAACTGGTGGAAGAGTTGGATCTGGTGGGTAACGCGCGGCGCGTGGCCGAGGAAGCGGTTGCGCTGCACAGCGCGCCGCAGTGTCCCGAAGGCGTGCGGACGATTCTGCTCGACGGCTCGCAGGTGGGATTGCAGGTGCACGAATCCATCGGTCATCCGATCGAACTCGATCGCGTGCTGGGGATGGAAGCGAATTTCGCCGGCACGAGTTTCCTCACCCTCGACAAGTTGAATGCGCTGCGTTACGGTTCCGAGCACGTCACCGTTGTCGCCGACGCACGGCTCGATCACGGGCCCGGCCTGGGCTCGTTCGGCTACGACGATGAAGGCGTGCCCGCGCAATCCACCGACATCATTCGCGCCGGGCGATTTACCGGCTACCTGACCAGCCGCGAAACGGCTGCGGCCATCGGGCAGAAACGCTCGAACGGCACGATGCGGGCTGAATCGTGGAACCGTCTGCCGCTCATTCGCATGACGAACATCAGCCTGCTTCCCGGTTCCTGGAAATTCGACGACCTGATCGCCGACACGGATGACGGAATCTATATGGAAACGAACCGCTCGTGGTCGATTGACGACCGCCGGTACCATTTCCAGTTCGGCACGGAAATCGGTTGGGAGATCAAGGGCGGGAAAAAAATCCGGATGCTGAAGAATCCGAGCTACAGCGGCATCACCACGGAATTTTGGAACAGCTGCGATGCCGTCTGCTCGCGCGATTATTGGACGTTGTGGGGCACGCCGAATTGCGGCAAGGGCCAGCCGATGCAAACTATGGGCACGGGCCACGGGGCCGCACCGGCCCGTTTCCGCAAGGTTCGCGTGGGCGTGGCCTTTTCGCGCTGACGGGAATCGGACGATGCCGCCAAAAAAGCCAGCCAAACGAGCCAAGCCGAAAGCGGCGAAAGCCGCCAAAGGCCCTGTGACGGGCCACGCGGCCGCGGACCGTTACCGGATTCCCCGCTCGGAATTCGAGCGGATCGCGGAACGCGTTTTCAAATTCAGCCGTGCCGAAGAAACCGAAGTCGGGATCGATGCAACGACGGACGCCCTGACGCGCTTCGCCAACAACACCATCCATCAGAACGTAGCCGAGCAGGGGATCTCCGTTTCGGTCCGCGCGTTGGTGAACGGACGGACGGCGCGCGCCTCGACGAACAAGACCGACGACGAATCGCTCGCGCGCGTGGCGGACGCGGCCCTGCGCATGGCCAAGCTGCAGCCGCCGAGTGAGACGCTGCTGCCGATGCTCGGGCCGCAGAAATACACCGCGGTAAACCGCTTTTTCGCGGCCACCGCGGCGGCCACTCCCGAGGACCGCGCCCGCGCCGTGTTGAATGTGGTGAAGCTTGCGGAACGAAACAAACAGACGGCCGCCGGAATCTTCACCACCGGGATTTCGCAATCCGCTCTGGCGAATTCGCGCGGCCTTTTCGTCACCCACGAGCAGACGCGGGCGGAATTCTCGGTCACCTTCCTCGACGGTGAAAGCTCCGGATGGGCGAAAGAGAATTTCCCCGATATTTCGCTGATTTCGCCCGACGCGCTGGCCGAGCGGGCCAGTCAGAAAGCGCGCGATTCGCGCCGGCCGCGCGAAATTCCGCCTGGACACTACACGGTGATTCTGGAGCCGGCCGCCGTCCTGGATCTGGTCGGCTTTCTTTTTTACGATTTCGCGGCGACGGCGATCGAAGACAAGCGTTCCTGTTTCAACGACCGGCTGGGCAAGCGCATTTTCGGCAGCAACATCAGCGTCTGGGACGACGTTTATCACCCGCTGCAGACCGGCGCGCCTTTCGACGGCGAGGGTGTGCCGCGGCAGAAAGTGCTCCTGGTGGATCGCGGCATTCCGAAGGGGCTCGTCTACGCGCGGGAAACGGCGAAACGGCTTGGCGCGAAACCGACCGGCCACGGATTCGCGCTGCCGAATGAATATGGAGAAGCGCCGCTCAATCTGGTTTTCGCGGGCGGGCGATCGTCGCTCGACGAGATGATTTCGGCGACGGGGCAGGGAATTCTCGTCACACGCTTCTGGTATATCCGTGAAGTGGACCCGTACCAGAAAATCCTCACCGGAATGACGCGCGACGGCACGTTCCTCGTCGAAAACGGCCAGATCGCCGCTCCCATCAAGAATTTCCGTTTCAACGAGAGCATGATCGATATGCTCGCGTCGGTGGACGACCTTGGCCCGGCGGTGCGCGCGGCGGGCGAGGAATCGTTTGAAATGGTCGTTCCCTCCATGAAAGTGCGGAAATTCCACTTCACCGAAGTCACGAAATTCTAGCTTCCTGAGTCAGGAGTTCCCTGCATGGTCTTTCGGGGGTCGGAGCTTTAGCTCCGACATTAACGCCCGCCATATCAAGGGGCTTCAGCCCCTGAAGAATGGCGGTTCTTACATGGAACTTGCAAGTCAGGACACTAGAGCGCATCTCATAAA
>JAKASX010000041.1 GCA_021818865.1 Acidobacteriota bacterium
CATCGGCGGCATGGCGGGCGCGGTCGGCGGGATGCTGATCGCCGAGATCGTGGGATACGTGCTGCAATGGACTGGCAGCTACATGATTCCGTTCTTCATCGCCGGATCGGCCTATTTGGTCGCGCTGCTTGTCATTCATCTGCTCGCGCCGCAACTCGAGCCAGCGCGGATCGTGCGGCAGCCGTAGCGGGAACCGGCCGCTCCAGTCCGATTCAGCCGTCGCGACTCGCGTATTCCTCCGCTCCCATCAGATGAAGCGAGACCTGCGGTTCGTCTCCCACCACCCAACTATTGTGTCACGCCGGAATGCGGGGCCGGACCAATTTGGCTGTCCGCTCGGATCCGGGAGGGAGGCGACAATGCGCCGAAGGGGAAATGGAGGCGCTATTGCCGGGTGAAACGTTTCAGCCCCGCCACACATTTCAAGCCAACTCATCGCGTGGAACGATCGAGCGCGCGACATCGGCGGCGCAGATCGATGAGGTTCGTGCGCTCTTTCTCGAATACGCCGCTTCGCTCGGCCTCAACCTTTGCTTCCAGAATTTTCAGAGCGAACTTGACGGCCTGCCGGGCAGCTACGCGGCCCCGCGCGGTCTTCTCCTTTTGGCCAGGAGCGTTCCCGGCGAACCAGCCGGCTGCATCGGCGTGCGCCCGTTCGAGGAAAGTCTGTGCGAGATGAAGCGGCTCTACGTTCGGCCTCAATTTCGCGGAACGGGATTGGGGCGAAAGCTAGTGGAGAGCGCGCTGGAATGGGCTGTTTCCGCGGGCTATCGCGCGATGGTGCTCGATACGATTCCCGGCAAGATGGATTCGGCGATCAGGCTCTACCGCGAACTCGGCTTCGTCGAACGCCCTGCCTATTACCAAAGTCCGATCGAAGGAACCCTCTACCTCGAAAAACGGCTGTGAGTACGGTCGCTTCGAGCGCTGGGATTTACTTGTCGCGGCGGGTGCTGTAGCATCGGTCCAACCAACGCCTCTGGGGGAACATGGACATGCACGCGCGTGTGACGCAGTTTCAACTTTTGCCAGGGAAACTCCAGGACTTCGCCGTTGCGCTCGATTCGCTCGTTCCGCTGATGAGGGAGCAGGCGGGTTTCCGCTCGCTGATCGTTCTGCGCGGCGAAGCGACGCCGGGAGCGCCGCCGCAGGCGACCGTGATCACCCTTTGGGATTCGCTCGAAGCGCTGCGCGCGAGCGAAGAAAATCTGTATTTTTACCGGGCGATGGCGCGCGTGCTCGAATTTTCCGAGGGATTCCCCGCGATTCACGAGCACAAAGTGCTGATTTACGAATTTTCCGCCGCCGCTTGAGGGCGACGGGAGCAAACAGCGCTTCCTGGAGTCGTGACTTCTCCGCGCTTGCGGCCCGTCGCTCCCTTAGCGTGCAGCGGCTGGGGCGATTCGCTGTCAATCAAGTTGCGGAGCGACGCGCAGCGGTTCGGCCAGCCGCAGCCAGGAAAGGGCGCGCAGCACCGGCCAGGAAGGATCGAATTCGTTCTTGCGGATGCTGAACCGGGCGGAAGTGGGGAACGCGTGGTGGTTGTTGTGCAATCCCTCGCCGGCGGTGAACAGCGCGACCACTCTCAGATTCGTCGCCGTGTTGTTGAAATTCTGGTAGCCGACCGCGTGGTTGGCGCCGTTGATCACGGCGTTGAAAAAGATGTAGACGGCGGCCTGCACCACAAACGCTATCCCGCCCCATAGCGGTCCCAGCAGCCACATAAAGATTCCCACGCCGAGCGCGATGCCCAGCAAGCCGAAGCGGAAAAAGTAGCGATCGAACCAGTCGTTGCCGACGTCGGGAGCGAAACGCGAGAGAGTTTCTGGATTGCGCGCCTCACGCGCGTAGTAGTAGGCGTTGCCGAGCAAAATCCGCCACAGCCCCTCGAGCACCGGGCTGTGAGGATCGCCGAGGACGTCGGTATGACGGTGGTGTTTGCGATGGACGGCCACCCACTCCTTCGGATAGATTCCGGTCGCCAGCCACAGTTCGGCACGCATGAAAAAGGCGAGTGCCGGATTCAACCGGACGCCGCGATGCGCCAGGCACCGGTGGAGATAGATGCTGGTGGAAAAGCTGGAAAGCTGAACCGTCAAAACAACCGCCAACAGCGCATAGAACAAGTGCATCCCCATCCGTTCCTTCCCAAATTTCGAGGCGAGGGGTTCTACCGCAAGGCTGGAGAGCGACGCCGAGCATTGCCGCTCGATTTGCCAACCTGTGAAGCTGTCCTCGGCTCTTTTCTCAGCGTCGTTCGGGCCTACTGAGTATGATGGGCGCCGGAAGATAAGTCCAACGAAAACCGCCGGCGGTTTCGGGCCGATTCGGGGCCCATGAGGGATTGACTCGCCGCTCCGGAAGCCACTATGCTCACGGTCCTTAGGGTGTTCTTCCGAGGAGGGTTCCGTGTTCCCACACAAGAAGCATTTCGCGCTGATTCTGGCCGCGTTCTTCGCGCTGCCGCTTGCCGCCCGGGCGCAAAGCGGGCAGGAAACCTGCACGGCGTACCTCGCGCCGGCCGGATTCGGAGCGGGAGTAAAAATGAAGGCCAAGAAGGGCAAATCGGGACCGGGCACAGGCACGCACGGGCTAAATCTGGCCAATTTCGACCGGTCGGTGAGCCCGTGCAAGGATTTCTACGATTTTGCCGCTGGCGGCTGGATCAAAACGCATCAGATTCCGCCCGCGTATCCCTCTTGGGGCCTTTTCAGCGAGCTGGCGCAAAAGAACCAGCGAGTGCTGCGCCAGATCCTCGACCGCGAAGCGGCAAATCGTGCGAAGGCCCTGCCCGGCTCGAACGATCAAAAGCTGGGCGATTATTACGCGAGTTGCCTGAATACGCAGCAAATCGACGCCGGCGGCGCGAAACCCATCCAGCCGGAACTTCGGCGCATCGAAGCGATTGCCAACATGGCGGAACTCGAAGCGGAAGCGGCACGGCTGCAGGCGATGGGCGCGCGCGTGCTGTTCAACTTCGGCTCGACGCAGGATTACAAAAACAGCAGCCAGGAAATCGCGAACCTTTTTCAGGGCGGACTCGGCATGCCCGATCGCGACGACTATCTCAGCGACAACTCCCACGCGACGAAGTTGCGCGAGGAATACGAGGCTCACGTCGCGAAGATGTTCGGATTACTGGGCGATCCGGCAACACGCGCCGCGGCCGAAGCGAAAACGGTGCTGATGGTGGAAACGCAACTGGCTCAGGATTCCATGAGCCGCGTCGAGGAGCGCAATCCGGAAAATCGCTATCACAAGATGGATCTGGCGCAGGTGCAGGCGCTGACGCCGCATTTTTCCTGGAAGCGATACCTCGTCGACGTCGGTTTTCCTTCCATCTCGACGATCAACGTTTCCCAGCCGAAATTCTTCGCGGGCCTGGACGCGAACCTGGCGAAGCTTCCGCTCGCGGACTGGAAAATCTACCTGCGCTGGCAGCTGGTTCACGCATTCGCGCCGGATCTTTCCACGCCGTTCGTTGACGCCAATTTTGCTTTCTACGGACAGGCGCTGACCGGCGCGCGCGAGATCCAGCCGCGCTGGCGCCGCTGCGTCGAAGCGACGAATCGCCAGCTCGGCATGGCGCTGGGGCAGAAATACGTGGCGCAGGCGTTTCCGCCGTCGGCGAAAGCGGCGGCGCTGAAGATGGTGCACAACATCATGAACGCGCTTCGCGCCGACCTCGCCACGCTGCCGTGGATGAGTCCGGCGACGCGCGCCGCGGCGCTCGACAAGCTGAACCACATGATGATCAAGATCGGCTATCCGGAGCATTGGCTGAATTATTCCGCTTACCACGTCGTCTCCGGGCCCTACGTCGAAAACGTGATTCGCGGCAACCAGTTCGAATTCCACCGCGTGCTCGCACGCGTCGGCAAGCCGGTGAATCGCTCGCGCTGGGGCATGACGCCGCCCACCGTCAACGCCTATTACAACCCGTCCATGAACGAGATCGTTTTTCCGGCCGGCATCCTGCAGCCGCCGTTTTTCGACCCGAAAGCCGACGATGCTCTGAATTACGGCGGGATCGGCGCGGTGATCGGGCACGAGATGACGCACGGATTCGACGACGAAGGCAGCAAATTCGACGCCTACGGCAACCTGAAAAACTGGTGGACGCCCCAGGACCGGCTGAATTTCCGCGCGCGAGCCGAATGCATAGCGAATCAGTTCGATACGTACGTGGCCGTCGGCAATTTGCACGAAAACGGCCACCTGGTGCTGGGCGAAAGCATCGCCGATCTGGGCGGTCTGACGCTCGCTTACAAGGCGTTCGAAAAGACGCCGGAATTCCGTTCGCACAAGCGGATTCAGGGGTTCACCCCGCAGCAGCGCTTCTTCCTGGCGTTTGCCCGCATCTGGACGGAAAAGGAGCGCCCGCAATTCGTCCGGCTGATGGTGAAAATCAATCCCCATCCGATCGGCCGCTATCGCGTGATCGGCCCTCTTTCGAATATGGACGAATTTTCGCGGGCATTCGGCTGCCATGGGAACGAACTGATGGTCCGTCCGCCGGCCGACCGCTGCAAAATCTGGTAACGCGAGGGTTGGCGTGTGAGGGATGCGGCGCTGCCGACCGGGCGAGACGTGGACGAGCCAGGTTGGCACTGGCGCGGTGTCCCCGCAAGAAGAAGGCTTTCCGGCGCCCTAGGACGAGTGCCCTTCTCGCACTTGCGGCTGCGGGAGGTTCGATTTGGTGCTGGGTTTTCGGGTACAATTACCTAGGGTTGTGCGATCCGGAACCTTCTTTACGCTTGTCACGTAATCACTCCAGCAGGCACAAAGAAGTGTAGCGGAGAGCGGCACGCCTGAACTGCGGGTGTGCGCGGCTTGTGCCACGCTCAGGGAGCGTGGCTGGCCGCTTGGGGAATGGAAAACCCGTGACCAGACGGCGAAAAATCCTGTTGTTCGTCGGGGCGAGCGTGCTCGTGGTGGCCGGGGTGGGCGTCGGCGTCTACCAGGCGCGCAAGGGCATCGTGCCGGTCCAGTCCGGAACGGTGGTGCGGAAAAACCTGACATCGACCGTGAGCGCGACCGGCGAAATCCGGCCGAAAAACTACACCAACGTCCTGGCCGAGAATTTCGGGAAGATCACGGAAATTCTGGTGCACGAGGGCCAGCAGGTGCAGCGCGGCGACGTGCTGCTGCGCGTGGAAGATATCCAGCCGGCGGCGAACGTCCGCGCGCAGCAGGCGGCGATTGACGCGGCGCAGGCCACCCTGCGAGCGGCCGAGGCCAGTTTTCGCGCTTCGCAGGCGACAGTGGCCCAGCAACAGGCCAATCTCGACAACGCCGCGTTCAACTGGCGCCAGGGACAGCAACTCTACGAATCGAATCTGATTTCCCGCCAGCAATACGAATCCGACAAAGCGACCTACGACGGCGCACGCGCGTCCCTGGCTGCCGCGCGAGCTCAACTGGCCCAGGCGCGGGCGCAGCAATCGGCCGCGCGAGACAATCTGCACCAGCAACAGGCCGTTCTCGTGGGCACCGAAGACATCCTGCGCAAAACCACCTATCGCGCGCCGATTTCCGGCATGGTGACCTACATCGCCGTGCGCGTGGGCGAAAACGTGGTTCCCGGCATCCAGAATGCCGAAGGCGCCTACCTGATGACGATTTCCGATATGTCGGTGGTGACGGCGGAAGTGCGCGTGGACGAAACCGACATCCTCAGCGTTCAGGATGGTCAACCGTCCACGATTCAAATCGACGCGCTGCCCGACCGAACTTTCCGGGGCAAGGTGACGCAGGTGGGGACCCAGGCGATCATCCGTAGTACGGGGCTCGCCACCACGCAGACCACCACCGGCACGGCGCAGGCCAAGGATTTCAAGGTCATCATCACGCTCGAGCATCCGCCATCGGACCTGCGCCCCGGCTTGACGGTGACGGCAAAGATCGAGACGGCCCACCGCTCGAACGTGCTGGCGATTCCCATTCAGGCGCTCGTCGTGCGCGGCCGCAAGCAGCTCGAACAGGAAGCGGCCGCGGCGGCCAAACAGGGCTTCGAAGCCGTCGCCATGGCGGCCTCGAAAACCTCCGACGGCAAGGTCCCTGATTCGGACAACGTCCAGGGCGTCTTTGTGATCCGCAATCAGCGGGCGGTTTTCGTGCCGGTGGAAACGGGGATCATGGGTCTGACCGATATTGAAGTGACGAAGGGGCTGAAGGCTGGCGATCAGATCGTCGTTGGCAGTTATCAAACGCTCCGGACCCTCAAAGCCGGGGACCGGGTGCGGGTGGAAAAAACACCGGCCGTAACAACCTGAGAACCGGAAGCCCGCGAGCCGCGTCTAATAGCCTGTAAGGAGACGAGCAATCATGGCAGTGGCGACAACGACGGTCGGCGAGTCCTATCGCAAAGACCTAGTGGATCAGGGTGTGGTCATCAAGACCGAAAAGCTCCTGAAGACCTACGACATGGGAGCGACGCAGGTGCAGGCGCTGCGCGGCGTGGATATTGAAATTCATCAGGGCGAGTACGTCGCCATCATGGGACCCAGCGGCTCCGGCAAATCCACGCTGATGAACCTGCTCGGCTGCCTCGATACGCCGACCAGCGGCAAATACTGGCTGGCCGGGCGGCTGGTGAGCGAACTGAGCGACGACGACCTGGCGCACATCCGCAACAAGGAAATCGGATTCGTTTTCCAGACCTTCAACCTGCTGGCCCGCGCGACCGCGCTGCACAACGTCGAACTCCCGCTCATCTACAACGGCACGCCGCCGGCCGAACGGCTCGAGCGCGCCAAGCATGCGCTACAACTTGTGGATCTTGCCGAGCGCATGTACCACCGGCCGAATGAGCTTTCCGGCGGTCAGCGACAGCGCGTCGCGGTGGCTCGCGCGCTGGTGAACCACCCCGCCATTCTGCTCGCCGACGAGCCGACCGGGAACCTCGACTCGCAAACGGGCGAGGAAATCATGGCGCTCTTCGCCAAGCTGCATTCCGAAGGCCACACCATCATCCTCGTTACGCACGAGCCGGATATCGCCGCCCACGCCGAGCGCGTGATTCGCGTCCGCGACGGCCACATCGAATCCGACGAGAGAATCAAGTAGAGGGAAACCCTGCGGCCGCGCGGCTCCGTTTGTGGGGAAGCGATCCTTGCGCGCAGTTAAATTGGCCGCTCGATATTCGGGAACTGCTGCCAGACCTTGATTCCGCAGAAGTGTGAGCCTTCCGTGCAGATGGGCGTGGTGATGCCGGCTCGCAAATAGCACGGTGGCCCCAAAAATCGGCCGATTTCGAGGTAGCGCTCGCGCACCTGTTCCACTTCCTCCATCGAGGCTTGATAGATTTCTTCCTGCGCGTTGAAACAGGTGCGCATCGTCCATTTGTGGAGCAGGTGGAGCAACGAGCCCGATTCCACCAGGCGAATCGCCTTGGCATTCGGCAACAGATAGAGCGCGAATTCGGCGGGAACGCCGCGATCGAGCAGTTCGTTTTTCACCGCCCAGGCTTCGGCCATCGCTTGCTGGTAGATTTCGCGGGCGCGCGGCGTGGAGGCGACGAGCGCGGGCGTGATGAAATCGGGCGCGCGCGTATCGGCGAGGGTCAAAAGCGGCCGGGAACCGGGGACCATGCGGTGGCGTTGATCCTGGCTGTCGGCCGTGTGGCTGAGTTTCTTGGCGAAGGTGAAATGGGCGTGCTCGAGTGCGCGCATCATCGGCGCGTTTACCCCCACGTCCAGCGTTTCCAGGCGATACGTGTTGCGCGAGGGATCGAGCAGCCGCGCGATCGCCTCGCCGTCGCTGCACGCGGCAGCCGTCAGGCCGAGAGTCGAGCGGTAAGCGGCGGCGACGGCTCGCGTCGCGTTTGCCGGAGCATCTATCAGCTTCGACACGCGGCCGCCCAGCGCCGCGTCGAATTCCCGCGCGAACGCTTCCGCTTCCTCACCCGTCCGTGCTCCCGTGCGCCATTCCGGCAAATCGTCCATCGGCCCGGCCGCGAACCGATCGAAAAATTGCGGATCGACCTCGCGCACGCGCTCGACCATTTCGCGCACCACCGCGCGGCCTTCCGCCGGCGCATCCGAAGCGAGCGCCATGCGCCAGAGCCGGTGCAGCACGATTCCGGAAAGCGTATGCACCATGGTGGTGAACGCGGCTACCGGCAGGACGTAGCGAGCGACCTCGATCGCGCGCTTTTCCGCCTGCCGTTCGACTTTCTGCACGCGCTTGGGATGCGCCTCCGGCCCGGCGTGCCAGATATCGGCAAGGATGCGGCGAGCTTCGGGCTTCAGCAGTTCGCCGAGTTCGCGATACCGCTCCCAGGCCCGGGCAATCGCGCGCTCGTAAATGGCGCGCTCGGCCGCGCCGAATGTCTCGGTTTGCTCGGGAACGTAGGCCTGCGCGCGGTCGAGCCTGACGTAGCGCTGGCTTTGCTGCTCGGAATTGTAAAAAGGATGGGCGTGGAGAAACGACCAAACGAATTGCCGGCTGACGTTTTCCAGGCCGAATTCGAAATGGGCGTGCTGGTAAACGGTGTGATGGCCGCCGAAATAGGTGCTGGCGCCGATAGTGACGCGCTGTTTATCGGTGACCTCCTCCGGCGCGATCAGGCGCGGCGCGTAGCAGGTGCGCGCTGCGGCGATGGCCGAATCGTAGGGGTGCTGGAAACAGTTGCGCAGCGTGACGCGCGGGCGCGCGGTTTCCACCGGTGCGGCTGCGGCGATTGGGAAATCGGTGGCCATCTGCGAGCGATTCTACACGCCGCGCGAGGCGCGTCAACTCCCCGAGCCGGGCGCCGGCGTTTGCGGGAGTTCCGGAAGGAAAACGGTGGAGAGCCAATCGCGGATTTCATCACGCACCTTGCGGAAAACGGCGAGACGTCCATCGGCAGGAGAGGCAGCGGGATCTTCGAAATCGTGATGAAACTTCCGCGCGCGCCCCGGAAACACGGGACACGATTCCCGCGCGCGGTCGCAAACGGTGATCACAAAATCGAATTCCCGGCCAAGGAATTCCTCGACGGATTTCGAGCGATGACCGGAAATATCGATGCCGATTTCGGCCATCGCCGCGACGGCGCCCGGATTCAGCGGCACGGGCCGCGTGCCGGCGCTCGCGACGTCAACCCTGTCCCCGGCCATCTCGCGCAACAGGCCCTCGGCCATCTGGCTGCGCGCGGAATTTCCCGTGCACAGGATCAAGACCTTCTTTTTCGGCTGCGTCATTTGCCAACCCGATCGCAACACGGGACCGGCGCCTCGGCGGCCGAACCGGATACGGCGAAATACCGGCGCTGAAAATAGAGAGAAACGTTCACCAGGCCAATGAGCGCCGGCACTTCGACGAGCGGACCGATCACCGCGGCGAATGCCTCGCCCGAATTGATTCCGAAGACGGCGACGGCGACCGCGATGGCCAGCTCGAAATTGTTGCTGGCCGCGGTAAAGGAAAGCGTAGCCGTCTGCGAATAATCGGCGCCGAGCTTGCGCCCCATATAAAACGAAACGAGGAACATCAGCACGAAATAGATCACGAGCGGTACGGCGATCCGCAGAACGTCGAGCGGCAACCGCACGATGTAGCCGCCCTTCAGCGAAAACATGACGACGATCGTGAACAGCAGCGCGATCAGCGTCATCGGGCTGATCCGCGGAATGAACCGCTTCTCGTACCACTCCCTGCCCCGCCGCCGCACCAGAAGGAACCGTGTGGCCATGCCAGCCACGAATGGAATGCCCAGGTAGATTCCAACGCTCTCCGCGATTTGGCCGATCGAGATGTTGACGACCGCGCCGTCGAGGCCCAGCCATGCCGGCAATTGGGTGACGAAAACCCAGGCGTAGACCGAATAGAACAGCACCTGAAAAACGGAATTCAGCGCCACGAGGCCCGCGGCGAATTGCGTATCGCCCTTCGCCAGTTCGTTCCACACGATCACCATGGCGATGCAGCGCGCCAGGCCAATCAGAATCAGCCCGGCCATGTATTCGGGATAATGGCGCAAAAAGAGAATCGCCAGCGCGAACATCAGCACCGGCCCGATCACCCAGTTCTGGAGCAGGGAAAGAACGAGCACGCGCTTGTTTCGCAGGACTTCGCCCAGCTCTTCGTACCGCACTTTCGCAAGCGGGGGATACATCATCAGAATCAGTCCCGCGGCGATTGGGATCGAGGTGGTGCCGACGCTGAAGCGGTCGAGGAACCGCGCGATCCCAGGCAGCGCCCAGCCGGCGCCGACGCCGATGGCCATCGCGGCGAAAATCCATACCGTCAGATATTTATCGAGAAACCGGAGACGGGAAGAAACCGAGGCCTTCATTTCGATTGCCCTATGAGCGTTCCGCGCGAGCGGCGCCGGATTGGGGAGCGGACGGGTGCGTGCGCGCTCGACTGGCTGGCGGTGCATGAGCCCTGCGCAATGGCCATTTTCAGCTTGCGGGAGTCGCGAATGAATTCAGGCGATGCGCCAAACGCCCCGCGCAGGAAAGCAAACAGTTGCTTTTGCGCCTGCTCGCGCGGCTCCGCCAAACGATAGAAGATTCGCTGGCCTTCGCGCCGGTCCCGCACGATGCCGGAATGCTTCAGATAGGCGAGATGGCGCGAGACGTTCGGCTGCGGTGAGCCGAGCACGAACTGAATGTCGCAGACGCAGAGTTCGCCGTGCAGCAGAAGGTTAATGATGCGGAGGCGGGTTTGGTCCGCCAGTCCTTTGAACAGCCCATCGAGTTCTCCCATCAGCCTCTCCCTCGGTGTCGATTATATTACCATACGCGTATGGGCACATGTCTTGCGGCCTGCGACGCGTGAGCGATCGCGCTCGGCGCCGCGAGAACGCTAACGACAACCAGTGGCGTAAGCATCGCTCCAGCCTCCCCTCATCATTCCATTGGCCCGCTGGGCGCACGCGGCTCGTTCTTTTTCAAAAAGAAGGAAAGCAGAAAAAGAATGGCGGCAGCGACGGCAAAGACGTGATAGGCGTCGATGTAAGCGAGCGAAACCGACTGCACGATGAGAGCGCGATACACCCGCGCGTACGCCTGGTTCAGAGCGTCCGTCGCGCTCAGTCCGGCGTGAAACAGAGCCTGCGTGAGGCGGTGGAGCGCCTCGGTGGAATATACGTTGCCCGGCGTGAGATGGGAAACGAGCACCTGCTGATGGAATTGCGCCCGTCGCGCCAATATCGTTGTAACGATCGACGTGCCGAAACTCATGCCGATGTTCCGCATGAAATTGATCAGTGCGGAAATCGCGTTGTTTTTCTCCGCAGGCAGCCCCACGTAAACGACCGTGGTGAGCGGAACGAACAGAAGCGGCAGGCCAAGCACCTGCAGCACCCGAATCCAGGATGCAGCGCTAAAACTGATGAGCGTGTCCATGTGCCAAGTGGAATACCACATTCCGATTGCCATCAGAGCCCAGCCGACGTGGACGAGCCGCCGCGCCTGCACCTTGCCCAACAATCGACCGACCATGGGCAATTCCATCAGCAGAAACAGGCCGCCGAAAGAAAGCACCAGCCCCGCGGCTTCGGCCGTGTACCCCATCAGCGTTTGCAGGTAGAGCGGCATCATCACCAGCGTGCCGAACATCATCACGCCAAAGCCGAACATCATCAGGTTGCTGGTCAGGAAATTGAAGTGCTTGAAGAGCCGAACGTCGATCACCGGATGGTCGTGGAACCATTCCCAGAAAAACAACGCGACGAGCGTGACCCCCGCAATGACAGCAAGCGTCAGAATGAAATGCGAACCGAACCAGTCGTCTTCCTGGCCTTTGTCGAGCATCACCTGCAAGGCGGCGATCCCGATCGCTAGCAGGCCGATGCCGATATAGTCGATCTTCACCAGCGCCCTTGCCAGGCGGCGCAGGTAGGGCGGATCCTCGACCAGTTGCACCGCCAGGAACAGCGCCAGGATGCCGACCGGGATGTTGATGAAGAAAATCCAGCGCCAGGAATAGTTGTCGGTAATCCAGCCGCCGAGCGTGGGGCCGATGATCGGCGCCAGAACGGTGGTGATGCCGTAGAGGGCGAAGGCTTGGCCGCGTTTACTTTGCGGAAATGTGTCGGCGAGGATGGCCTGCGCCACAGGCTGCAAGCCCCCGCCGCCGGCGCCTTGCATCACGCGAAAAATGATGATTGCGGAAAGGCTCGGCGCCAGGCCGCAAAGGACCGAGCTGATGGTGAAGAGCAAGAGGGAGAGCATGAAGTATTTCTTGCGGCCGATGGTGTTCGAAATCCAGCCGCTCAGCGGCAGGATGATGGCGTTGGCCACCAGATAAGATGTGAGAATCCAGGTAGCTTCGTCGTTGCTCGAGGACAAACTACCGGCCATGTGGGGCAATGCCACATTGGCGATGCTCGCGTCGAGCATTTCCATAAATGCCGAGAGCGCTACAACCGAAGCGATCAGCCAGGGATTGTGCGCGGGAGCCCATGGCAACGTGGAAGCGCCGCCGGCCGCGGCGGGCGGCATCGGAAGGGCGTTTTCAGTCGAATCGGCCAAGTGTGTCTCGCGCTCGCTCTCGGCTCAGTGGAGCCTGACGCGCGGCTCGACCGAAAGCCCGACCTGAAGAAGATGGCCAGGGTCCTGGCCGGGATCGAAAACGATGCGCACGGGAACGCGCTGAACCACTTTCACGTAATTACCGGTGGCGTTTTCAGGAGGAAGCAGGCTGAATTGGACGCCGGTGGCCCCGGCGATGCCTTCGATTTTGCCGCGATAATCGCGGTCGTAGGCGTCCACGTGGATTCGAACCGGCTGGCCCACCCGCATGCCTTTGAGTTCGGTCTCCTTGAAATTTGCCGTTACCCAGATGTCGCGGGTGGGAACGATCACGAGCAGCGTCTGGCCGGGCGAAACATTTTGGCCGACGACGGCGGTGCGCTTGCCCACGATGCCGTCGGCGGGAGCCACGATGGTGGCGTATTCGAGGTTGAGTTCGGCGCGGTGAAGCTCGGCTTGCGCTTCCTCGACGGCAGCGGCAGCAGCTTGGGCCCGCGCGCGGGTTACCTGCAACTGCTGGGGCCGCGTGTGTGCGCTACGGAGTTCCGCTTCAGCCTGCCGCAGACGGCTGCGCACCTCGGTGACCCGCTGATCCGCCGCAGCCACGCCGGCTTGCGCTTCGATCACCGCCGCCGCGCTCGCCTTCGATGCGGCAACGGCCTGGTCGTATTGTTGGCGGGAAATTTCCCGCTTCACGATCAACTGCCGATAACGTCCAAGATCATCCTGTATTTTGACGTTGTTCGCTTCAACCTGCGTCAAACGAGCTTCCGCTTCCTGAAATCTTTTTTCGGCAGCCAGAATACCCGCTTCGGCGCCTTGCACGTCTGCCTCGGCCGAATGCACCTGGCTCAGCGTGCTCACTGAGACGATCGGCACGCCCGTCATCGCCGCCGCCGCTTCGGCCTGGGCCTGTGCGAGTTTCGCTTTCGCCAATTCGACCGCGACCTGGTAATCGGTGGGATCGAGCTTCACGAGCACCGTTCCCTTCTCGACGAATTGCGTGTCGTCCACGGTGACTTTGGTGACGTAACCGCTGATGCGGGCGCTGATCGGATGGAGATAGCCCTCGATCTGCGCATCATCGGTGGTGACGAATTGGGCGTAATAACGCCAAACGAAGAATCCTCCTACCAACAGCACCACGATCGCCGCAAGGAGAATGCGTTTCCTCTTTTGATCGAACTTCGGACGAGCGGAATCTGCCGGCTGCGAACCGGACGCTGGCTTTCCCGCCGGCGTCGCCTCAGGCTCTTGCGCTGCAGGCTCGTTCTTTACTGATTTTTCTTCGTTCATGGCTTCTTTTCTCCCAAATAGCTCAGGCCGTCGCTCTCCGCCACGCCCATCGCCCGCGCCAAGCTCAGTTTGGAAAGGTTGTACCTGTACAGGCTGGCAATATAGGTTTCATCGGCTTGCGCGACAGTTTGCTGTGCCTGTACGACCTCGATGTTGTCGGCCACGCCGGAAGAGAAGCGGTCCCGGGCTTGGTCCAGCGTTTGAGCGGCAAGTGTGGTGTTCGTTTCCGCCACGGCCACCTGGCTGGCATTCGTTTTCAAATTCATGAGGGCGGTGCGCACGTCGTAGTCGATTTGCTCCTTCAGATTGGCGAGTTGGTCCTGCGCCTGACGGAGCCGGGCCTCGGCAGCCATCACCTCGCCGTGCACGCGCCTCCCTTGGAAGATGGGAATCCGCAGGCTTCCCGCGATTACGTAAGTTTGGTGCGCTTCCGATGGTGGTGATCCGATATCGCCCCAGTTCGCGTTCATCCCGATTGTGGGATACCTCTCGGCCCGGGCGGCCCGCAGTTGGGCCTGGGCCGAGGCAACGGCAGCCGTGGCGGCTTGGTAGTCGCTCCGATGCTGATATGCCTGAGCCAGGGCTTCTTCGAGCGCCTGGCTGGGCATCGGCCGATAGGGAACCTGGGTGGCGAGTTCGAAGGTCTGGCTGTTCGGCAAACCGATGACGCGCGCCAGATTCAGTTTTTCAGTGGCGTAGTCGTTTTCCGCAGCCAGCAGGTTTTCCTGCCGCGATTTCAACTCGACCAAAGCGCGCAACGTATCTATTTCAGGGCTCAGACCAGCGCCTTCACGATCGCGCGCCAGTTGGTAGAGAGCCTGCGCGGTATTCAGTTCCGCCCTCGCCGTATCAACCCGCGCCTTTCCGGCGATTGCCATCAAGTACGCATTTCCCACAGCCAGCACTACCGTGTCGCGCGCGTCTCGGTACGTGTAGCTCGCCGAGGCAGTCTTGCGCGAGGCAGCCTTCTCTCCCTCGAGCGCGCTCAGGTTTAGCAGAGGAGCCGAAACATAAGCCCTCGCATCAAACACGTGAAACGGCCCAGCAATCGCAGGAATCGTTGGCGGGAGCGTGTTCGGACCGACCATCGTGTCCAGATTGATCTCCTGCTGTGAGCCGCTGACACCCCCCTCCACCTCTGGCAAAAGCCGGCTGAGCGCCTGCCATCGGTTGCCGCGCGCGACCTTGGTCTCCTCGCTGCTCAGTAGCAATCCAAGATTCGAACGAAGCCCTCGCTCGATAGCCTGTTCCAACGTGAGCCGCAGGGTTCCGGGCGACGCCTTGCCGCTTGGAACACTGCCGAGAAATGGATTTTGCCGTGAGTCAATCGAGGTCTGTTGCGCCCGCGCGACGGTCCCTCCGAGCAGGACACTCAAAAAAGCGAGAATGGTAGCAACATGCTTCACTTCGATTTCCCCTTCCGAATGGCAATTCCCCGCTGTTCCTCGCCCTGGAGTTGGCATGGGAGATGCAACCTGGGGAAAAGGTGCGGGCCAGGCATCAGCGTTGACCGCCTACTCTTGCATTCTGGGTTGCGCGTTCCTCGTCCCTGGGGACGCGCCGCTGCAACCGTTTTCAGCCTCGGTCACCTGAATGTCCGGCTCGACGAGGATGGCCGATTTGACAGAGTTCGCCACCAGGCTGTATTTCTGTGCGGCCTCAAGCGCGCGGCGCGTCCTGGCCTCGACGATTTCCTTTTCCCCGGGCTTGCATTGCACGCGAATGACCGGACGAAAACGCAGCCGCTTGAAGATTTCCGTGCGATCCAACTCGATCAGTTTTGTCCCTTCTGTGCGGCATTCGTAGGAGAGCAGCCGGAGTTGGAACCGCTCGGCCGCCCAGATGAACATCAACATCACGCAGGTGTTGGCCGCCGCGACGAATGCATCCTCGGGCGTCAGTACGCCGGCATGCCCCTGCGCGTCCGGCGGAGCCGAAAACTCCATTTCCGGTCCGTTGCCCAGAACCAGATGGCCCCAGTGTTCACCCGTCCAGCGCACGTCCGTGCGATAGGTCGCTGTGCGGCTCATCGGCGCGCCTCCGCGCAGAAAGCGGCGTACTCCCTGGCAATCGCCGCGCGATATTTGCTCTCGTCCCCGGCCGGCACCTGGTTGTAAAGTTTCAGGGCTTCGAAGAGATCACTTGCCGCAGTTTGCGGGTCTCGCCCCGCGTCGCGGAACTGCTTGAAGATCAAAGGCAGGGCAAGGAAGTCCACAATTTTGCCTTCGATATCGATCTTCATGGATGGGATCCCGGAACCGCAGGAGCATCCTTTCGTTTGCGCCGGAGCGGAATCCGGAGGCTGGAGGATGGTTAGCTGCGGCGGCCCAAGGATGTTATCCACCAATGCCGTGATCCGTTGGGCGGCAAGATCGACCGCTCGTCTGCCGGCGTCATTCAGCTCGCGCCGGCCCTCAATGCTGCCTAGTTCGCATTCGCGGGCGAGGTCGCTGACGACGATGCTTGCAGCCGGTTTGCCCGAATACATTTCCGTCCCGCGTGCCGCACACCGAAGCTCGCAACCGTCGACAGTAATCGTGGGGTGGAACCGGGCGAAGGCCCGATCGCCCGCCCCGCCCGCGAGGAACAAGGGCAAGCAGATTGTTACCGTCTTCGCCGGGCGCAAATCGTGCAAAACCTTCAGCGCGGCCAGTCTTGTCACCGTACCTTCGGCCAGCTCTTCTCCTGAACAGGCTACGATTCCTACTTTTCGCTCAGGCGGATTCGGCACGTTGGCCCCCTTCAGCGGCAGCGGGACTTGCGGCGATATCCAGCCGCTGTGCAATTTCTTCAGCCAGCACGCGCGCCAGTTGTTTTCCCTTCGCATTCAGAACCGCAATGCCCTCAGGCTTAAGGTCCTTGTGGTGGCGGAATTCCTCAAACACAGCCACCTCCCGGATCACCATCCCACCGCTTTGTTTCACCAATTTCGCGGCGCACATCTGTTTGCATCCGTCGATGGTGACTGCCGGATGATTGCGGATGCGCTCGCACGCTCTTGGATCTCCAAGGACAAGCGTGGAGAGCGAGAGCAACTGGGTGTCCTCCGGTCGGACGTTTTCGCACAATTCGTAAGCCGTTTCGCGACTCACCGTGCCCAGGGACTTTCCGATCCCACTGCACGGCACCACCACGAATCTCGGCCTGCTGGCAGTCATCGGCTCAGCTCCTGCTCTGCTTGCGATCGCATCGTCGCCAGATAAGCAGCAGGGTCCAGTAGCTTGGTGCGGTCCGACTCCCAGCCAGCGGCCGCGATCACGGCCAGCCAGCCCCTGTCGTAAGGATCCTGGTTGATGAATTCCGGCGTGCGCACGACGGCTTCGTTTACTTCGGCAACTCTGCCCTTCAGGGGCGAAGGCAGCCCAACGGTGACCTTCATCGTCTCGATTTCGGCAAACTCGTCGCCAGATTCGAGTTGCGTCTCCAGAGGCTGGATATTGGCGAAGGCGACATCCCCGTTGTGCTGCTGAAAGAAATCGGTCACGCCTAGTCTAACGAGCGGACCTTGCCCGCCTTGGATAGGTAGCACCCACACGCCGTCTTCGGTGTACAGCCGATCCTTGGCCACCCGGAAGGTGAACTTGTCCAGAGTCGCCTCCAAACACTCGGGCATTTCTCCTCCTCACGAAAAATGTGCGTCCGGCATGGATGCAACCGCTCGTTGTTTCGTGTCCTGGCGTGCCGCCGCAATCCCATCCTCGATCTCGGCCAGACTCCGCATATACTTATATATCCGTCTACGCATATTATTTGCCATACCTGACGGGACAGACCGCGATCCGAATCCCCTTGCTTTCTTTCACATAGCAGATCCCGAGCCGCCTTGCCCCGCGACGTCCGCACCGCCGCACCGGGCCAATTGGCGCAAAGGCACGGGCTCTTTCACCCAATGCGGCTAGTTCTCGTTCCGTACTGCGGTTCAGCGTCTATTTGTGAATCCTCGCGGGCGAGGCAAAGCGGGAACGAAGGCTAGCCCGGACGGGAAAATTTCCGTCCGTTGACAATCCCGGCGAGCGAGGCTTGGAACCGCTTTTTGTCGGGAAGCTGGATGGCATCTTGTGGGCAGATGTGGGCGCAGGCGTCGCAGAGGGTGACGCAGTTTTGAGGGTTGCGGACGGCGGCTTTCAGCGTTTCGGGATCCACGGCGAGGACGTCGCGGCCGCAGAACTGGATGCAGTTCAGATCGCTCACGCAGAGTTCGGCATCAATCACGGGAAGCCAGGCGGGTTCTATCGTTTTCGCAAGCTGCATCCGTTAATCCCCCCTCGCGCTTTTGCAGGTCTGTTGCCACGGTTGGCAAAGCGTTTCGGAACGCGAGGAACTCTCGCCGATGGAATCAGTTGCAAGCTAATCGGCGGGAAACTCGGGAACACTTGGCAAGCCGAGCGAATGAGGGTTTTGCCTCAGCCGCGCGGCGAATGCCCCATGGATCCGCACGGAGTCGAGGCTCGGGCTATGGCATCTTGCGGAGCGGATGCGCTTCGGTATTGAAGACCACGCGGTTCAGGTCCAACGTTCGGCGCGGGGCGAAAAGCAGATACGAATACTTCAAGGTCTCGGCCAGGAAATAGCTCGGCATATCGTCCGCTTTTTTCTTTGTGCGGACGTCCTCGAGCGAGGCGAACCCGTCGCCGGTGCGGCAGTACTTCACCAGGCTGTCGTAGAAAGTGCGGCCCATGCGGAGATAGCGAGGATCGTTCGTGAGGCGGTAAAGGTAGAAGGCCGATTCGATGATTTCCGGACGAAGCGGATAATTTGGATCGGTGACCTGTAAATTCGAATAGTTGAGGCCATCGGGCTCGACGCCATACAGGTTCCACATTTTGTAGCAGGAGTCCTCGAGCCGGCGAGCGCGAGTGAGGTCACCAGAAAGAGCCAGTTCCCCCGGCCAGAAAGCGGACAAAGCGCCGAATCGCGTGCCCATGCGTGCGCCCGTGTTCATATTGACCTGGCCGTACCAGAAGCCCGTGGGCGCGTCGTCGGCCACATATTTGTTGACCGCGGCGACGCTCGTTTTCCACATCCGCTCGAAATCCTTGTCGCCGAACAGCAGCCACGCTTTCAACAGATATTCGTAATAGGAGTCGATTCCGCCACCGATGAAGCTCTCCGGATTTGTCCACTGGCCCGTTTCGACGTTGATTCCCGCGCCGACCAGGCCGATGGAGGAGCGGCGGCTGTACAGCGCGACCACGGCGCGTTTCGCGGTATCGTAATAAATCGGATTGCCGGTCAGCTTGCTCAGTGTGCCGAACTCGAGCATTTCGCTGCCGATTTCCGCCGGATTGCTCACCTTGCCGCGCACCGCGCCCGTTTCGAGATTCACAAAACGGTAGGGCATGCCGGTGGGGGAATGAAATGCTGGGAGCAGGCGATTGCCCAAATCCCTTGCCAAGGCCAGGAGCCGTTTGTCGCCGGTCAACTCGTAACTGCTCTCGAGGCCGCCGAGCAGGCGGATATTGATCTCGAAATTTTCGACGTAGATATCGCGATCGAAAGACAGATGATTATCGATGAGTTCTCTCGCGGCGTCCGCTTGCTGATGGAGCCCCATCAAAACCATCGTGTCGAGCGCGTCGACGGGCGTCATTTCCAGCGAAACGCCGTACCAATCCTTGTAGCCTTTGCTCAGCGGCCTGAGCTCGTCGTGGCCCTTGGCATACCGCATGTATCCGTTCCATGCGTGCAGAAATTGCCGGCGCACGGCGCTGGCCATCGTGGTCTTTTCCGCGGCTGCATGGCGGCAGAACTCGAAATGGGAATAAAGGCGCCTGCCGTTTGGCGCCTCGGTTTGGCCAGCGTTGCTAGATTCGGCGGAACTCGCCTTCTCTCTGGCCGGATTTCCGTTTCCGTGGACGGGAATCGTCAAAGCAACGAGGAGGCAGGCGCTTGCGAAAAGGGATCGCATGTTTGGTGATCTCTCCTATCCGCCTTCGCTCCTCGAGGAAACCAATGACGAGAGCCGAAAGGGGTGGTCTGCTTTTCTTACCGGCCGTCCATGGACGATCGTGGCGCACGGAACTCGACGGAGCCTAATACATCGAGTGCGCCAGGCGCATCATAAACTCAATTCGCGAGATTCAAGCTGGAAATGTGCGCTTAGCCGACGTGGAATGCAGAGGACCCGAAAAACCGCCCTTATGGGACCCTAGACGCGTTTCTCGGCTCTTGGAAGAAAAGCGCCGGTTTCTCCAACGAGAGGAGAGCGGTCAGGCCTTCTTGGCGGCTTTTTCGTACTTGCGCTGGAAGCGTTCGACGCGGCCCGCGGTATCGATCAGCTTCTGTTTGCCGGTGAAAAACGGGTGGCAATTCGAGCAGATTTCGACGCGAAGCAGCTCTCCTTTGTGGGTGGAACGCGTTTTGAAGACGCTGCCGCAAGCGCAGTGCACGGTCACTTCGTGGTAGTCGGGATGAATCCCTTCCTTCATGGAACTCTCTCTTTGCTCCTTGGAATGGCGCCGGCGGCGAGGTCGCTCGAACCGGGCAAAGAATCATGATACCCGCCCCAGGCCCCATCTGCCAAGCGGCGCGCGGGCGCCGGGTTCGCGCGAAGAGCGGGGGCTCCAGTAGAATAAGAGATATTCCCATGAACCAGCCGAATTTCCCCGTTGCTCGCGCGTATCGAGCCATCCTCCGCCACTCCCGACATTTGACGGAAACGACCAAGCATCTCGAATGGGAAGTCGTCGAAGGCGGCAAATTCGATTTTCTGGCCGGCCAATTCATTTCGATGACGCTGCGCGACGGCGCGAACGAACACACCCGCGCCTATTCGATTGCCTCCGCGCCCGGTCCCGACGGACGATTCGCGATTTGCCTGAACCGCGTTCCCGGAGGGCTGTTTTCCAATTATCTATGCGACCTGGAGCCCGGCGCCAGGCTCGGATTCAGCGGCCCGCACGGCTTTTTCGTGGTCCGGCAGCCGCCAGTGGAACGCGATCTGATTTTCATCGCCACGGGAACCGGAATCGCGCCCATTCGCGGCATGCTGGCCGAGCTGACAGCGCCGGGCGCGGCGCTCGATCGCGCTCTCTGGCTGCTCTTCGGCGTGCGGCATCCGGAAACGATCCTCTATCGCGAGGAATTCGAACGGATGGCTGCCGATCAGCCCCGGTTCCATTTCGTCCCTGTGCTCAGCCGGGCACCGGAGGGGTGGACGGGCGAACGAGGCCACGTGCAGGAAGTTCTGAGGAAGCATTTCGCCGGCCAGCGGGATTTCGAAGCCTACCTTTGCGGCCTGAAAGCGATGGTGGACGACGTTCGAACCATCCTGAAGGGCGAGTTCGGGTTCGACCGGCGCCAAATCCATTACGAGAAGTACGACTGAGCGCGGACAGACGGCGCACCCAAAAACGAACTCGGGACCAAAGTATTAGTACCCGCCTCCGCGCACTGATTTTCCCTCCCTCGGCGACTCCCAAAACCTTTTGCTAATCATGAAACTAGAAGCCAGGCCGATGGAGATGACTGAACCGGCAGGGAACGGAAGAAGAGGCGGAAATTCGGGATGGAAATTAGTACTAGTTCAGCTATTGACAAGCATGCAAACACAGTTCATCTTGGCACAAGTACGTAGCGGAGCCTTTCTCGCGCCTGCGCTTTTTGCAGGCTGGGCTCGGCGGTGGTAACGGGCTTGGGTGCCTGGGCTTCGAGAAGCGGAGCATGCAACAAACGAGGAGGAAACCTCCGGGAAAGCCGTACGGAGGGGGAAGCGAGCCATGACGACCGAGCGTAGGAACTTTCACCGGTACGATCTTTCTCTTCCGCTGACGGTGCGGCGCGCCGATACCGGACAAGCGAGCGAAGGGCACACGCGAGACATTTCCTCGCGCGGAATCTACTTTCTGGTAGCGCAGGAACTGCCTTCCGGCTGCCGGATTGATTTGACAGTATCGCTGGCGCGGGCGGGGATGGGAGAGCCGGGGTCGTTCGTCGCCGCGCGCGGACGCGTGGTGCGCGTGGAACCGCGGACTCCGAAAAATGGCGAGCAAGCGCCGGTGGGCGTGGCCGCGGTGATCGAAAGTTACGACATCATCCGCAGCGCGCAGATCGCCAGCTAAAGCGGAAACCAGCCCGTCATCTCATTTTTGCTTTTTGGGGATTCAGAAGGAGCCGGCGCCGCCGGCTTCGGCCCTAGCGTCAACCACCGCCCTTGCCGACAATGGCAAGGACCAGCAGAACCAAGCCTCCCGTGGCAAATGCGACGACGATACCCGTGTGACCTTCCAGGCGAGACTGTTCCACGGCCAGCGCGAAAGCCCAGACAGCCAACGCGCCATACAAAACGCGGCGTACGATTCCCATGGCCATAACTACTCCATTATAAACCTTGCGCAAGGCCGTGAAGAAAAATCCACGGCGCCCGATTGCTATAATCGGTATTTCTCTTGCGCCGGAACGCGAGACGATGAGCGGCTACTACCTGGAAAATTTCGGATGTCGCGCGACGCAGGCCGATGCGGCCGCGGTCCAACTGGGACTCGAGGCGCGCGGCTTGCGTCCCGTTGCGGCCGAAGAAGCCGACCTGGTGGTGGTGAACACCTGCACGGTGACGGCGTCGGCCGATAGCCAGGCGCGGCAGGCGATTCGCGCATTTCATCGCAAAAATCCGCGGGCGCGAATCGTGGTCTGCGGCTGTTACGCGCAACGCGCGCCGGAGGAACTGGCGGAGATCGAGGGTGTGAGCTGGGTGGTGGGCAACGCGCACCAGGCGGAAATCGCCACGATCGCCTGTGGCGAGGGCTCGGTCACGCACGCGGAGGATTTGGTTGCGATCGCGCCACTCGGCGCGGCTCATTCTGCCGGCAGGGCGCGGTCTGCATCGGAAGGATATGAAGCCGGGATCCTGACTGGCGGCCTAGCCGATTTCCGCGAGGTGCTCGTCGGACCCGTCGAACCGGGACTTGGCGGCCACACGCGGCCGACGCTCAAGATTCAGGATGGCTGCAACCATCGCTGCGCGTATTGCGTGATTCCGCAGGTGCGCGGGCGCAGCCGCAGCCTGGCGCCGGAGGAAGTGGTGGCGGAAATCCGCCGCCTGGTCGGAATCGGCGCGCGGGAAGTGGTGCTGAGCGGAATCAATCTGGGCGGTTACGGCCGCGACCTTGCGCCGCGGTTGTCGCTGGGCGATTTGATCGAGGAAATTCTCGCACGCACCGCGATCGAAAGATTGCGGCTCAGCTCGCTCGAGCCGATGCATCTGACGGCAGACCTTGTGGATCGCATGGCGTCGAACGATCGCATCGCGCCGCATTTTCACATTCCGCTGCAATCCGGCTCAGACCGCATCCTCCACGCGATGCACAGGTGGTATCGCGCAGAGCATTACGCGCGGCGGATCGAGTGGATTCACCAGCGGATACCGGACGCGGCGATTGGGGCCGACGCGATCGCCGGTTTCCCGGGCGAAACGGACGCCGATCATCGCGCGACGCTCGATTTGGTGGCGCGGCTGCCGTTCAGCTACCTGCACGTCTTCTCGTTTTCGGCGCGGCCGGGTACGGAAGCGGCGCGGCTGGGCGGCGCGGTGAGCCAGGAACGCATTCGCGCCCGGGCGCGGGAGTTGCGCGCGCTCGGCGCGGAAAAAGCGGCGGCGTTTCGCGCGCGCCAGGCGGGACGCGTGCTCCGCGCGCTCACGCTGCAAACGATTCGCGACGGCGCAACCGACGCGCTCACGGCGAATTACCTGACCGTCGGCGTGCCCGGCGTTTGGAAGCCGAATCTATGGCTCAACTTGCGCCTGCGTCAGCGAGAAGACGGCTCGCTCGCCGCCGATCCCGTCGAAGTCGCCGCGTAATCGCGGCCGCCACTCGGAGGCGGAAATTCCGGTTGCGTTCACAGCTTGTTGCGCGTCACCTGTTCTCGCGTATATGCGACTTTCTTCCAGGAGGGATGAACCATGCAGAAAGTGGGATGGATCGGGCTGGGCCTGATTGGCAAGCCGATGGCGCGGCGGGTGGTCGAAGCCGGATTTCCGGTGACGATCTGGAACCGGACGGCGTCGAAAGCGGACGATCTGGTTCGCGCGGGAGCGAAGATCGCCGGGACACCGCGCGAAGCGGCGGCTGCGTCGGAAATCGTCTTCACTTGCGTCAGCGATCCGCCCGCGCTCGAAACAGTGCTGTGGGGCGCGGACGGCGTGCTGGCCGGGCTGCGCGCGGGAACCATCCTAGTGGATTCGAGCACCGTGTCGCCGGCGCTGGCGCGGCGCGTGGCCGCGGCGTGCGCCGAGCGCGGCGCGGAATTTCTGGAAGCGCCGATCACCGGCGGCACATGGGGCGCGGAAAAGGGCGAATTGGTGTTTCTCACAGGCGGCGACGCGGCGACGCTCGAACGCGCGCGGCCGGTGCTCGATCATCTGGGCAAGAAACTCTTTCACCTGGGTCCGCACGGCGCCGGGCAAACGATCAAGCTTGCGATGAATCTGCTGTTTGCGCTCGAAGTGCAAGCGCTCGCCGAATCGCTGGCGCTGGTGAACGGGTCGGGGATTGCGTCGGAAAAACTGCTCGACGTGCTCGGCTCGAGCATGGGCCGCGCGCCGGTGCTCGATGTGAAGGCGCCGATGATGACGTCCGCCAATTATGCGCCCAGCTTCCCGCTGCGCTTGATGCACAAGGATTTGGGCCTCGCGCTCGAATTGGCGAATCAACTCGGGGTGCCGCTGCCGGCGACAGCCGCGGCGCGCGAAACCTATTCGGCCGTGAAGGGCGCTTCGTCCGAAGACGTGGATTACGCCGCCGTCCGATCCTTCTGGCGGCAGCCGGAGTCAGGCGCCTAGCGAGCCGGAGTATTTCACCGCGCTAGGGCCGGAGGCGACGCGGCCGATCAGGTAAAACTTTTCGCGGCGGCGCTTGAGTTCGGCTTCTACTTGCTTCAAGTACTTCGAAGGAATCACCAGAATCATGCCGATACCCATGTTGAACGTGCGCAGCTGTTCGGTTTGGGTGATATTGCCCAACTGCGCGAGGTAGCGAAAAATCGGCAGCACCGGCCACGATCCCAGATCGACAACGGCATGCAGATGGCGCGGGAGCGCGCGCGGCAGATTGCCGGTGATCCCGCCGCCGGTGATATGAGCCATCGAGGTCACCCAGCCGCGATCCAGAATGCGCTCGACCATCGCGCGATACGAGCGGTGCGGCTTGAGCAATTCGGCGCCGATCTTGTTGCCGATTTCGGGGACGTACGTGGAGGGTTTGAGCCCGGCGACTTCGAAGATCAGTTTGCGCGCGAGCGAATAGCCGTTCGTGTGGAGGCCGCTCGAAGGCAAACCCACAAGAGCATCGCCCGCGCGAACGCCGCGCGGATCGAGCCGGCGGCTCCGCTCGACCGCGCCGACGATGAATCCCGCCAGATCGTATTCGCCCGGCGCGTAGACGCCCGGCATTTCCGCCGTCTCGCCGCCGACGAGCGCGCAACCCTCCTCGCGGCAGGCGCGGCTGACGCCCTCGATCACCTGCTCGGCGATGGCGGGGTCGAGCTTGCCCATCGCCAGGTAATCGAGGAAAAAGAGCGGCCGGGCCCCCTGGGTGAGGATGTCGTTGACGGAATGATGCACGATGTCGGCGCCGATGGTCGTGTGAACGCCGACCGCCGAGGCCACTTTCAGTTTCGTGCCGACGCCATCGGCGCTGGCGACGAGCACCGGCTCTTTCCATTTCTTGGGATCGAGCGCGAACAGCGCGCCGAAGCCTCCGATCGGCTCGAGGACATTGCGAGTAAATGTTCGGCAGGCGAGCCGGCGAATGCGGCTTTTAATCTGATCGGCAGCGGCGATGTTGACGCCGGCGTCGGCGTAGCGCATGGCGGATGGTCCTTTTTCCATTTTCGGCCGGTCGAATCAGCGAGACTGGCGTTCGACGGCCACTTCGAGTTGCACCAGCTCGGTGGGATAACGGCCGGTGTAGCACGAGGTGCAGAAGCGTTCCTCGGCGTCGCCGACGGCCCGGCGGAGGCTCGGGAGCGAAAGATAGCCGAGCGAATCGGCTCCAACGAAATCCCGAATTTCCTCGATCGAATGTTGCGCGGCGATTAATTCTTCGCGCGTGGGCGTATCGATGCCGTAATAGCAGGGCGAAATCGTGGGCGGGCAGCTCACGCGCATGTGCACTTCGCTGGCGCCGGCTTCGCGCAGCATTCGCACGATTTTCCGGCTGGTGGTGCCGCGAACGATCGAATCGTCCACCAGCGCCACGCGACGCCCATCGAGCAATTCGCGCACCGGGTTCAGCTTGAGTTTCACACCGAAATCGCGAATCGCCTGTTCCGGTTCGATGAACGTGCGCCCGACGTAATGATTGCGGATCAGGCCCATGCGAAACGGTATGCCGGATTCGAGCGCGAAACCGACCGCGGCCGGAACGCCGGAATCGGGCACCGGAACCACGAGATCGGCCGGAGCGGGCTGTTCGCGGGCGAGCAGGCGGCCCAGCATTTCGCGGCTCTCGTTCACCGGCCGCGCGAAAACGTAGCTATCGGGCCGGGCGAAGTAGACGTGCTCGAAAATGCAGTATTGATGCTGTTTTTCCGGAGCGAAGGCGATGCTTTCGAGGCCCGCCGCGCTGATCCTGACCATCTCTCCCGGCTCGATATCCCGCAGGTAGCTGGCGCCCACCAGATCGAACGCGCAGGTTTCCGACGCGACGATCCAGGCGTCGCCCAACCGGCCGAGCGCGAGCGGGCGGAAACCGCGCGGATCGCGGATCGCGTAGAGTTCGTCCGAGCCGAGCAATACCAGCGAATAGGCTCCCTCGACCTGGCGCAGGGCGTCGGCCAGCGCACCGGCCACTTGGCGGGCGGGACTGCGAGCCATCAGGTGGAAAATGACTTCGGTGTCGCTGCTGGTCTGGAAAATCGAGCCGCGATGATCGAGTTTGCGGCGCCATTCCGCGGCGTTCGTCAGGTTGCCGTTGTGGCCGATGGCCAGATTGCCCTTATTGCAATCGATCAGGATGGGCTGGGCGTTGAGTTTCGAGCTGTCGCCGGCGGTGGAATAACGCGTGTGGCCGATCGCGGCGTGGCCGGGCAGGCGCGCAAGCGCTTCGGAGGTGAAAATTTCCTGTACCAGCCCCATCGCCTTGACGATACTCAGCCGCGAGCCGTCGGTGGAAACGATTCCCGCCGATTCCTGGCCGCGATGCTGCAACGCGTACAGGCCAAGGTAGGAAAGTTTCGATGCTTCGGGATGGCCGTAGACGCCGACGATCCCGCAATGGTCGTGGAAATGGTCGTCGTCAATAAGGACGCGTTTCATTCGCTTCATCCGGCGGCGGGAAGTGGGAGGACGAGCGCGCGCTCGAGCGAACCGGACCAGATTTCCTCGAGCCGCGCCACCGGCGCTCGGACGATTTCCCGATCGTTGTACGCAATGCGGAAACCTTCACGAGCCACCCGGCCAAGTTCGTGCGCCTGCACACCGTATTTTGCCGCAGCCGCCTGGAGCCGGGCAAGACGTGCCGGTTCGACGCTGACGACGGCGCGCGCACCGCGTTCGCCGAAAAGGGCCGATTCAGCCGGAGCATCTCCGGCGAGTTCCACGACCGGCGCAAGTCCACTGGCTCCAAACGCGGATTCGGCCAGCGTTACCGCAAGGCCGCCAGCAGAAAGATCGTGCGCGGAAACCACCAGCCGCTCGGAGGCAAGCTGCACGAGCAGATCCACCAGCCGCTTTTCCGCCGCAAGGTCGATTGCCGGAGGCAGACCGGCGACCACGCCGCGCGCCGTTTTCGCGTATTCGGTGGAGGAAAATTCGCGCGCGAGGATTTCGCGCGGCACGGAAGCCGCGTCCGGCGCGGCAGCATCGAGCAGGACGACGACGTCGCCTTCGGCGCGAAATCGCATGCCGAGCGCCGTCGAAACATCGTCGAGCAGGCCCAGAATGCCGATGACCGGCGTGGGATCGATTGGCTCGCCGAGCGTTTCGTTGTAGAAACTCACGTTGCCGCCGGTGATTGGCGTGCCGAGCGCGCGGCAGGCCGCGGCGACGCCGTCGATCGCGCGGCTGAATTGCCACATCACTTCCGGTTTTTCCGGATTGCCGAAATTCAGGCAATTCGTGGCGGCGAGCGGGCGCGCGCCGGAAGCGGCGACGTTGCGCGCCGATTCGGCGACGGCGTGCATCGCGCCCAAATACGGATCGAGCCGGCACCAGCGGCCGTTGCCGTCGGTGGAAAGCGCGAGCCCGCGCCCGGTCTCCTTCACCCGCATCACAGCGGCGTCGGCGCGGCCGGGCCCCAGCACGGTGTTCGTGCGAACCGTGTAATCGTACTGCTCCCAAACCCAGCGCTTGGACGCGATGGAGGGTGAAGCGAGCACGCGCTCGAGCCCTTCGGTGAGCGGCTTGCCCTCGAGAGCGAAATCGGCGAGCGGCGCGGGCTTGGGCGCAGGTGCGGCGATGGGCCGCGCGTAGGCCGGGCCTTCCTCACAGAGCGGGTGAGCGGGAATTTCCGCCGTCACGCGTCCGGCTTCGAGCACGCGCATCTGGCCGTCGGCGGTGACCTTGCCGATTTCGACGGCTTCGAGCCCCCACTTGCGGAATACGTCCATCAATTCGCCTTGGCGGCCGCGCTCGGCGACGAGCAACATCCGCTCCTGCGATTCGCTGAGCATGATTTCGTAAGGCGTCATGCCGGATTCGCGGCGCGGAACGCGAGCCAGATCGATTTCGATTCCCGTGCCGCCGCGCGAAGCCATTTCCGACGTCGAGCAGGTGAGTCCGGCCGCGCCCATGTCCTGAATCGCGACCACCGCGCCCGATGCCATGGCTTCGAGACACGCCTCGAGCAGAAGCTTTTCCATGAAAGGATCGGCCACCTGGACGTTGGGCCGCTTTTCGGCGGAGCGTTCGTCGAATTCGGCCGAAGCGAGCAGGGAAGCGCCGTGAATGCCGTCGCGGCCGGTGCGCGCACCCACGTAGACGACGGGATTATTTTCGCCGCGAGCTTTCGCCAGAAACAGGCCGTCGCGCCGCGCGACGCCCAGCGCCAAGACGTTCACCAGCGGATTGCGCGAATAGCACGGTTCGAATTCGATTTCACCGCCGACCGTCGGGACGCCGAAACAGTTGCCGTAAAACGAAATTCCGCGAATCACTCCGTCGAGAATGCGGCGATTGCGCGCCACAACGTCCGGCGCGACGCCGGGCGCGGCGGTGACGGGGCCGAAACGCAGCGAATCGAGCACGGCGATCGGCCGTGCGCCCATCGTGAAAATGTCGCGCAGGATGCCGCCGACGCCGGTTGCCGCGCCCTGGAACGGCTCGACGAAGCTGGGGTGGTTGTGCGATTCGATTTTGAAAACCGCGCACAATCCCTCGCCGATATCCACCACACCCGCGTTTTCGCCCGGGCCCTCCACCACCTGCGGGCCGCCGGTCGGCAAACGCTTCAGGTGGATGCGGCTCGATTTGTAGCTGCAGTGCTCGCTCCACTGCACGCTGAAAATGCCGAGTTCGGTGAACGTGGGGTCGCGCCCCAGAATGCCGCGGACGCGCGCGTATTCCTCGGCGGTGAGGCCGTGTTCGGCGGCGAGTTGCTCGGTGACGACGATTTCGTTTCCCATTCGGATTCAGGCCGCCAGCCGCGTCAGGCGGTCATCCGCTGCGCTTGGCGCACCAGGCTTTCCGCCATCGAGCGGAAAATCACCAGGCCGTCGGCCGAGCCCATCAGCGTTTCGACGGCGCGTTCGGGATGCGGCATCATGCCCAGAACGTTTCGGCCTTCGTTCAGAATGCCGGCGATATTGGCCATCGAGCCGTTCGGATTCCCCGCATCGTCGGCGCGGCCATCCGGCGTGACGTAGCGGAACAGAATTCGGCCGCTGCGATCGAGTTCCCGCAGCGTTTCCGGCTCGGCCACATAATTGCCGTCGGAATGCGCGATGGGCACGCGAAGCACCTGGCCCGGCCGCGCCGCGCAGGTGAAGGCGGTATCGGCCGATTCCACGCGAATCCAGACGTCGCGGCAGACGAAGCGCAGGCCGCGATTGCGCAGCATCGCGCCCGGGAGCAAGCCCGCTTCCAGCAGAATCTGGAAACCGTTGCAGACGCCGAGCACCAGGCCGCCGCGCCGCGCGAACCGCTCGACCGCCCGCAGCACCGGCGAAAAGCGCGCGATCGCTCCGGTGCGCAGGTAATCGCCGTAGGAAAAACCGCCGGGAAGGATCACCGCGTCGAGCCCGTCGAGATTTTCCGACTGGTGCCAGACGTATTCGACGCTCTGGCCGAGAACCGCGCCCGCGGCGTGATGCGCGTCGTGATCGCAATTGGAGCCGGGGAAGACGACGACGCCGAATTTCATGGGGAATTTTTTCCTCGCGCCGATTGTAGCACAGCGCCGGGCGCGAACCTGTTCGGTCTATCGCACCGGCCGTGAAGACTTCCCGCGCTTCGGCTTGCGCTGCGCGCGGGCCCGCTTCGCGGCCGGGCGTGAACCGTTTGCTTTTGAGGGCAATGGCTTCGCGGCAGCCGATTTTTCGGCCGCGAGTTTGGCGCGACGCCCGCGCGCCCAGCCGGGTTTGGTCTCCTGGCGCGCTCGCGCAATCGCCAGCGCGTCGGGAGGAACGTTTTCGGTGATGGTGGAACCGGCGGCGACGTACGCGCCATCGCCGATTTCGACTGGAGCGACGAGTTCCGTGCCACTGCCGATGAAGGCGCGTTCGCCGATCGTCGTGGGATTCTTGCGCACGCCGTCGTAATTGCAGGTGATCGTGCCGGCGCCGATATTCGTTTCGCGGCCGATCGTCGCATCGCCCAGGTAGGTGAGGTGCATCGCCTTGGCGCCTTCGCCCAAGCGGCTCTTTTTCACTTCGACATAATTTCCCACGCGCGCGCCGGCGGCGAGTTCGGCGCCATCGCGGAGATGAGCGAAGGGACCGACCACGGTGCCGCGGCCTATGCGGCTTTGCGAGATGACGCAGTGCGGGCGAATCACGGCTCCGTCTTCGATCGCGGAATCCGCGATCACGCAGCCCGAGCCGATGTGCACGTCCGAGCCCACGCGCGTCGTACCCAAGAGTTGGGTTCCCGGATCGAGAATCGAATCGGGCTTGATTTCGACGTCCGGGTCCACCAGCACGGTTTCCGGCAGGTAAATCGTGACGCCAGAAGCCATGAGTTCCTCGAGTTTTCGCTGGCGAAAGAGGCGATCCACGTCGGCCAGTTCGGCGCGCGTGTTGCAGCCGGGGATTTCCGCAGCGTCGGCCTGTTGCGCCGCGACGCGCTCGCCGCGGCGATCGAGAAGCGCGACGACGTCCGTCAGGTAGAGTTCGCGATGAACGTTTTCCGGCCGGAGCTCGGCCAGCAGATCCCACAGCTTTTCGAGATCGAAGCAGTAGACGCCGGAATTGATTTCGCGAATCGCGCGCTCGGCTTCGCCGGCCGATTTTTCCTCGACGATCACCCGCACCGCGCCATCCGCGCCGCGCACGATCCGGCCGTAGCCCGTGGGATTTTCCAGCACCGCCGTGAGCACCGTGGCCGCGGACTCGCTCGCGCGGTGCGCCTCGACGAGAGCGGCCAGCGTTTCCGTGCGCACCAGCGGCGCATCGCCGGGAACCACAATCGCGCGGCGGAACGGGGCGAGGGATTTTCGCGCCACCTGCAGGGCGTGGCCGGTGCCCAGCTGCGGCTCCTGAAGGATGGTTTGCGCACCGAGCGGACGAACGAGCGCGGCAACGTCCTCAGCCTGGTGGCCGACGACTACGAAAACCGGCGCACCCAGCGGCTGCGCCGCACGCACCACGTGCTCGACGAGCGCGCGACCACCGGCGCGATGCAAGACCTTCGCGCGCCGCGAGCGCAGGCGCGTCCCTTTGCCCGCAGCCAATACCACCGTCGCGATGTCCTGCTTTGCCATAGGAAAAGAGTACACCAGGCCCGCCGCGGAAAGTGGAAGCGAATGAAGCGGTTCAGTCGCCGACGGCGACGGGCAAATCGTCGGCGGGAGCGGCCACCGGCTCGTCCGTTTCGACCGTGAGCGAGCGGTCTTTGAGCAGCCGCGTCACGAGCGCC
>JAKASX010000148.1 GCA_021818865.1 Acidobacteriota bacterium
AGCCCGATCCTGACGATGCGGGCCGCGCCGTGTTTGGAAAAGCATCGGCGCGGTCCCGAGCCAATCCGTGGTATCGAAATACGTGTTGCCGTTGCTGTAGGTGGCGACATGGCGATTGCCAGCGTAAATCTCGCCGCGATTCCAGGCGCCGGAGGAATTGACCTCGGTGATCACGTGGCCCGCCAGATCGTTAGAGATAATAAACCGAACCGGCAGCGGTTGTCTTCTCGACGCGCAGGCCGCTGGCGTTATAGACATAGGTTGCCGTCGAGCCGCCATCCACTTGCGTGATGCGGCCTTCGGCGTCGTAGGTTTCCTGATCGACGCGGTTGTTCCCGCCGCTGAAGCTGGCGCTGGACGCGATGCCGGTGCTGCCGCTGGGCCCAGTGATGTTCTGCTGCCAGCGATTGCCGAAGCGGTCGTAGGCGTAGGTGTAGCCTTCCGCGCTTTGGCCGTTGGGACAGTTGGCCGTCGAGTTGGCGGAGCAGCAAGAGCTGGCCAAGCGGTTGAAGCCGTCGTAGCCGTAAGACCAATTGCCGTTGACGGTGTCGCTATCGGAGAGCACGTCGCCATCGGGCGCGTAGCCGATCGAGACACTATAGCCGGTGGCGCCGGTTGTGCCGGCGTCGGCGCCTCCAGTGAGGTTTCCGCTGGCGGGCGACGGCGTGAACGACGGGGAGATGAAGTTCCCCAAGAGAACAGGAACGAAAAGGGGTCGAGTCTCGTAGAATTCTCCGGGGAGGGGTAACGCAAATGAGGCAACGACGTTCTTTGATCGGGCCGCTGGTTCTGGTGGGACTCGGTTTGCTACTGCTCTACAGCAGCCTGCGCGCGAACTGGGCGCCGTGGGAAGTGGTGTGGCGTTACTGGCCGCTGATTTTGATCGCCTGGGGCCTGGGCAAGCTCTGGGATCATTTGCGCGCGCGCGATTCGGCCGAGCCGTCTTCGCCGTCGCGCTTCACCGGCGGGGAACTCGGCATGGCGATCGCTCTCGTGGCGCTGGTGGCGCTGGCCATTCTCCACAAATCCCCGCCTGCATCTTCCGCGGCCGGCAATTTCCATTTTTCTCAAATCGTCCAGGCGCAAGGGGCCAAGGCCGTTCACGCGGAAATCGTCCTCGGCGCGGGCGATCTGCACGTTTCCGGCGGCGCTTCGAGCCTGCTCGAAGCCGATTGCACCTACAACCGTTCCTGGCAGATTCCTCACCTGCACTACGACGTTGCCGGCGCAAATGGCGACCTCGTGCTTCGCGAATCGGGTGAGCACAACGTCCACTTCGGCTTCGGCGGCAACGAAGGCAGCACGTGGAATCTGCGCCTCGGCAACCAGGTCCCGCTCGATCTCGACGTCAAGATGGGCGCCGGCGATGGCCGCCTGAATCTGAGCGGTGTCCCGTTGACGCACCTGCACATCGCCGGCGGGGTGGGCACCGTGACCGTCCGTTTGCCTTCCACGGTCGGCGTGCGCGTGCGCGCAAAGGGCGGACTGGGCAGCGTGAACGCGCCGGGATTCCAACGCGAAGGCGACGTGTATGAAAACGCCGCGTTCGGCAAATCGCCGATCGCGATTGATCTGGACGTTTCCGGCGGCATCGGCACGATCAATCTGGAATCCGGCCGCTGATCGCGGGCTGGCGCCGCAAGGCGATTCCGGGGTTTTGGCGCGCAGCGTGTGCTGGCGTCCGTGCGAAAAGGTTTTCCCAGGTTTCCACAGGTCCAACCCTTGACACCTCGCGCCGACAAGCGGTAGAAAGCCCGTGGGCTCGTTGTGGGTGCGATCTTCGGAATTTTCTCCCAGGGTGGCGAATCCTTTCGCGCCCGCACAGCGCCGTTCTGTTTTTGCTGAACTCCGGCTTCCGCCGGGTACGCGCCGGCTGCGTTCGTACGGCGGAAGAACGCGCCGCGAGGAGCGGGAAAATCCCGCGACTCGGGAAGTGAGCGGATGCGCGCCCTAAGTTGGGGCAGTGGGTGAGCGTCGCCAGGGTGGGGCGGATGGGCGATGGCAGGGTGGAGACCCGAAATTTTGACAGCGGAATTGTTGCGTCCCGGCCGCGCAACACCGTCGAACAGGAAGCAAACAAAAGCCGGGCTTCTTGTAACTCAATTTTCACTTGGTTGTTTTCCGGCGGCAACAGTCACCGGCCAAACTCGCGCTTCTCGCGAGTGGCCGCGGAAGAGGTACGGCTTGCCGCAGGGTTTTCCCATTTCCACCGCGCGGGTGCGGGAACGCGCGGCGTTCGAAACACCGGTTTTTCCGCGGGCGAAGCATGCCTTCGGCAGTTTTTTGGCGTTTCGGCGATCCGGGTGTTCGATCCGGCAGTCCCGCAAACTTTCAGGGAGGACTCCATGTCAGCAGATTTGACGCGGGCGTTGTCCGCGGGTGTGTTTGCGCAATCCGAGCCGGGAAGTCGCGGCCGGAAAGCGCCGAGTTGTGGCGAAAAGCGCGGCCGTTTGGCCGGAAAATTCACTCGTGTCGCGGTTCTACTCGCGATTACGTTTGCGCTGGTTCCCGTCGCTGCGCGCGCCCAGCAGAGCTTGGGCGCGATCAACGGCACCGTCAAGGACACTTCCGGCGCGGTCGTGCCGGGGGCGACCATCAGAGCGGTGAACGTCGCGACCAACCTCACCGTCAACGCGACGACGCAGAAAGACGGTTCGTTCAACATCGTCGATCTGCCGATCGGCACCTATAGCGTGACGGTGAGGAAGCATGGTTTTAAAAGAGTTGTTCACAAGGACATCCTGGTGCGCGGCAATCTGGCCAGCACCGTAAATGTGACCCTCGAGCCGGGCGCCGTCAGCACAACCGTCACTGTGTCGGCCACTCCTCTGCTCAATCAGACGAGCACGACGAACGGCTACACGCTCGGTTCGAAGGTGATCCAGAGCACGCCGCTCGGCACTGGCAGCTTCACTCAGCTCGCGACGCTGGCTCCCGGCGTCAACGCCGACCTGCTCAGCGGATCGGGCACCAACTCCGGCCTCGGCAACCAGAATATCTGGGCTAACGGGCAGCGCGACACGAGCAACAGTTTCGCTTTCAATGGAGTGAACGCCACCAACGTTTTCAACGGCAAATCGTCCAGTTCCGTCTCGTCGAATCGTCTCGTTCTGAACACGGGCGAAAGCAACCTCTCGGGAGGCGCTATTCAGACGAGCACCTCGGTTTACAACGCGATCGGCCAGGGCTTGCCAACCCCTCCGCCAGAGACGATTGAGGAATTGCACGTCACTACCTCCATGTACGATGCCTCGCAGGGGCAAAATAGCGGCGCCCACGTCCAGCTGATTACAAAATCGGGCACGAATAATTTCCACGGCGAGGCTTACGAGTACCACGAATCGACGGGTTGGACGGCCAACCAATTCTTTTACAACGCCTCGGGTACGCCGCGGCCGGATATTCACCGGAACGTCTTCGGGGGCTTGATCGGCGGGCCGATCATCCACAACAAGATGTTCTTTTTCGGTTCTTACCAGGGCCAGCGCGTCAGCGACAATTTCGCCGGTTCCCAAGAAGTGCCCGTTCCGGTCGGCCTTACCAACGACCGCAGCGACGCGGGATTGATTGCCGCCGCCAACTCGTTCATCGATCCCAACGGCACCTGCGGCACCTCCGGCCAACCGGCCTGTTTCACCGGCACGATTGATCCCGTGGCCCGGGCACTGCTCAACGCGAAACTGCCCGACGGCCAGTATCTGATCCCCAGCGCGCAAATCACGAATCCAAACACGGAACAGGCCTTGGGTTACACAACGGTGCTGCAAGGTACGTCCAGGTTTAGGGCAGACCAGTTCAACGCCAACGTCGACTACGATTTCGGCAGCAAGGACAGATTGTCCGAGAAATACTATTTCCAGGATAATCCGACCTCCAATCCGTTCACGGCGAGTCCCGACAACGCCTCTCTCTTCGGCTTTCCGATGACGTTGAAGGCGGGCAGCCAGGTCTTCTCCCTCGACAACACCACCATGGTCAGCCCCAATCTCACCTGGGAACAGAAATTTGGATTCATTCGACAAATCGCGTTCGGAGATACTTCGCAGGATTTCACGCCGTCCAGCGTGGGGATGACCCTTCCCAGCAATGCGCGATTCCCCAGCATTTACCTCGGAAGCGCGGACTATACGGGAAGCGGCGACGCGCTTTCCATCGGCCCGCAGACGAATTTCGCCAATGCGGGAATCTTTCAAAATCAGTTTGAAGGAGACACGAACTTCAACTGGTTCCACGGCCGCAACGACATCACCTTCGGATTCGATTGGATCCGCAACCAGTTGAACGTCGTCAACAAAAATAGCGACACGCCTCGCATCGATTTCCTGAATTTCCTGGGTTTCCTCCAGGGCCAGGTCTGCGGCGGCGGCGCATACGCGTGCTCGGGGGTCTCCACCTCGCTGTATCTGAACGGCTCCAGCAATCGCTACTTCCGCACGAACGAAGCGGGAACGTACATCCAGGACGAGCTGAGGGTCCTGCCAAACTTCACCGTGGACTTGGGCATGCGCTGGGATTGGGACGGCCCGCTCGTCGAGGAACATGGATTCCTCACCAACTTCTACCCGAGCGTCTACTCCTACAACGTTGCTTCCGATACGATCAACAACATCGGCCTCGTGGTGGCGGGCAACAATGCCGCGTTCGGAACCAAGGGCGTAAGCGCATCCACGCTTACTGGACGCCAATGGATGTTTCAGCCGCGCATCGGCCTGGTTTGGAGCCCCTCGGCCATCAAGAATTTCGTCGTGCGGACGGGTTTTGGGATGTATGCCGACCGCGGCGAATTCTTCACCGAACTCTCCCCAAGCGCGGGCGGCGGCATCAGCGGTCCTTTCGGCGTCACCACAGAAGAACCGTTCGTCGTTCCGGTGCTGCCCACCAGCACCGCCACCTTCACCGCTCCCTTCGGCACAACGGCGCCGCCTCCGCCCCCGAACAATCTGGAGGGTGTCGCCGCTCTCGTGCCCAACGCGGCAGATCTAATCAACAACACAACCCCATACTGCGACGCCACCGGGCAGAGCTACTGCGGGCCGTTTCTCTTTGGAGGCTACGACCCGGCCAACAAGCTGCCTTATTCCGAAAACTGGACTCTCGATTTGCAATGGCAGCCGGCGAACTCGCTTATGCTCGACCTGGCCTACGTAGGCAACCACGGCGTGCACGAGGTCATTCCCGTCCCCTTCAACCAGGCCGTGATCGCCACTCCGCAGAATCCAGTCCTCGCCGCCAATCCAGCCAACGAGCAGATCTATTCGTATGGATATAACGTGCCCGGAGTGGCCGCCGAAAGCATCAGCACCTTGGTGGCGGGTTTTGGAACGGGGAACGCGGCGCTTCGCGCACCCTACATCGGGTACGATCCCAATTCGGAATACTACATGGCCGAGGGGATTTCCAATTACAACGCCCTCCAGTTCAGCGTCACGAAGCGGTTGACCTCCGGCTTGGCGGTGGACGCTTCTTACACCTGGTCGCATGCTCTCGACGAAGGCAGCGGCATG
>JAKASX010000149.1 GCA_021818865.1 Acidobacteriota bacterium
CGAAGCCCGCAGAGCGGCACGGCTTTCGCTCGGGAATCCCCTAGCCCTTCAGGAAGAAACACGGGAGGTGTGGTCTTTCCCCCTCCTAGAAACACTTTGGCAGGACATTCGCTACGGTCTGCGCCAGTTGCGGCGCAACCCGGGATTCGCTGCGATCGCCATCGTCACACTCGCTCTAGGCATCGGGGCATCGGCCGCGATTTTTTCCGTTGTCGACGCCGTTCTGCTTCGCCCGCTTCCTTATCCAAATCCGCAAAGAATCGTAACGGTTTGGGAAACGGAGGCGAAAGGCAATCGCACGCGTCTGGCCGACCCGAACTTCCTGGATTTTCGCGCGCAAAATCACACGCTGAGCGCACTAGCCGTTTTCGCCTCCGGCCCGGACTCCGTCTCGGGAGGCAGCGAGCCGGTGCGCCTAAAGATGGCGGCGGTTTCCCGGGATTTTTTCAAAGTGCTTGGTGTCGAACCATTTCTTGGGCGCACGTTCTCGCCCAACGAGCGAGTTGTCAATGGCACACCGGCAATGATTGTGAGCTACGGTTATTGGCGGGAATTTCTCGGCGGTAGAAGGGACCTGTCCCACTTCCGGTTGACGATGGATCAGACGGTTTTCCCAGTCATTGGCGTGATGCCGCGGGGATTCGATTTCCCTCGGGGCGTTTCGGTTTGGGTGGCATACGAGCGCTACGGCTGGTCCAAGAGCCGCACTTCGCACAATGGAAATGGCATAGGGCGCCTTCGCAAAGACGTGACCCTCGATCAGGCGCGCGCCGACCTGGAGACGATCGCTCGGCGGATCCACGCGGAGTTCCCGGAAAAGGCAGGTCCCTATTTTCTGACTGGCGCCGCCGTAATTCCTTTGGCGGATGAGATGGTGGCAAACGTGCGTTCGGCTCTTCTGGTGCTCTTTGGCGCGGTGATTCTGCTTTTTCTCGTGGCATGCGCCAATGTCGCGGGGCTTTTGGTGGCTCGCACCGCCGCCCGGCGGAAGGAATTGGCGGTTCGCGCGGCGGTGGGCGCCGGGCGCGGCCGGCTCGTTCAGCAATTGTTGGCCGAATCGCTGACGCTGTCGCTTGGCGGAGGAGCGCTCGGTATTTTGCTGGCTGCGTGGACGACGAACATGCTCCCGGCGATCCTTCCCTCGAACCTGCCGCGGCAGCAGAGCATCGCCCTCAACTTCAGTGTGATTTCGATCACCATCTCTGCGACCGTGATTGTGGCAATTGGCCTTGGACTCTTCGCGGCGTGGCGCGCCAGCCACGCCGACCCGGGCGACGCGTTGAGTGCGAGTTCGCGAGGGTTCAGCAGCGGCGGTCAGAAGCCGCGTAGCGCCCTCATGATTGGCGAAATTGCAGCGACCATGATGCTTCTTGTGGGCGCGGGGCTTCTCGGCCGGAGCTTCCTGCGACTGGTCTCCGTCAGCCCGGGTTTCAGCAAGCGGAATTTGCTGGTCATGAAATTCTCGCTTCCGCAACCGGCGGCGGCAATGACTCAGCCGGAGATCGCGAGCCAGGCTGAGTTGCTGGAGAGTGCCCTGACTCGGATTCGAGCGGTACCCGGCGTTATATCCGCGGGAGTGACGGGCGCCTTGCCTATCGCCGATGCAGATGGTTTTCCCGATGGGGAGTTCTTGATCCTGAATGGGCAGCCCGCTCCAACAAATGCCGAGGGGTGGCGGCGATTCGTCGAGATGAATAAGAAACAGGTTGGCGAAGCCGATTACGCCGTCGCCAGCAGCGGATTTTTCCGTAGCGTGGGGATTCCGCTTATCCGTGGGCGGCTGTTCGATGCGCAGGATGGCGTCGACGCTGCCAACGTGGCCCTGATCAGCCAAACCCTGGCGCGCGAGTATTGGCGGAATCGAGATCCCATCGGACAACGAATTTTCTTCGGCAACATGGACGGCATCCTAAAGCCGCTCACCATCGTGGGCGTCGTTGGAGATGTTCGCGCGGAGGGACTCGACCAGCCGCCGACCCCGATTATTTATGTTGACTATCGCCAACGCGGCCTAGCCGCGATGACCGCGCCCGCGATCGTCTTGCGCACCAACCTGCCCGCGAGCGCGATCGTTCCCCCGGCCCGCGCAATCTTTCACGACTTGAATCCGAATACCCCCGTGGAATTCTCGACGTTTGCCGAGGCGCTCGGCGTATGGCTCAGTGAAAAGCGTTTTCTGTTGCTGCTCTCAGGGATTTTTGCAGGCGCTGCTTTATTGCTGGCGGCAGTGGGAATTTACGGTCTGGTAGCGCAGTCCATGACGCGGCGCACGCAGGAAATCGGCATCCGCATGGCCCTAGGTGCCAGGAGGGGCGATGTGCTTCGGCTCGCAATCGGCCAAGGAATGACGCCCGCTGCGCTGGGACTGGGCATTGGAATTGCCGGCGCCTTGGGGTTGACACGCGTGCTGTCGAGCCTGCTCTATGGCGTTACGCCCTCCGATCCTCTAACGTTTCTTGTAGCCGCGGCAATCCTCACGGGGGTGGCACTGCTTGCCTGCTGGATTCCCGCTCGCCGTGCCATGCGCGTGGATCCCGTCACTGCATTGAAGTACGAGTGAAGCGTGGGGTGAGCTCATGCTGCCACAATCGATCAACGGGCTTTGGTCGCGAATCGAAGTCCTCTTCCGCCGTCGCCGTCTGAGCCACGACATTGAGGACGAACTCCACTTCCATCTGGAGCAGCGCACTCAGGAAAATATGGCCGCAGGAATGCCGCCGGAAGAAGCGCGTCGGGCGGCGCGGCTTTCGCTCGGTAATCCTGTAGCCCTCCAGGAAGAAACCCGCGAGGTGTGGACGCTTCCCTTTCTAGAATCCCTTTGGCAGGACGTCCGCTACGGCCTACGCCAGCTTCGCCGCAATCCCGGATTCACAATCGTCGCCATCGGCACGCTTGCGCTCGGGATTGGCGCCAACTCCGCCGTCTTCGGCTTGGTGGATCAAGCAGCGTTTGAGCCATTGCCGGTCAGGGATCCCGGAAGTCTCGTTCAGATGGTTCTGCGACTTCAGGGCTCTGAATTTTCCAATATCAGTTACCCGGAATTTCGGCCGCTCGTCGAGGACGACCGAAGTTTTTCCGGCATGTTCATCTATGCACAGCGGACCTCGGACATGGAGTGGGGCGCGCATGCCGAGCGGGTTCACACCTTGCTTGTTTCGGGTTCGTACTACTCCGTTCTCGGCGTAAGCCCCTTCCTTGGCCGGGCGCTTGCCGAAAGCGACGACCGGGCCTCTGCTCCTCCGGCAGCCATGCTCAGCTACGGCTTTTGGAAACGCACATTCGGCGACACCGCGTCGGCGCTGGGTCAATCGATCTTCATAGAAGGAAGGCCCTTCACCATCGTGGGCATCACGCCGCCGTCATTTTTCGGTCTCAACCGCCTTTGGACTCCCGATGTCATCGTCCCGTTTTCCAGCGTACCAGCTCCCGATTCCGTCTATTGCGTTGGGCGGCTGAAACCGAGCGTCACCGACGGGCAGGCGCTGGCGGAGCTGAGCACATCGCTCGAAAGTTCCCTCGCAGGCATGAGCGCGGAAATGGAAAAGTGGCCCACCGAAGAGCGGCAGCATTGGCTTGGAATGAGCGTGGGCCTGCTCCCCGCAGGCGTGGGCGATTGGGGATTGAGCCTGTCGCTTTCGAGTGTTCTTCCCGTCTTGATGGTTTCCGTGGGAGTTCTTTTGCTGATCGCTTGCACCAATCTCGCCAGCCTGTTGCTGGCACGCGGGTCGGCGCGTTCGACCGAATTGAGAATCCGGGTGGCGTTGGGTGCCGGCCGATGGAGGGTGATGAGGCAACTGCTGACCGAGGCCTTGTTGCTCGGCGCGGCTGGAGGTCTCGCCGGGTTGGCCGTTGCGTTCGGCGCCTATCCCCTACTTGCCAGTTTGTTGCCCCTCGCCCCCGATGCGGCCTTGCGTTTCCCTATCGATTTTCGCCTGCTGGCCTTCACGGCCGCGGCTTCCCTCCTCACCGTGCTCCTCTTTGCCGTCTTACCGGCGCTACGCGCCACGCGAGGGCTTTGCGAATCTTCCCTCGGTGGGGCCGGCGCCTCCGAGGCGCGTTACACGGGAAGCCGCCCGACGAAAGCGTTGCTGATCGCGCAGCTTGCCGCCTCTATGGTCTTGCTCACGGCGGCGGGGCTGCTCGTTCACACCATCTACAACCTGGACACGCTGAATCCCGGCTTCGACAGCGGGCATCTGCTCTTGGTCAACATCGATCCGAAGGAAGCCAAGCTCGGTGGACCTGCCGCGAGCCAAATGGAGCGGGATCTCCTTCGCCGGGTTCGGGCACTGCCCGGCGTTCGGTCAGCCGCGCTGGCGCTCACCCCGCTCTTCGGAGGAGGAGCGTGGCAAGAGGACATTTTCGTCGAGGGCTACACCTATGGACGAAGACAAACCCACACTGTGGCTTTCAATGTTGTGAGTCCGGATTTTTTCGCAACGGCTGGAATTCCGTTGGTTCTTGGCCGCGATTTCGGGCCACAGGACCTCACCGGACCCGGGCACGTCGCGATCGTTAACGAGGCATTCGCTCGTAAGTATTTTCCAGACGAAGACCCTATCGGCGGGCGGTTTGGCAACCAGGGGCGGGATTCGGAAGCCAAGTACAAGATTGTCGGGATGGTAAGGAACGCGAAATATTGGAGCCTGCGGGAAAAGGCGCGACCTGCTTTCTTCCAGCTCCTTATGCCGTCGGACCTCGGTTCGCGGCTCGTGCTGCACGTACGGACGGCAGGCGATCCCGCGGCCATCGCTCGGCTCGTGAGGCAGACGATCGGCTCGGTGAACCAGAATCTGGTCGTGTACGACACGCGCACCATGCCGCAGCAGATCAACGAAACCCTCGGCCAAGAGCACACGCTCGCTGCGGGCGCCGGGATTTTTGCTCTCCTCGCTCTGGGTTTGGCATGTCTTGGCGTCTACGGAGTCGCGGCTTATTCGGTCGCTCGCCGCAGAAGAGAGATCGGCATTCGAATGGCGCTCGGGGCGCAACCCGGCGAAATCCTCGGAATGATACTCCGAGGAGGACTGTGGCTGTCACTAGCGAGCTTGGCGATTGGCGGGCTGGCCGCGTGGCCGCTCTCGCACCTGCTGCGCGGCTTGCTCTTTGGCGTGAGCCCCGTCGACCCGATAACACTTGCCACCGTTGCGGCACTGCTCACTTCTGTCGCTCTTATCGCGTCTTGGATTCCCGCGCGGCGCGCCTCGCGGGTCGACCCCGTGACGGCCTTGAAGTACGAATGAGGCGCGAGGAGCGTTCATGGCCCCTGAATCGACCGACTGGCACTGGGTGCGAATCAAAACCATCTTTCGCCTCACCCCACTGAGGGCCGGAAGCGCCCGTCTTGGGGCCTGCCGACGTGGGCGAAAGCGCTGCCGCAACTCGCGCCCTTCAACGCTCCCGGT
>JAKASX010000042.1 GCA_021818865.1 Acidobacteriota bacterium
AAGCTTCGGCTTTCGGCGTCACGCCGGAGCAGGTGGAAAGCGCTCTCTATAGCGCCTACGGCCAGCGCCTGGTTTCGCCCATCTACACGCCCACCAATGAATATTGGGTGGTCATGGATGTGCAGAGGCGTTTCCAGGCCGACCCGAACATGCTGTCCGACCTTTACATCACGTCCTCGACCGGCCATCTGGTTCCGCTTAGCGCCGTCTCGAAATTCACCACCGGCGTCGGCCCGCTCACCGTCAACCACACAGGCCAGTTGCCCTCCGTCACCATCTCCTTCGATCTCGCGCCCCACGTCGCGCTCGGCCAGGCCGTCACCGAGGTCCAGAACCTCGCCAAGTCGCTCCTGCCGATTTCGATCACCACCAGCTTCCAAGGCAGCGCCCAGGCGTTCCAGCAATCCATGAAAGGCCTGCCCATCCTTCTTTTCATGGCTGTCCTCGTCATCTATCTCGTTCTCGGCATCCTCTATGAAAGTTACATTCATCCCATCACGATTCTTTCCGGCCTTCCCGCGGCGGCTTTCGGCGGTTTGCTCACGCTTTCGCTCTTTCATATGCAGCTCGATATTTATGGGTTCGTTGGCCTGATCATGCTGATCGGCATCGTGAAAAAGAACGCGATCATGGTGGTGGATTTCGCCCTCGAACTCGAACGCAAAGGCGATATCTCCGCCGCCGAATCCGCCTATCAGGGTTCGATGATCCGCTTCCGGCCAATCATGATGACCACCGCCGCCGCGATCATGGGCACGCTGCCCATCGCCATCGGTTTCGGCGCCGATGCCGGCGCTCGCCGCCCGCTGGGCCTGTGCGTCGTTGGCGGTCTCGTCTTCGCGCAATTCGTCACGCTCTACCTGACGCCCGTCGTCTACACCTACATGGACGGATTCCTGAAATGGCGCGGCAAATCGAAAGTCAAGAGCGCCGTCCCGGCGCCGGCCATGACTCCGGCCGTCCATCCACAGCCGCAATTCGCCCCTGAATCGAAGCGTATCGCTCACCCCTCCGAAAGCTAGCGCGACCGCCGCCCCGATAAATCCTGTCATCCTGAGGCTGAACGCCGGAGCGTCCAAACAGCCTCAGCGTTCAACGGCCGAAGGATCTGCTTTTTTCCCGCCCCGCGACGCAACCCGGCAACAGCAGTACGGCCACTCTTGCCTGTGTGCTATCCATGGTTGCTATTCCGACTGACTGCGGGGATAATGCTGCCGATTCGCAGCATTGGCGCGGCGTTTCGCGTTTCGGCCGGTTTCCGACCCGCGCCCTCGAACTAGGAGCGCTCCGATGAAACGACCGGCGCGAACCAAACGGTCCAAGAAGCGCACAGCTCCCCAGCGCTCCGCCCGCCGCGCATCCGCCAAGCGATCCCCGTCCGCGCCCCGCCCGCCCTCCTCATCCGCGGAATCCGAAGCCAAGCTCAGCTTCAATCACGCCATGATTTACGTGAAAGACGTCGAGCGAGCGCTGGGTTTCTATCGCGACCTGCTCGGTTTCAAACTGATCGAGGATTTCCGTTTCGAAAACCGCCCCGTCTACGCCCGTCTCCACGCTCCCGGTGGCGACGGCACGATCGCCTTGCATCAGGCTGGCCCGGCGGATTCGGTTTCGAGCGACGGCGTTCGCCTCTATTTCGAGATCCGCGATCTCGACGATTTCTGCCACAAGCTCATGAAGGAACATTTCTACATCACCAAACTGCCCGCGATGATGCCCTGGGGCTGGCGCCACGCCTATCTCAACGATCCCGACGGCCACGAAATCAGCCTCTATTGGGCCGGCGAAAACCGCATGAAAAAAATGATGAAAAAAGCGGCGCAGAGAGTCAGCCGGCCCGGCACTGCGTCGCGCTAGGACGCCTGCTAATGCCGGAACGCGATTACCCCAGTCCAGAAAAATAGGCCCGAAACAATCAAACCAGCGCGACGAAGGCAGGGCAGCCTGACTTGCCCGGCGCGGGGTGTGACTCATCAGGGGAAGAAGCAATGCTTAGGAAGGGGTGTTCGTTGAAGAAAGTGTCACCCATGTGACCGGTACATTCTGTTACCCATGTCTCAGGGCTGGACAAAGATGGAAACTGGCGGGGCCGACCGGACTCGAACCGGCGACCTCCTGCGTGACAGAGTGATTCGGCCCATTTCTAAACCGTGGCCGGCCTTGGTTTTCTGCTACTTAGCAAATCGCCTGAGAAGCAAAAATTGCCAGTTTTGTTCCCAAGTTGTGCCTAAGTTCGCCGGCTGCTGCAACCTCATAATCGAAAAACGCCGGAAACGCGGATCGGGGGGACGCGCGAGGTACACGATTGTTGATGATTTAGGGGAAGGGCGAGCTAATCCATGCCTCGCGCCGGCGGCCGGCGTTTTTGTGTACACCGCACGTCCACCAGGAGCGTACGCCGGATCGAGCGGTGTACACCATCGCGATCGTGGAGGTGCACACATTTCTCGATCGCCGGAAGTGCTCGAGCGGCGACGCTTGTTGGAAGGAGCCACGGCATGAAGCCCTGGCAGATCGTCACACTTTTCGTTCTGGCTCTTTTGGTGGGCGCTCTCTTGTTGAGAAAAATTTTGGGTGGAAAACCGAATCTGTCGGGCCTTCCCGCCCCTTCGAGGTGACGCAATGATCCGTCAAAGCCTGGCTTTTGGAAAATCGGCTCTTCCTTGGCTGGCTGTGCTTTTTCTGCTGCTTGTTCTTTGGCGAGGGCCGGCTCGCCCCGCGTCCGCCGCTCAGAGCTTTCCTCAGCAACGGTTTGCCGTCGAGTGTCCGCCTAGTTCATTCGGTGTGCCGTGGGGTGTGGGATTCGATGCCGCGACGAACAAATACGTAGAGAATTTTTGCGCGCGGCCAAATGGGTACATTTCGTTCATCACGCAAGCAAACGGGGTAGTGGCATCCGCCGACCTGCTGACACAGAACGGCTCGGTTACCAACACCAATTGGGCGACGTGCGCGAGTGGCGGCGGGTTCTACGAAGCGCACTACTTCACGTTCACTTCCAACTCCTCCGGAGCGTCTCTCACTCTTGGACCGGTGGTTGGGTTTATCTATCACGGCACGACGCGGGAGCTACAGCTCGCGGCTCAAAGCGTAAGCGGCACGGGAACGGCCGTTGCCGGTGAGACCGGGCCGTTCTACTGCGATTCGGGGACGGAAATTTATTACAGCACCACGGCCAGCGGTTTTGTATCGGGCGAAGATTACTATGACTGGCGGTTGACGCTGACGTGGCTTCGATGATCGGAGGTGTTTTACGGCATCGCAACGGGCAGGCGCAATTCTTCCTGAAGGTGTACACATGTCGTGGACCATCTGGAAATCAGACCGAAGGGCGGTGAGTAATGAGAAAACAGGCGAGCAAAAATTATCGAGAGAAAACCGTTTTTTGTTGCGATTGCGAGGGTTGCCGCGATTCTGAATCGAGTGAGCCGGTGTTCGCGCACCGATTCGCCTGTCCGACGTGTGGGGCGCGCCTGGACGGCGACCCGAACGACGTAGAGGCCGGCGCGGTGGTTGCCTGCGCCGAATGCAAGGCGGAGTGGGAAATAATCTCCGATGCTCCCCTCATCCTAGCGAAGCTGTGACTGCCGCTCATCGAATTACCGTGCGAATTCCGCGCCGGCTTCGTGCGCGCGCCACAAGTGAAAATCTGCGCGCGGCTATTCTCTACTGGCAGGACCTCGGCTGCCCGTCGCTTCCGGCCGTTCGGGAAGGGCGTCGGGCCTATGCGTGTTTTTATTTGCGGAACGTTTCCCCTGAAAAATTGGAGAGTGTCGCGGCGAGCCAGGGCCTCAGCCAAAGCGAATTATTGCTCCGCATTCTGGCGGCCTGGGCGGATCGGAAGCGAGAAGCGGGGAGCGCGGCGCGCGTCGCGGCCCGGATCGAGCGGGCGGCCGCGCCTATTCGGACCGTCGCGCGGCCGCATGGATTCGACCGGGCGGCGGGGCGGCCGACATCGGTACAAGAGGTTCCGGTTCGGCTCGGCTGGCAAGAGGCCGTTTCTCTATTCAAACACGCGGGAATCCCGGCCGACGTGCGCCGGGAACGTGAGTACTGGAGGGTTGGGATGGCCATCGTGGAGCGTGTGGAGGGGGCGGTTTCTCGCCAGTGGCGCTTGCCCAAGCCGGCCGCATGAGGGGAGTGATACATCGCGTGATACTTTCTGCGGAATTCACGGAATCATTTCGCGGAATTGTTCGGGGTTGTGGCGAGTGTAAGAAATTTAGAGTGGTATTACGTCGAATGTTAGAATGTATCACACATTCCGCAGCAAAATCGTCGCGTTACGGTGCGGGAGGGTGAAGCACGGTGAGGAACAAAGCCCCGAGGATGAAGCGACATGGGTACAACGGCCGGAAAAAATGCATTCTGGCGGCCTTGGCGGACGGCCGCGCGCGGACGGTTTTGGAAATCGCGCACGGTTCTAGCGTCGGAATTTTGCGCGCGGGGAGTCTCTACCATTCGCTCGATGTTTATGCCCGTTGGGGTTTGCTGCGGTGCGAACGAAGGCGAACGTCGAGCCGGTCGGGTCCGCGCCAGGTGGCTGCTTTTCGCATCACGGCGAAAGGACGCAACCGGCTGAGGTGGCTTCGGCAGCAGGGGGGAAAAGATGGCGACGATTGCAAATAAAAGAAAGCCTGCGAGCGGTTCTGTGCCAGTAAGCCAGCTTGGCCCACAGTGGGGATCGCTCACGCGAAGGAACTGCTTTCTTACGCTTTCCGCGATCCGCGAGTTGGTGCCGCAAATGGGCGACGTTCAATTCAGCGCCGGCGGGCGCGTTTCGCTGGATGCGCTTGCGGCCAGCGCCGGCCTGACGCGTGGAGCGGTCCTGAAATCCCTGCGGGTGTGGAGGACCTGGCGCGTTTTGTGGTTGCACTGGCAGGGCGAAGAGATTGAACTTCGATTTGACCGCCGCGTGGTGGTCGGCCTCTTAACCGCTGAGCGCGTCGTCCCTGGCGAAGTTGGTGTGCTTATGGCGCGTCACCGAGAGAGGCGCGAAGCCGTTGCGCCACGTGTGCCCAGGGAATCCGGTGTGGCTCGAAAGGCGGCGGCACCGGCTTCGCTCGGCTTAGCGTAGTCCGTGGTTGTCCCATACTTTTCGCATCAATCTGGGGGTGATTTTGTACTCTTGCGCGACCGTGTGGATTGCGAATTTAAGGGTCATTCCACCGTTTTTATTGGCCTGTATCATGTTACAGGCACTCTGCTTCTCTGTTTTCGTCAGGAAGGATTGGGGACCGCGCTTCTTTTGTGGCGCGAGGGCTTGCAGATTTTTGTAAGTTTCGCCGAGGGCTGGACGGAGCTTGAGACTCATTCCTTGAATGTCCCTTAGTAGCTTGTCGAGTTCGGCGTCGGTTCGTGGTTTGAGCCTCTGCGCTTGTTTTAGCAGCCCGAACGAAATTGCCGCAGCCATTCCGCGTTGGATTGCTTCAATTTCGTTTTTTATCCCTTTTGGTGCTCGGCCGTTCGCAAGCGCCTTGAATACATTTTGCGCGGCCTCTGTGTCTGGCAGCCCGCAAGCTTTGAGCTCTTTTATGAGCGCGGCCGTCAGTTCTTTTTTCGCGTTTCGTTTCATCTGAACCCCCCCTTTGCCCTATAGATGATGACCGGAAGCTGTGGGTTTGTTTTTCACCCACAGATTATAAGCATAAACTGTGTAATTTTCATCCCACAGTTTCTTTTTGAATTAAGGTCAAGGGGGTGCCAAAACCGGGTGTAGGCTGGTTTTGGAGAGGAAGACCCCATGCAAAGGCACCGATTTTCCCTGGAAGAAAGGATACAGGGCACCAAGGCGGCGCTTCGAAGCCGGTATACCCCTGCGCAGCTGAGGCCAGGACTCCGGCGGTATTTGGACCGGTTGAAGCAGGAGGCGCGCCGTCGCCGGCGCTGAAAGGAAGCGGGCCGGTTGGCGTTTGCTAGTAGGTGAAGCGCCAAGCCGACCCGCGCGAACCAATATCGATGCCATTCTCGCAAAAAAAATCCTCCCCGGCAATCCTGAAAACTCGCGTGTCCTGTAGCTTCCTGGCCGATCCGCCCGTGCGGCCCGGAGCCGGCGGGAGGGTGTGCTTGCCGCGAATAGCAGCCGCCAGGGGATGTGCTCGAAGGCTCGCCAGGCATAAGTGCCGCCGGAGGCTCTTGAGCCTACCAGCGGGCCGCGAATTTCGGTTTAAGGCCCGCTGGCGGGCGGGCCAGGCGTTGCCGGCGCGGATTTCCCGGCAAGGGCGGTCGGCATGAGCGCGTCGCCCGTTATCGCATCCGCTCCCCGTCCGCTGTCACGGGAGGATTGCCGCAACGTTTTTACGGGGCCGGCCTCCTGGCGCGCGAGGTTTCTGGAAGATTTCGGGGAAGCTGAGCGAGTGAGCGGGGCTCTTATTGATACGCAAACGTATAACTTTTCTCTCGATGCTCCCGTCGCCGCGTTTTCTCCCGTGGACCGTGCTGCTTCGGCTGCGGCGGTCGCGTTGGCGGAGAGCGATGTTGTCGAAGGGCTCTCCATTCGGGATCGCGCTTCCATTCAGACGTTGATCTATTTGCTTCGAAACAAGTACGGGAAGCGGGGCGCGCGGCCGGAGCGTTGGGTGGATATCCCCCAATCCGTTCTCGATTCGCTGGGTGAATTGGATCGGCGGTACTGCGAGGCGCTGGTTGCCGAGGGTTTGGAACGGCTGGCAATTCGCGCGGCGTATTGCGGGAGGCTGGGGTTTCTTTGGGAGTGCCGCGATGATCTCCTTAAGTATAAAATGCGCGCCTACTGTAACGGTCGGACGCATCCTCCGTGCGCCGAGAAAAATTTCGACAAGTTGTTTCGCTCCCTTCTTCCGCTCGACGAAAGTATTCCTGCCGCCGTGCGTGCGCTGCCAGGGTGGGGTTGGAATGTGTTCGATTGTTCGTTTCGCCATGACCGGGCGAAAGACCCGACTCACGAAGAGATGGTGGGGATGGTGAAAGTGATTGGAAACACGGTCCGATGCGCCGTCCGCGAAGCGAAACCCGATTGGTGGCGGGCCGGCCAGGGCTGCCGTCCAAAGTTGGATAGCTCCGGCGCTCCGATTCATTCCTCTGACGGCTGGCCTATCGGTATCGCGCGCGATGGCAGCGAACGGAGGCTACTCGGCTGGGAAACCGTGTATTTGCCGGAGCATTTCAGTCCGGACAACAAAGCGCGGAAACAGGGATTGCGTGGCGCGAAAAAAATGATTCCGGCGCGTTGGGTGTTGCGCTTTGGATTTGAATTCGTCCGCGTAACCGAATTCGGTCTTGACAACACGAACGCTCATTTCCACGGCGCGTACTTTGGGCCGCCACTCGATTACGGGTACGACGAACGAAGGCTGAAAGAAACCGGTTCGTTGAACTGCTGGGGGCGGCTCGTTGACATCTTCAAAGAAGAGTCGAAGCGGGTTTTGGGCCGCGAATCGTATACGGTTTTTTACGCGGAGGCGAGTCAAGGCTTTCGGTCGGTTCTCGCTCATGCGCTCAAATACACAAAAAAACTTCCTCGCACGACGCCTGAGGGTTTGGCGCATCTAGCGAAAGTGCTTGCGGGAACGCGCCGTGTGGCGGTCCTGGGCGCGCATTACGGTGTGCCGCTCTCGAAGCCGTCGAAACCGAAGTGCTCGCGTTGTGGCGGTCCGCTCGAACGGGTGCACGGGCTTGGGCTAGTGCCGATGGAGGAGGTGGCCTACCTCCCGGACGTGACTGAAGAGAAAATTTTCATTCCTTCTGAAGCTGAAACGGAATCCGATCCGGCCGAATTCTTGAAACAGGCGGAGTGGGAGGGTGCCCCATGAGGCCGCTGACAGAAAAACAGGCGCGATCTTGTGAAAATGCAAAAAAGAAACGCTGCCGGTGTCGCTGCGGCGGAGCCCTTCACGGCGCCGGAAGGCTTTTGGCGACCGCGCCGAGGTGGAAATTCGAACTTTTGCCGGAATTAGACCCGCGTCGGCTCGGGTCGGCGGCGGGAAAAGGTCGTGGAAAAGGGGAAATGGTTGGGGAGCCGGCCTGGCGCTCTCTTCTACAACCTAACTTTTTGCGGAGGTGCGGGGGCAATGCGTAGAAGGGCGACTCGACGGGCGACGGACGGTCTGGCACGGCTCCGCCGGCAGGCTGAGGCGGCTCGGGTTCGGCGGGAAATTCGCGCCGGTGAGCGTTGCGCCGGTTGCGGCCGCGAGTTTTCATTGCCGAAGTGCTCGCACTGCGGCGGGCCGCTCCAACGCGTGCCAGGACTCGGGGCGGTGCCAATCGAAGAGGTAGCCGACCTGCCGGACGTGCTCGAAGAGAAGATTCTCATTCCTTCCGAAGACTTCGACACTCTTTGTTCGGTCTGCGGGCGTCCGGTGGTGCTGATTGCGACGGGCGGGATGTTTGGAGAGCGAGAGGCGGACGCTGTGATTTTCAAAGGCGAACCTGTTTGCTACGGCTGCTTGGAGAAGGCGTCTTAGAGGTTTCTGGTGACGTGCGCCGCACAACCCGTTATGATGCCGCCCGCAGAAAATCAAGGCCGGGCCACGGAGAACGGAGGTTCCGTGGCAAGGCCAAGGTGGCAGGAAGGAGCAGTGTTTCAGAGGGGAGCACATAAACGGGTTTGGATCGGCCGCTTCCGCGAGGATGCGATTCTGGCTGACGGCTCGCGTGTGCGCCGGCATCGCTCGGTGGTTCTCGGGCCGGTGTCGAGACAATTCGGTTATCGCGCCGCGCGTCAGAAGCTTTCCGAGCGCCTGGCGGAAATCAATCAGGGCCGGCACAAGCCCGAGCGCAGGGTGACGTTCTCGCAATTCGTTCTCGAAACTTGGGAGCCGAACATTCACCCGACCCTTCGGGCTTCGACGGTTCGAAACTATCGCTACCTCGTTCGGCATTACCTTCTGCCGGCGTTCGGGGAAACGCTTCTCCCTGAAATTGGACCGGCCGACGTGCAGTCTTTCCTTTCGTCGGTTTCCAAGCGCATCGCGCCGCGCACCGTGCTGTCACTCCGAAACCGGATGCTAAAGATTTTCGGAATGGCGAAGCGGTGGGGCTTTATCGCGGCGAATCCGGCCGAGGGAGCTCAGGTGCCGGCGCTCGCGGACACCCGCGAGCGCCTGGCGTTGACGCCGGAACAGGCGCGGCGATTGCTCGAAGAATTGCCCGATCCTTTCCGCACGATGGCACTCGTTGCGACATTGACGGGGCTTCGCCGCGGCGAGTTATTCGGGCTTCGCTGGGGCCGGGTGGACTTCGGAAAGAGCGCGATTCTGGTAGCGGAGTCGAGCTACCAGGGGCACTCTTCCCAGCCGAAAACGCGGGCATCGCGGCGCATGGTTTTTGTGGATGCCGTGGTGCTGGACGCGCTTCGGTCGATTCGGCCTCAGGTGGTCAACCCGGAGGATCTGGTGTTTCACTCCGAACGGGGAACGCCACTCAACCCGGAGAACGTGAGAAACCGCGTGCTTCATCCGGCGTGCGAGCGGGCTGAAATTCCTCGCGTGGGCTGGCACACGTTTCGCTACACGTATTCGACGTGGGCCGACCCGAGCGGGGAAAGCATCAAGGCGCTTCAGGCCCAGTTGGGCCACACGGATTGCCGGGTGACGCTCGGGGTGTACACGCAACCGATGCCGGAAGCGCAGAAGCGGATTGCGGGCAAAATCGCCGGGGTTTTGTTCCCAATTGTTCCCAAATCTGCTTCAGCGGAGGAAGTGCCGCTTGTCGAACCGAAGTACATTCAGTGATTTAGATGGCGGGGCCGACCGGACTCGAACCGGCGACCTCCTGCGTGACAGGCAGGCGTTCTAACCGACTGAACTACGGCCCCGCATTTCGTGCCGATGGTGGGCAGTGTCCGATTCGAACGGACGACCTTCCGGGTGTAAACCGGATGCTCTAACCACTGAGCTAACCGCCCGTTCCAATGTAACGAAGAGTTTCCAAAAAAGCCAGCCGCGCCCCGGGGCCCGCCGGAAACGCGCGCGGAAAACGCGCGGCAATTGTCGATCCGGATTTTGCGCGGCGGCGAAATCGCCTGTTTCGATGCGGGTTAGGCGGCTTGACACCCCACCATGCGGCCGATAGACTCACTTGGGAGGATTGATTTTTGCTGCTCTCGCGGGAATACGTCGCCTACATGAGTCGGGAAGTGGTTCGAAAGCTGGTCGCCGCGCAAATGATCGAGGCGCCCGCCGCCGCTGCGCTCATCGAGCGCGTGCGCTTGGCGATGGATGAGGAACTTTCGATCGAAGACCGGCTCAACGAGGAAGTGCGCGAGATTCTGAGCCAGTGGGCGGAAGAGATGCGCAAGCGCGGCGCGTCGTATCAGGAAATGTACAAAAAGGTGAAAGGGCAGCTTGCTCGCGACCGCAAGCTGATTTTGCGTTGATGCGACTGAGCCGGGAAAAAATCAATCGTGTGGGCCACGTGGTCACCGACGTCCTTGTTTCGAGCGACGACGTGCAATTCATCGAGGATCGCGACACCATCCGCCAGAACGTCATCAAGATTTTGCAGGACCTTTTGAAACACGAAGAGCTGATCGACGCCGAAGTGCGGCGCAAAATCGTCTCCCAAAAGAAGGAAATCCTCGAAGGCACTCCCGAGTGGGACATTCTCTATCGCAAGTATTACAGCGAGGAGATGCGGAAGCTCGGCATCGCAGAAACTCCCCGCAGCTGATCCGCCGAAATCCTGTCCGATATTTATTACTGTGGTATCGGCGAATGCCCGCCTGCCATGAATTCGCGCGGCGCCACAGCGCAACCGCCAACCGGTATTTATCAGTACGATTTGGCTGCCAACACCCGGTCCGGGTCATTCCGAGCGCATCCGATCAGGATGCGCGAAGAATCTCGGAGTAAACCCCGACACTCGTGACTCAGACGAACGTGGCGCGCGCGATCGTGAGGCTCGAAGTGGCAGCGAGGATCTCGCCGTGGGAAACGCGACCTCTATGGTTGTTGCGGGTCGTTGGGATTCCGGCGCTTCAGTACCGGGCCCTTGTCGTTTGGCTTCTTGCCGTTCTGCGTTTGTTGCCGCAGCGTCGGGCCGTTCTTGGTTCCATTGAGTTCGCGGCCCTCTTCGTAGCGTTCCAGACGCTTTTTCACCGCTTCGAACTGCGAGGTGTCCACGATGTATTCGTGCCGCGGAGGCAGCAGCGTGGAAATTTCCTTCTGCACGGCCAGGATGCGGTCGGGCGTGGGCGGATGGGTGTCGAAAATCTTGGGAATCGTGCCGGGATTGCGCCGGTTTTCCGCTTCGATTTTCTCGAAGAAGCTCACCATGGCGTTCGGATCGTACCCGGCGTTCCACAGATACTGCACGCCCAGGTAATCGGCTTCGGCTTCGTCCGTGCGGCTGAAGCGCAGGAACGCGAGCGGAATCGCGGCGTTCAACCCTTCGTAAATTCCGTAACCGGTCCAGCCGTAGGGCAGCATGATGGAAACGGGAATCATCGCCATCTGCACGATGTCGGCCTTGGTGGCCTGTTTCGCCCCGTGGCAGGCGATCACGTGCGAGATTTCGTGCGCCAGCACGCCCGCCAGCTCGGCTTCATCGCTCGCTTTCAGAATCAATCCGCTATCCACGAACGTGAACCCGCCGGGCAGCGAGAACGCGTTCACCACGTTCGAATCCACCACCTGGAATGAGAAGGGAACGCGAGCGTCGGAATGGCGCACCAGGTTCTGGCCCACCAGGTTGACGTAGCTCGTGATCGCCGGATCGTTGACGAAACGCGCCGATTGTTCCACCTGTTGCGCCAATTGCTTGCCCAGCGCGATCTGCTTTTCCATCGAGTAGAAATTCAGGCCCTTGCAGGGGTCGCGCTCGCCGATATCCTTGACGTTCGCCAGTTGGACGCCGAAGGGATCGTCCGCTTTCGGATTCACCGCGATGGGTTGGCTTAGCTGCGAATCGGTTTTCTGCTGAGGAGCTTGATGCCGTGGAGCGGCCAGAGCCGCGCTGCCGGCCAGAGCCGCCGCGACCAGCGCTCCTGCCAGCGAATAAGCCAATTTCATGGCCACGCCTCCCAAACGCCCTTGCGCCGCATTATACACCTCCTGCGCCCGTTCCGGTTCGCCCCAATTTCGCCGCAGGGCCGCCCCGTCCGGCCGCGCCTCCAAAAGGCCTGCCGCCCGGGTTGACAGCCTTCACTTGGGCCTGTAGTTTGGCCCGGGAGACGCGTTTTTATGGACCTTCCCTTGACGGGTCAGGTGGCTTTGGTGACTGGCGCGGCCAAGCGTATCGGCCGGAGCATCGCTCTGCGGCTGGCTGAGGCCGGCGCGGATATCGCGGTGAATTATCGCGGTTCGGCGGCCGAAGCCGGCGAAGTGGCCCGCGAAATCGGGCAAATGGGCCGGCGGGCGGTGACGCTCCAAGCCGACGTCAGCCACGCAAGCGAGGTCCGCGAGCTTTTCGCTGCCCTCGAACGCGAATTCGGCCGGCTGGATATTCTGGTGAACAACGCCGGCGTGTTTTTTGGCGTACCGTTCGCCGAGCTCACCGAGGAGCAGTGGGATTTCACGCTCAACGCGAATCTGAAATCGCAGTACCTGTGTGCGCAGGCGGCGCTGCCGTTGCTGCAGCGGTCGCCGCGTCCGCGCATCGTGAATCTCTCCTCGATTGGCGCCTATCAGCCGAAGCCCGACCACGTCCACTACTGCGTCTCGAAAGCCGGCGTCGTGATGCTCACGCGCTGTCTGGCGCGCGCGCTTGGCCCGAAAATCGCGGTGAATAGCGTCGCCCCAGGAAAAATCCAGTTTCCCGACGAGGAAATCGATCAGGGCTACATCCGTCGCACCCCGCTCGCCAAGGTCGGCTCCGGCGACGACATCGCCGAAACCGTTCTGTTCCTCATTCAATCGGAATTCATCACCGGCCAGACCATCCTAGTGGATGGCGGCCGCATGCTCACCTGAGCGAATAGTCGCAATCATTTTTGACCCCGCTGCGCGATCTCGCGTGAAATCACGCTCCCGCGATTTTGGCCGTATTTTAGAGAGTTGAGTGAAAATCCCTTGTTTCCGCGCCAATTTCCGCACGTGCCAACACCCTCTCCGGACGCCCGCTCTCTAAACGTAGGATAGAAAAAATCTTAGCATCGCGTGTACTCTGGCTCGCCGATTGCCTGTTACTGGGTCAATTGTCTTTCCAGGGAACGGACGCGCTTCGTGTGGCGCGTGAATCCCTCCTCCTCGCCGCTCATTCTTACGAGACAAGCGCAATTTTTTTCACACGGAGGGAACCCATGAAGGGACCACGAATTGTGTCCGCAGGCGTGGCGTTAGCCTGCCTGCTGGCCACTCTTTTTGCTTTGCGGCTCTCAGGTGCCAACGGCCGCGATTTCGCTTGCTTCTACCAGACGAGCAACGTCACCCAACAGGGTGATTCGTATCAACTCACGTTCAAGGCGCGCGTGTTCAATTACAGCGGCGCCGATATCACGGGAGCGACGATCCTGTTGATGAGCGCGAATCAGCCGGGCCCCGCCTTCGCTACGTTTCCCGGAATCTCGATTTCGAAAAATCAAAGCACTGTTGTCTCGTCCTCAATCACCCTTTCCAGCCGGGACTATCAAGCTTGGCAGAAGGGTGCCGCGCCAAGGCTGTTCGTGCAATTTACCGACAGCCAGGGCCAAAACCGCCGCGAGCCGGTCCAACTGGCTTGGGGCCCGGTAAGGTAGGAGGAATCCCATGCGCCGAACAATACTTTTTGTGTTTCTCTGCCTGCTGGCAGCCGGAATCGCCAGAGCCCAGGCCATCATCAAGACCGTCGCCGGCGGCGGCCCAAACAACATGCCCGCAACCCAGGCCAACGTGGCCGACGCGGCCGGGGTAGCCTTCGACGCGGCCGGGGATATGTACATCACTTCCCGGGAGGAGAACAGGGTGTTTAAGGTGGACACCAAGGGCCAGTTGACAGTTTTCGCGGGGAACGGGCTCCCCGGCTTCAGCGGCGACGGCGGCCCAGCGGCTGACGCCACGCTCAACGGTCCATGGGGCATAGCGGTTGACGCAAGCGGAAATGTCTACATTGCCGACTCGAATAACGAGCGAGTCCGCAAGGTGGACACGTCCGGGACAATCACGACAGTAGCTGGGAACGGGAACTCGGGCTACAGCGGCGACGGGGGACCGGCAACAGGCGCTAGTTTGAACAGGCCCGTCGCCCTTGCTACTGACGCGAGCGGGAACCTTTTCATCGCCGACGCGTACAACGCACGCGTCCGCAAGATCGACCCCTCCGGGACGATTACTACTTTCGCGGGGAACGGAACCGCTGGCTACAGCGGGGATGGGGGGCCGGCGGCGCAAGCCACCCTCAACGTCCCGGCCGGCTTGGCCGTGGACGCAGCGGGGAACGTCTACATTGGCGACTGCTACAACTTCCGCGTCCGCAAGGTAAACACGTCCGGCATCATCTCCACCCTGACGTTAAGCACCGGCCTCTGGTATCCGAATGGATTGGCGGTGGACGCGAACGACAACCTCTACATAGCGGACAGCTGGAACCAACGGATCATCAAGGTAGATAGTTCCGGGACTTCCACGACTGTAGCCGGGAGCGGGTTGCAGGGATACACCGGCGACGGGGGGCCGGCGACCAGCGCTAGCCTCAACTACCCAGTCGATGTGGCGATAGGCGCAAACGGGAACCTCTACATTGCCGACACCAGCAACAACCGCGTCCGAAGGGTAGACCCCTCTGGGACGATCACGACCGTGGCAGGTAACGGGACCACCCACTACAGTGGCGACGGCGGCCCAGCGACGGACGCGAGCCTATACACGCCCATCGGGGTAGCCGTCGACGCTGCAGGCAACCTCTACGCTGACGACTCCGGCGACGAATCCACGGGTTCGACCGGGACGGGGAACGATCGGATTCGCAAGATGGACGCTTCCGGCACGATCACGACCTTCGCCGGAAACGGTGACGTCGGCTACAGCGGCGACGGAGGGCCGGCGACTAGCGCCAGCCTGAATCTGCCATCGCGCGTGGCGTTCGACCCCAATGGGAATATGTATTTTGCCGACTGGGGTAACCAGGTTGTCCGCAAGGTAGATACCTCAGGGACGATTACGACCGTCGCGGGAAATGGGACGCCAGGCTACAGCGGAGATGGAGGGGCAGCAACTAGCGCAAGCCTAAGCGCTCCCGTAGATGTTGCTCTGGACGCGAAGGGCAACCTGTACATCGCCGACTCGCAAAATAACGTCATCCGCAAAGTGGACACCTCTGGCACAATCACGACCGTGGCTGGGAACGGGACAGCCGGCTACAGCGGAGACGGTGGACCAGCGACCAGCGCCACGCTCAATTGGCCGATGGGCGTCGCCGTGGACGCGAGTGGAAACATGTACATTGCGGACGAGCCAAACAACGTGGTCCGCAAGGTGGACACTTCCGGAACGATCATAACTGTAGCCGGCAACGGCACGGCCGGCTACAGCGGTGACGGAGGGCCAGCGACCAGCGCCTTCCTCAACATGCCAACCTACGTGGCGCTTGACGCAGGAGGGAACCTTTACGTCGCGGACACGGGCAACAACGTCGTCCGGATGGTGAACGCGGCAGGAACAATCACGACAGTGGTGGGCAATGGGGCGTTCGGCTTTATCGGCGACGGCGGACCGGCAACGGACGCGGAACTCGGCTCGCCCTACGGGCTCGCTTTCGACAGCCAGGGCGACCTCTTCATTGCTGACGCCTTCAACCTTCGCGTTCGCGAAGTCCCGCTACTGGGCCAAGGCGCTGCCGCTCCCGCAGTCGCTCTGTCCGCAAGCAGCGCTTCATTCGCCGGCCAACTCGTGACCACCTCCAGCAGCCCGCAAACCATCGCACTCAACAATAGCGGCACTGCCCCGCTCGACATCACGACCATCGGCATCACCGGTGCCAACGCCGGCGATTTCTCCGAAACCAACAACTGCGGCACCAGCCTGGCCGCAGGCGCGAGTTGCACGATCACTGTGACGTTCACGCCCGGCGTCGTTGGCGACCGGTCGGCCACAATCACCATTACCGACAGCGCCTCGGACAGCCCGCAATCCATCGCACTCACAGGCGAGGGCACAGACTTCACGGTCGCGACTGCCACTGGTGCGACGTGTCCAACAGCCGGCAACTGTTCTGCGGCAGCCACAGTCACCGCCGGACAAACGGCTACCTATAACCTGCAAGTTGCGCCGGAAAACGGCTTCAACGGCACCGTGTCGCTGAGTTGTTCCGGTGCGCCGTCCCTCTCTACATGCACCGTTTCGCCATCGTCCGAAGCCGTCAACGGCACGCCTTCCGCGCTAACCGTAACAATCACCACGACGGCGTCGTCGTTCGTCGGCCCGCCAGATGGCCCCGAGCAACCAACTGGGACAGACTTCCAACTCACCCTGCGGCTTCTGCTCGCCCTGACCGTGTTCTTGTTGCTAGCGATCGGCATGGCAGCGGCAAGCAAACAACGCAAGTGGCGTCTCGTGCCGCTCCTAGGCCTCGCATGTGTGCTGGCAATCGCAGGGTGGACAGCCGCTTGCAACGGAGGGTCGTCCACGCCGAAAAATCCGGGGACTCCGTCTGGGACGTATTCAATCACCGTGAAAGGCACGTCCTCGACCGTAAGCCACGCTGAGGGCCTGACCCTGACGGTGAAGTAAGAAGGACGACAGACAGAAGGATTCGGAAAAACGCGAACGGCCGCAGGTGGCGAAGCCATCCTGGCTGCGATCCCATGCGGCCGTTCGTCTGATGCCGGTCTGGCGCGCCGGCGTTAGTACGCGGCGAGTTTCTCCATCCCGGCCAGCACCTTTTCCTTGTCCACCATGAAGAATTTCTCGAGTGGCGGGCTGAACGGCACTGGCGGAACGTCGGGCCCGGTGACGCGCATGATCGGAGCGTCCAGATCGTCGAACGCTTCCTCATTGAGGATCGCCGAAAGCTCGGCGCCGATGCCGAGCGTTTTGGTGTCCTCGTGGACGATCAGGCAACGATTCGTTTTGCGAACCGATTCGACGATGGTTTTCTTGTCGAGCGGGGCGAGCGTGCGCAGGTCTACCACTTCAGCATCGACGCCGCGCTTCGCCATTTCCTCAGCCGCTTCCATCACTACGCTGGCCATGTAGCCGTAGGTCAGGACGGTCATGTCGCGTCCGGGGCGCCGCACGGCCGCTTCATCGAGCGAAACCGTGTAAGGTTCCTCGGGCACTTCGCTCTTCGCGGTGCGGTAGAGCTTCTTATGTTCGAAGAAGAGTACCGGATTTTCATCGCGAATCGCCGCGATCAGCATGCCCTTGGCGTCGTAAGCCGTCGAAGGCGCCAAGACGCGAATGCCCGGCTCGTGTGCGAACCAGGTGGTGTTTTCCTGCGAGTGATATAGCCCTCCGCCCGTTCCGCCGCCCCAGCAGACGCGAATCGTGATCGGGCAGGAATAGCCGCCGGCGCTGCGGTAGCGGAGTTTCGCCGCTTGTTGCAGGATCGGATCGACGGCGTCGCCGATGAAATCGGCGAACTGGATTTCAGGCACTGGCCGGTAGCCGACGAGAGAGGCGCCGATCGCCGCGGCGATGATGATGCCCTCGGCGAGCGGCGAATCGAGAACACGTTCCTCGCCGAATTTCTGGTAGAGGCCGGCAGTCGCTTTGAATACGCCGCCGCCCATGCCGAGGTCCTCGCCCAGGATGCAGACGCGCGAATCGCGCTCCATCTCCTGGTGAAGCGCCTCGTTGATCGCATCAATATACGTAATCGTGCGTGCCATGTCTGCGCTCGGGTCCTCTCACGCCCAGATGTGCTCGAGCGCCTCTTCCGGCGCCGGATACGGGCTTTTTTCGGCGAATTCGACCGCTTCGTCGATTTCGCGGGTGATTTCGTCGCGGACCTGCTTTTTGATCTGGTCGCTGAGGAGCTTGCGGTCGGCGAGGTATTTTTCGAAGCGCGGAATCGGGTCCTTCTTCTTCCATTCGGCCACTTCTTCCGGCATGCGGTATTTCGCCGGATCGATTTCCGAATGGCCGTACCATCGGTACGTCTTGCATTCGAGCACGGTCGGCCCCTGGCCGGCGCGGGCGCGCGCGATGGCCTTGGTGGCGGCGTCGTAGACGGCCAGAATGTCGTTGCCGTCCACGGAAACGCCGGTGATGCCGTGGCCTTTGGCGCGGTCGGAAAGATCGGTGAGCGCGGTTTGCAGCCGCAGCGGCACCGATTCCGCCCACAGGTTGTTTTGCACCACGTAGAGCATCGGCAGCCGATGCACGCCGGCGAAATTCAGCGCTTCGTGGAACCAGCCGATGCTGGTCGCGCCGTCGCCGCAAAATGAGACAACCACGGAATCCTTCGCCTGGCGCTTCAGGCCCCAGGCCACGCCGGTCCCGATCATCAACTGCGCGGCGATGGTGCTGGCGGGCGTGATAATGTGTAACTCGGGATAGCCCATGTGCGCGGGAGTGGATTTGCCGCGGTCGGGACTGTCCGTCTTGCCGTACAGCTGAGCGAAACACGCCTTGAGCGGCGCGCCCTTGACGATGCAGGAAGTCCAGTCGCGATGCGAAGGAGCGACCCAGTCGTCCTCCCGCAGACTGAACGCCGCGCCGACTTCTCCCCCCTCCTGACCTACGTTCGAATAAAAATTGCCGGCGTATTTCCCCTGTTTGAACAGGATGCGCGCCTTCTCATCGCACATCCGGCACTTCACCATCATCCGGTAAAGGCCGAGGAGCAATTCCGGCGAATGACGCGAAGCCGGCGCATCCCCCACCGCCGTCGCGCGATTCACTTTCGTCGCCATCGCTTCTCCTCTCGGCTCGGTTGCCGATTGTTTTCGTTGAATCCTGAAAAGTATACCATCAAAATCGCGGCCTCCAAGGCGGCAAACGCGACGCACGAAGCGCGATGCGCCGCTCGCGCGCGAGCGACTTGCGCGAAGATTCCGCCGCGCCCTCCCGCGCGCAAACTCATTCGCCGGGCCATTCTCCCTTCGCCAGCCGCGCGACGAATTCGCGATCGGCCGGCAAAAAATCGAGCGACCCGAGCCGCTCGCGCTCGACCCATTCGATCCGCTCGAACGCCAGATTGACCGGCTGGCCTTCGATCCGGGTCGCGAAAAACACCAGCACGAGTTCGTCGCTCATTTCGCGGTAGCGATGCCGCGTCCGATAGAGTTCACGGCCGACTTGCGCGCGCACGCCCAGTTCCTCGCCCAGTTCCCGCTCGAGCGCTCGTTCGAGCGTTTCCGTTTCGCTCACCTTTCCGCCTGGAAATTCCCATTGCAGCGCGAAGCGGTCGCCGCGCCGCCGCTGTCCCACTAGCAGGCGTCCCTCGCGCTCGATCACCGCCGCAACCACCTGCATCGCCGCGCTACTCCGCTCCGCCTTCATTGGCCGCGCACGTGACGAACGTGAACGCGTAGGCTAGAAACCCGGGCTTCCGGCTCACAAGCTGCAAGAGGCGCTGGCCGAACGCGCGATTGCGCGTCAGCCGATACATCCGCGGATCGGAAACGGCCACCGTCGCGCGCCCGGCCGCGTCGAACTGCACGTCCTCGCCCGCGTCCTCTCGCGCGAGCGGCGCGCCATCTTGCAGCAACTCGATTTCCTGTTCGCCTTCGAGCGAAGCCATCACCAGATTCACTTCCTTCGCCGCGTAATAGACGAGTAATGTCGAGGGATGCGCGGCGTCTCCCGCCGAGCGTGCGTGGTCCTCGGAGCTGATCCACGCGCCGCCGAAATACGCCGCGTCGGCGCTCAGGTCGCGCGGCAGCGCGTATTCGAACGGCTCGCCTTCGCCCTGCTTCTGGAACCCGCCTTCGTTGCCCGGCTGCCCGCGCCGGAATCCCAAATAGAGTTCGGGCGTCGGGCGATAGCACGCCGCGCCGGGATGGTCCGTCGCGCGCAAAGGCTCGAGCGGCTCGAGCAGTTCCGCGCCGGGATGAATTTCGCGCAGCAATTCCTGGATTGCGCGCTCGGTTTCCTGATACTCGCCTTCGCCGAAATGAACGAACCGCAGGTATCCCGATGCATCGATCAGATATTTCGCGGGCCAGCAGCGATTCGCGAACGATTGCCAGATCGCGTAGTGATTGTCCATCACCACTGGATAGCGAATCCCGATCCGCTCCACCGCCGCTTCCACCAGTTCGCGCGACTGTGCGAAAGCAAATTCCGGCGTGTGCACGCCGATCGTCACCAGGCCCAGCGGCGCGTACCGCTCATGCCATGCAGACAAATACGGAAGCGTGCGCAGGCAATTCACACACGTGTAATCCCAGAAATCCACCAGCACCACGCTGCCGCGCAATGCTTGCGTCGAGAGCGGCGGCGAATTCAGCCATTCCGGGCCCAGCTCGGGCGCGCGCACGGTTCCCTTGTCGATTTCCATCGCTTTTGATCTCCCCCCCGCGCCAACGAAACGCCCCGCCGCGCAGACGATCCGCTCGCCGCAGGCGTTCGCGGCCTAAACGCCGCTCGAAGCCAGCAGGCGAATTTCCGGATGCAAAACGCGCAATAGCGCCCGCGCTCCTTCGATGAGCGGAGGACCGGGCGTGTTCAACAAATGATCGGGAATCGCGAACACGCGGCCGGAACGAACCGCGGGCACCGTTCGCCACGCGGGATTTTCGAGGGCCGATTCCCGCCGCGAACGCCCACCCGCAGCCGCCCACGCGAGTACGATCGCATCCGGTCGCGCCCGGCGAACCGCTTCATCACTCACTCGGCTCCCGGCTGGCAAAACCATTTTGCCGCCCGCCATCTCGATGAGTTCGCCGACCCAGGGCGGGGAACTGATACGAGGATTCGGCCACGATTCGGCGTAGACGCGCGGCCGGTCGAGGGCCCGCGCGGCCTGTTTCGCCACTTCGTCGAGCGCCGAGCGCATTTTGCGCACGAGCCGAGCCGCCGCCGCTCGCCGGCCGGTCAGCGCGCCCAGTAGATGAATTTCGGCGAAAATATCGTCGAGCGTGCGCGGATTCGTCGCCAGCAGCGGCGCGGGAATCGCCAGCAATTTCTCCAGCGTTTCCGCGCGATAGGGAACCGAGCCGATGATGAGCGTGGGCCGCAATCGCTCGATCGGTTTCGTTTCCGTGGCCCATGCGTCGCCGAGCGTGGGCAGTCCCTTCACGGGCGCCACATAGCGGCACCACCGGGTCACCGCGACCAGATCGCGGCGCGCACCCAGCGCCACCAGAATCGAAGTCACCGAAGGCGCCAGCGAGACGATCCGGGGCCGCGCCGGCCGCGTTGAAGGGGAAGCGGGCATCGGTTGCCGGTTCCGATTCTATCGGCAGACGCACCTGCGGACAAACGGTTCCACGCGCGGGTGATTTCTCGCGAATTACGCGGCAGGATTTGGCCATGCCGGGGAATTGCCGTCGAGCGCGGGCAATTCCACGCGAAAGCGGCGACGGCCGTCGGAAAGATTTTCATGCAGCAGCGCGCCGCCGTGCTCCTTGACGATCGCATAGCAGACGCCGAGGCTCAATCCCTCGCCTGACTGCGCTTTCTGCGCGTTGTAAATTTCAGGCGTGGACGACGTTTCTCCGGGCCGCTGGCAAAATTCCACAACCACCTGTTTGCCGCCGGATTCCGTCCTCACGCTCACTTCGGCGGTCGATCCGTCGCCGTTTCCCGATAGCGCCAGCAGTAGCCGATAGAATACTTGCAGCAACTTGTCGGGATCGCCGCGCACTTGGGCAGGTTGCGCCTCGAAAGTCAGCCGCGATTCGGCGGTTTGCCGCCCGCTCAGCCGGCGCAGGTCCGCCGCGCTTTCGACCAGTTTCGAAACGTCCACTGGCTGCACTTCGAAACTCGCCTGCTCGCCGAGGCTCAGCAGGTTATGCACCAGCGTCCGGATGCGTCGCGCCTGTTCGCCTATTTTGCGGCCCAGTTCCCGCGTTCGCTCGCTGGCGCCGGCGTCGGCGCGAATCAGCTCCGCGTAGCCCAGCATCGCCGCCACCGGATTATTGATTTCGTGCGCTGCGCCGGCCGCCAAATGGCCCAGCGAAACCAGTTTTTCCGCTTCGGCAAAGCGGCCTTGCAGCCGGCTGACTCCGCGAACCGAATTTTCCAGCTGCACCACCAATTGCTCGCCATGCTGGTCGGAAACCACCTGCCACTGATAAATGATCCACGCGCTCGCGATCAGCGTGGCAAAGGAAACCATCAGTTGGTAGTGCCGGATCGGCTCGGGTTCGGAACGCTGAAACCTCAGCCAGATCGCCAGCACCGGAATGCCGAGCGCCGTGAGCGAAGCCAGCCAGCCGCCGGCGCCCAGTTCCGGCGAGCGCATTTTGGCCGGCTCGGGCGCCGCTTCCCGCTCGTTCCCCGCGATCGTCGGCCCCAGCGCCATCCACAGAAACGCGCAGCTCACCAGCGCTTCGAAAATCATGGTTGGCTTTGGAAGTCGAGAATCGAGGTCCTGATACATGGGCCCGATCGTCGCCGAAAGCAGGCCCACCGCTCCGGCCAAATTCAAGTAGCACCGGCGCCAGCGCCCATCCGTCGAAAGCGCCAGCCACGCGAGCCAAACCACCAGCGCGATGTTTTGCGCGTTGTGCAGCCCGACGAAGGAAGCCCAGAAACGCGTTGGACTCGCGGAAATGGCGCGCCACGGCGTGACGAACACCAGATACAAATAGACCCACCAAAGCGCCACCAGCGCCGCTTCGTGGCCCACCACCGGATCCCGCAATTCGCCTTCGCGCACCTCCGGCTGAATCACCAGGGCGCCCATCATCGCCACTTCCGGCAGGAACGTGAACGTAAGGCTCAAAACTTCCATGCGCGAAACCAGCGGCTGCGACCATTCGAGCAAGCCAAGCGCGTCGCTCGCCATGAACAGCACAAAACCCGCCGCCCACAGCCACCAGAACAATCGTTCGCGGCCGTTGGCGCTCCGCGACCGTCGCCAAAACAGGTAGCCGGCGAGCGCGGCCGCGTACATTTCCGGCAGAAACGCGGTCGCCGCCTGAACGTTGTCCGGGTGAGCCAAGCCCAGGTAAACGCCCGCCGCGGCCAATATCACGCCGATCGGAATGAGCGAGAATTCCCAGCGTCGAGGAATAGCGGATCGCACCTTTCCACGGAAAATTCTGGGGTTTGCCGCGCACTCGGTCAATCCAACTTCCGTACCATGGCGCGATGCCCCTTGGCTCGCGCCCGCGTTGCGCGGTCCCTACGCGCTTTGCCATACTGCCTGCGATGTTCAGCCCCGCCGTTCTCGATCATTTTGAGCATCCGCGCAACGCGGGCGAACTGCCCGACGCGACCGCCGTCGTGGAAGTGGAGAATCCAGTCTGCGGAGACGTTTTGCACCTCGCGATTCGCGTGGAAAACGGCCGAATCGCCGCAGTCCGCTTCAAAGCACGAGGTTGCGTCACCTCGATGGCCTGCGCCTCGCTCGTCACCGAACTGCTCGTCGGCTGCACGCTCGCCGAAGCCCGCGCGATTACGCCGGAAATGCTCGAAGAGCACCTCGGCGGCCTCGAACCTGCTACGCACCACGGCGCCGAACTCGCGCGCGACGCCGTCGAAGCACTCCTCGACCGCTCGAGCTGAGCTTTGGCCAGGCGTCAGGCGCCAGAGGCGGAAGGGAACAGCCGGTCGAACGTCTCGCGGTCGTTGATATTTAGCACCACGCCTTCTTCTTCGGTGGGGACTTCAACGATTTCGTTTTTATGCGCCCAAACGACCGCTCGCGCACCGACGTCTTCCGGTGCGGCGTACAGCTCCGAATAAAGCCGGGCCGGGAAAATCACCGGATGCCCGCGCCGGCCCTGCCAGATTGGCAAAGCGATGGAGCGTGGCGAGCGGTCGAACGCGCCGATGAGCGCCTCGACCAATTCGCGCGTCACCAGCGGATGGTCCACCAGCGCCAGCAGCATCCCTTCGGTTTCCATCGATCGCAAACTCTCGATCGCCGCGCGAATCGAGGAAAGCTGGCCTTTTTGCCAGCGCCGGTTCACCACCACCACGCCGGGCGGTAGCGTGACGCTATGCGTGATTTCGGCGTGATCCGCGCCGGTGACCACGCGCTGCGCGCCCACGCGCGGATGCGTGGTGATTTCGAGCAGATGTTCGAGGAACGTTTTGTCGCGGTAGGGAAGCAGCGCCTTCGGCGAGCCCATGCGTCGGGACTCCCCGCCGGTGAGGATGACGGCGGCAAGCATCGCGTCAGTCGCGCGCCGCGGGCGCCGCGGATTTCGCCGCGATTTGCACGGTTTTGTGCTGCACCGCCGAGGCGCCGCGCCGCTCGGCCACCAGCTCGGCCAATATGCTCACGGCGATTTCCTCCGGCGTTTGTGCGCCGATTTCGATGCCCACCGGCGCGTGCACGCGCGCGAAAGTCTCGATCGGCACGCCCCGCGCTTCAAGCGCGCGATAGATGGCGACCACTTTCCGCTGGCTGCCGATCATCCCGATGTAGCGCGGCTCGGTGCCGATCGCCCATTCCAGCACGCGCATATCGTCCTTGTGTCCGCGCGTCACGATCACCAGGTACGTCGAGGTAGTGGGCCGGATTTTCTCGAATGCGTCCTCGAACGTCGTATAGACGTCGCGCGCCATCGGAAACCGCTCGCGATTCGCGAACGATTCGCGGTCGTCGGCGACGTCGATTTCGAATCCCGCCTGCGTCGCCATCCGCGCCAGCGCCAGCGAAACGTGGCCGCCTCCGAACAGCACCAGTTGCGGCGCGGGAAGAACCGGCTCGACGAAAATTTCCAGCGTGCCGCCGCAGATGAGTCCGGTGTCGTAGGAGGGATCGTTGTTCAAATTGAAATTCAGGCTCCGCGGCCGTTCCGACCGCATCACCTCTTTCGCCGCGGCCCACACCTCGGCTTCGACGCACCCTCCGCCCACCGTTCCGGCGATCGAGCCGTCGTCGCGGACCAGCATCCGCGAGCTCTCGAAGCTGGGAATCGAGCCGTTCACGCGCACGATCGTCGCCAGCGCGGCCCTGCGCCCTTCGCGGCGCAATCGAACGATTTCCTCGAAAATGTCCATCGGGTCCTGGTGGAGCGGCCGGCGCATCACGAGCGCCTTTGCACATGCCGGCGACACGAAACTCGGCCCTTTAACGTTCGTTTCTAGCCTAAGTCGCGCCGGAGGGAGTGTCAACGCTCGTTGCCGACCGGTCAGTGCACGGTGAGAAAGTCCGGTTCCGTTGTGGAGGGAAAGCGCGGCGGAGTGGGCACGAATCGGACGTAGCCGGCGATGACAGGATCGGCTGGAAGCGCTTCGGGAGGCCTTGCGGGGCGGTTTTTCGAGGAACAAGCGACGCAGTTGGTCCGGCGAATGAAGCAAAAAAGACGCTTGGGGTGTGCCCGCGCAGGGTGTCACAGGTGGTCGAGCAAAAATTCCGATAGGTGGTTCTGTTTCAACGAGATAATTTTTCCAGGGTGTCATTTTTTGAGCCTCTTCTGAGTAAGAGACGCAGCTTGAATTCGGAGTGGCGGCAGTCCTCGGTCGAGTGAAACGGATTTCGCTCGATGCGTGCCTTGGCATGTGACGCTTCCTCCTGCGCGCGGGTAAAGGGCGGTGTTTTTCCGCATGCGACGGCATTTTCGCGCTATGCGATTCGGAGCGCGAGGGGTGGTTCTACGTAAGGAAGTTTGGGGGGATTGCGGCGGGTGGGCGCGGGGTCCTCTTTCGGCGGCGCTGGAGATGGTCGGGTACACGTCCCTCGCGCGCGGGGCGCCGTTCCCTGCGGCTTGGACGGAGTCGGCCGCCCCCGCGCCGCTCCTATTGCTCCGCGCTGACGGCGGCGAATATAATCCGCTGCGGCTGGGTCGGGGATTCCATCCTCCAGCACCGCGCCGTGCGCAGAGCGACTGCCGGGAACGTTCCCGACTCGGCACGGGGTGGCAATGAACCATAGCGAAATCACGAGTTTCATTTGGGGCGTCGCGGACCTGATCCGCGACACCTTCAAACGCGGCAAATATCAGGACGTAATCCTGCCGCTGACCGTCCTGCGCCGACTCGACTGCGTGCTGGCGCCGACGAAGGAAAAGGTGCTTGCAACACAGGGCCGCCTCAAGGGCAAGATTGAAAACCTCGAACCGCAGCTAAGAAAAGCCTCTGGATTCGCCTTCTACAACACCTCTCGGTACGACTTCGAGAAGCTCCTGGCCGATGCGCCGCACCTCGCCGCAAACCTGCGCAACTACATCTCCGGTTTCAGCCCCAATATGCGACAGGTGCTGGAACGCTTCGATTTCGACAACACGATCAGCAAGCTCGACGAGGCCGGGCTGCTGTTCAAGGTGCTGGAACGCTTCAAGAACGTTGACCTGCACCCGGACAAAATCGACAACCCCACCATGGGTACGATTTTCGAGGAATTGATCCGGCGATTCAACGAAGCGCTCAACGAAAATCCCGGCGAACACTTTACCCCGCGCGACGTCGTACATCTCATGGTGGACCTCATGCTCGCCGGCGACGAGCAGCGGATCCGCAAGCCGGGCATCGTTTGCACGGTTTGCGACCCTTGCTGCGGCTCGGGCGGCATGCTCATGATCACCAAAGAGCACATCACCATCGGCTGGCGACGGAACGGCGACGTCATCCGTCCCCCGATCAACCCAGACGCGGAAATTCACCTTTTTGGCCAGGAAGTGAATCCTGAAACCTGGGCAATGTCGAAATCGGACCTCTTCATCAAGGACCCGACCGGCCGGGACGCGGACAATATCGAATTCGGCAGCGTTCTCTCGAACGACGGCCATGCACAACGCCTGTTCGATTACCTAATCACGAATCCTCCTTATGGCAAGGATTGGAAACGCGACGAGGACGACGTGCGTGCGGAGCACGAAAAACGGGCCGCGGGCCGTTTCGCCCCAGGCCTGCCAAGGATCAGTGACGGCCAACTGCTTTTCCTGTTGCACATGCTGGCGCACATGAAGACGCCGAAAGACGGCGGGTCGCGCATCGCCATCATCATGAACGGCTCGCCACTTTTCACGGGTGACGCAGGAAGCGGAGAAAGCGAAATCCGGCGGTATGTCCTGGAAAACGACCTTCTCGAGGCGTTGATCGCCCTTCCCGAGCAGCTCTTCTACAACACCGGCATCGCTACCGACATCTGGGTGCTCACGAACCGCAAGGCGGCCGGGCGGAGAGGCAAAGTGCAGCTCATCGATGCCTCGGGCTTCTGGGTTCAAATGCGGAAGAGCCTGGGGGATAAGCGCAGGGAGATTCCGCCCGAGAGATCCTGGGACATCATCGAAATTCTCAAGGGCTTCAAAGACGGGGAAACTCGTTCACTCGCCAAAGGCGGTGCCGGGGAAGATGTCGTCGTGAGCAAGATTTTCCCGACAACCCATTTTGGCTTCCGGAAAATAACTGTGGAGCGCCCACTTCGGCTCAATTTCCAAGCCAGTCCCGAGCGCATTGCTCGCCTGGAGGAAGAAAGCGCATTCCAGAATCTGGCAAAATCCAAGAAAAAGGGAAGCGCGGGGGCCAAAGAAGCCGCCGAAGGTCGAGCCCTGCAAGACGCAATCCGAACCCTCCTGGCTGCGCTTCCCAGCAAGCTCTACAAGGATCGCGATGCGTTTCTGGCGACCGTGGAAGCTGAGGCGGAAAAGCAGAAGCTGAAACTCTCCGCGTCGATTCTGAAGGCGATCGTTTCCGCTCTCTCCGAGCGAGACGAAACCGCTCCCATCTGCCGCGATAAAGACGGCAACCCGGAACCCGATTCTGAGTTGCGCGATACAGAAAGCGTGCCTCTTGCCGCAGGCGAAGATCCGGTTGACGAGCAGGGCGTGCCGAAAAGCGTCCGGGAGTTTTTTGAGCGTGAAGTTGTACCGTACGTTCCCGACGCGTGGATCGACACAAACCGGCGCGACGAGAAAGATGGCAAAGTGGGGATCGTCGGCTACGAAATCAACTTCAACCGATATTTCTATCGCTACAAGCCTCCCCGCCCGCTCGAAGAGATCGAAACCGATATCCGTGCCATCGAGAAAGACGTTGTGAGAATGCTCGCCGAGGTGACAGGAAGTGACGACCCCTCCGGCGCAACCTAAGATCTACCACATCACGCATGTGGGAAACTTGCCGGACATCGTCGCAGGCGGCCGGCTCGCTCCCGATGCCGAAATGGTCGCTCGTGGCGGACCGGCTCAGACCATCGGCATGTCCGGGATCAAGCGCAGGCGGATCGAGCGAATCGAGGTCGCCTGCCATCCCGGGACGAAGGTCGGGGACTACGTCCCGTTCTACTTCTGCCCGCGATCGGTTATGCTTTACGTCATTTACTGCGCAAACCATCCAGATTTGGCGTATCGTGGCGGCCAGGAGCCTATCCTGCATTTGGTCGCTGACATGCACGGCGTGATTCGTTGGGCGAAAGCCAGTGGGGTCCGCTGGGCGTTCTCGCTCTCCAACGCTGGGGCGTATATCGCCGAGTTCCGCGCCCGGGAGGAGGAGCTCTCGGAGATCGACTGGAATGCCGTTGCGGCAGCCGATTTCCGCCAGCCGGACATCAAAGAGCGCAAGCAGGCGGAATTTCTCGTGCACGGCGGCTTCCCGTTCCGCCTGGTCGAGCGGATCGGTGCACGCTCGCCAGCCATCCGTGACCGCGCGGTGCAGGCACTCGCTGGGATTGGTCATGCCCCTGCCGTGGAGCTTCATCCGGAGTGGTATTTTTGAGGCCGGAGGGAAATATGATCGAGTTCAAGACGGGGAACATCCTCGAAGAACCGGCCGAGGCCCTGGTCAACACGGTGAATTGCGTTGGCTACATGGGCCGCGGCATAGCCCTCCAATTCAAGAGAGCGTGGCCGGCGAATTTCAAGGCCTACGCCGCCGCCTGTCGCCGGCAAGAGGTCCAGCCCGGGCGCATGTTCGTGTTCGAGACGGGCAGGCTCACGAGTCCGCGCTACATCATCAATTTTCCCACCAAGCGCCACTGGCGCGGTAAATCACGACTGGAAGACATCGAGGCGGGGCTTGCCGCGCTCGTTGCCGAAATCCGGCGCCGCAAAATTCGCTCCATAGCCCTGCCACCGCTCGGTGCGGGACTGGGCGGGCTCAAGTGGACCGAAGTTCGTCCCCTGATTGAGCACGCGATGCTCGCCGTTCCCGAAGTACGCGTCGTCGTGTTTGAGCCTGGAGAGACTCCTCCGCTTCCTCGAAGCATGAAAAAGGGGAAGATTCCGGAGATGACCCCTGGGCGCGCGGCGCTGGTGGGTCTGATGGAGCTCTATCTTGCGGGGCTTCTCGATCCCTTCGTTTCGCTCCTCGAGGTCCACAAACTGATGTATCTCATGCAGGAAGCAGGCGAGCCGCTGCGCCTGCGCTTTGCCAAAGGTCCCTACGGGCCATACGCGGAAAATCTCCGTCATGTGCTTAGCGCGATCGAGGGCTACTACATCTCCGGCTACGGCGCGGGAGGCGACGCGCCAAGCAAGGTCCTCGAACTCGTCCCCGGCGCCGCGGACGACGCTCGCCGAACCCTGGCCCGGCGCCCGGAGACGCTCGGGCGGTTTGAGCGAGTGGCCAGGCTCGTGGATGGTTTCGAGTCGCCATTCGGACTGGAACTGCTTGCCACGGTCCACTGGATCGAAACGCGCGACCGGCCCGCTTCTCCGGACGAACTGCTCGCTAATTTCTACTCCTGGGCCGAGCGAAAAAAGCAGTTCACCCCTCAACAAATCCGGCTCGCCGATCGAGTGCTTCGGGAAAAGGGATGGATCGCCAACCAGTAGGGGTGAAGGTGCCTCGGCGGTTCAAGCCCTACCCGGCGTACAGGGACTCCGGGGTTGAGTGGCTCGGGCACATTCCCCTGCACTGGGAGACGAAACGTCTCAAGTACGTTGCCCCCGTCACCGAAGAGCGGTCTCGGGGCCTCGTCTCAGATCTCCCTTACATAGGTTTGGAACATCTCGAAGCGGGCACCGGTCGATTGAGGGCAGCGTCATTTGATACTGCGGCTGCGGAGAGTGTGGAGACCGAAGGCGCTGCCTCCATTTTTAGGCCGGGAGATGTCCTCTTCGGTAAATTGCGTCCATACCTGGCGAAAGTTTTCAGACCCGAGTTCGAAGGTTGCTGCTCGACGGAGCTGCTCGTCCTAAGGAGTCAGGGTGAAATCATCCCGGCCGTCTTGACTTACCAAATGTTGAGTTCCGATTTTATCGGTTGGGTGGATGCGATGACGTACGGCACAAAGATGCCAAGGGCGAACCCTGACCGGATAATGGGCATCCCGGTCGCAATCTGTCCCCTACCCGAGCAGCGTGCCATCGCTGCTTTCCTCGACCGCGAGGCAGGGAAGATCGACGCGCTCGTGGCGAAGAACGACCGGCTGATTGAGCTGCTCCAAGAAAAGCGCGCTGCGCTCATTACCCGTGCCGTCACCAAGGGGCTCGACCCGAACGTCCCGATGAGGGACTCCGAAATCGAATGGCTGGGGGAGATCCCTCGGCATTGGGCCGTGAAACGGCTCAGGCATCTAGGCGAACCGATTATTGGCTTGACCTACGAGCCGTCAGACGTGGTTGTCTCAGAAGACGAGGGCGTACTCGTCCTCCGTGCGTCAAACATCTCAGGTGGGCGTATGGTCTATGAGGACAACGTGTTCGTGAGGTCCGCGATTCCTGAGGACCTAACAGGCTGCTGAAAAATCCGGAAATTGTGTAACGGAGCAGCTTCGAGTGCGTCCAACCGTGCATGCGAGGAAACGATCAGCAGCAAAATCACGTGTTCAGTTATCTG
>JAKASX010000002.1 GCA_021818865.1 Acidobacteriota bacterium
ACGCGCTGCTCCGGTGAGAGATAGCTAAAGATGTGATTTTGCTGCCGATCGTTTCCTCGCATGCACCGTTGGATGCACGCGAAGCGGCTTCGTTACAAAATTCCCGGGTTTTTCAGCAGCCTGCTAGCAGGCTGCGGAAAAAGTCAATGCGGACGGCCTTCGCTTTTAGCCGCGCTCCCGCCCGCGCTGAACTCGTCGCACTTGGCGTCAGGGCAGCGCAGCCATTCCCGGCTGTGCTGGTGGCGCAGTTCAGAATAGGCTGAGCGGCTTGTCGCCACTCAGGTCTCGATAGCTACTCAGCCAATCGTTCCACGCATCGTCAAAGCCAAAGATGGCCGGAATTGCTAGGCGCTCTTTCTTTTCATAATTCCCCCACAAAATCAAAACGCTTCCCCTGCCCGTCGACTTGGTCTCGACTGCGGTGATCGCGGAACGCTGTATCGATTTGGCCGAGAACGTCCCTCTGTATGTAACGGAAAACGGGTCCACGGTCACCGCCGAGACGAACGGGCGAGCAATCATAAACAAGGCGAACAGAGCCAGTACGAATGCTACAGGAGGAAGGCGGTAGAGCGTGAGGGCAACGACGAAAAAGGCTGCTCCAGCAGCAAGGTGATACAGGCGATAGACCCGATTGAACCGATATACCCGCGTTTCCGCGGGCGCAAAAGAGGATTCGCCCGGGATTTCCATTACGGACTCCAACCCGACCGACAATATACCCGTGACCGCCCTGGTTGCAACTGCTGGGCGGAGTCACTTACGCGTTCTAGCAGGCTGCTGGAAAGGTCCAGAAACCTGTTGACCATATATCGTAGTGCGATATATTAGCCTCTTGTTGGTACCCACCCCCAGGAGGATCCCCCGATGCGCGGCAAAGATATCCAGCAGGCGGCCCGTCAAAGGGACTACGCAGAATACGTTCCCGGGCTTCAAGGAAGTGATAAGCGGAGAAACGGAGAACTTTGGCGCAACCGCGAGCGGTACAGCGCTCAACTACCAAATGCCCACGCCCACATTCGGAAACCTCACCGAGGAAACGAACGTTACCGTGAACATCACCCAGCCGTAGGTGCCCGGCGCCAGTTCAAAACGAAAATGAAGCGCCGCTGCTCCTGCTCCGAAATCGTCTGACATAAGAATATGGTTTAGAAGATTTCCGCGTCGTCCGGCATGGTTGAGGACGGAGGCTAGGTGGACATCCCGGCCTCCGCCCTCAGCCTCTCGGGCGGCCGGATAGCCAAGGGAAATGCCGTCGTGAAGTTCAACGTGGACGCTTGGTGATTGGCCTAGGCTCAAACGGACATTCCTTGCCCGTCTAGCTTGGCACCCGGCCGGGCGGCGCGTTTCGTGACACTCGAACACGGGCGGTGATAGCACCGGTCCTGTTGCCGCTGAATCGATCCTCAGCTCAGGTTCCGATAACGGAATCTATGGGTGTCGTCCCGATACCTCGGGAATGCGGGGAGTCCGCGCTGTCAGAGCCGGACCGCATCCCTTGGGGTTTTCGCAAAAGGAAGTGCGCGTCCGCGGCTACCAGCTCAATGCGACCTTCACAGCCGCGCGCGAGTCCCCATGCCAAACTGTCTGCGGCGGCGAACTGCTAAGAATTCGCCTGGTTGCTCACACGAATCCTCGGCAGGCAAGCGATCCTTCGTTGACTTGCCGCGGGTCAGGTCCTAATATGCCTCTGGCGTGGCCGACTCCACATCTTTGATCGGCAAGAGCATTTCGCATTACCGCGTCGTCGATCGGCTCGGTGGCGGCGGGATGGGCGTTGTCTATAAAGCCGAAGACATTCGGCTGCGCCGTTTCGTCGCGTTGAAATTCCTGCCGGAGGAGATGGCGCGCGATCCGCGCGCTCTCGAGCGCTTTGAACGCGAAGCGCAAGCAGCCTCTGCGCTCGACCATCCCAATATCTGCACGATTTACGAAATCGGCGAATTCGAAGGCCGTCCGTTCATCGCGATGCAATGCCTGGAAGGCGTCACGCTGAAGCATCGCATCAACGGCAAGCCACTGCCGGTGGATCTGCTGCTCGAACTCGGCGTCGAAATTGCCGAAGGGCTGGAAGCGGCGCACGGCAAGGGGATCGTTCACCGCGACATCAAACCGGCGAATATTTTCGTCACCACGCATGGCCACGCGAAGATTTTGGATTTCGGCCTGGCGAAACAGACAGCGAGGCAGGGCGTTCCGGCCGACGCCACGCTGACGCACGCCGATGCCGCGCCGACCGTCGCCCCGGAGCAGCTTACGAGTCCCGGCACCGCGCTTGGCACCGTCGCCTACATGTCGCCCGAACAGGTGCGCGGCGAGACGGTGGACGCACGGACGGATCTTTTCTCCTTTGGCGCGGTTCTCTACGAAATGAGTACGGGCCTGCTTCCGTTTCGCGGAGAAACGACCGGAGCGATTTTTGAAGCGATTCTGCACGGCGCGCCGCTCGATCCAGTGCGCATGAATCCCGACCTTCCTCCGAAACTGACGGAAATCATCAACAAGGCGCTCGATAAGGACCGCAAGCTGCGCTACCAATCCGCCACGGATATGCGCGTGGACCTGGCCCGGCTGAAACGGGAAACGGAATCCACGCGCCACGCGGTCACGATGACGCAGCCCGCTACTTCCGCGCCGTCTTCCGCGCAGGTGACTCCTGCCGCGGCGCAGACGGTCGCAGCGGGCGCGGTGACCGCGCCCCTACCAGCCGAGGGCAGCGCAGGGAACTCCGGGGTGGTCGTGGGCGCCCCGGCCTCTGGACATCGCTGGGGGCTCATCGCCGCCGCAGTCGTTGCGATCGCCGCTATCGGGGCCGGAGCCTATTTCTTCTGGCCGCGCCAGCCCGTGCTGACTTCGAAGGATTCCATCGTTTTGGCCGATTTCACGAATACCACCGGTGATTCCGTTTTTAACGGTACGCTGCGCCAGGGCCTCGCGGCGCAGCTTGCCCAATCGCCCTTCCTGAATATCGTTTCCGATCAGCAGATGGCGCACGAACTGCGGCTGATGGGCCAATCTTCCGGTGCGACGGTCTCCGATCAGATCGCTCGAGAAATTTGCCAGCGCGATGGCGCAGCGGCCGTACTCGATCCTTCGATCGGTCAAATCGGCAGCCAGTACAACCTGGTGTTGAACGTGGAAAATTGCGAGACGGGAGCCACGCTGGCCAGCGCGCAGGCCGTCGCGAGCGACAAAGACCACGTGCTCGCTGCGCTTTCGAGCGCGGCCACTTCGATTCGCAGCAAGCTGGGCGAATCGCTCGCCTCGATCCGGAAATTCAATAAGCCGCTCCAGGATGTCACCACGCCCTCACTCGAAGCGCTGCAGGCGTATACTCTCGGCTGGCAGGCGCTCGACCGCGGCAGCTACGCCGCCGCGGTCGCATCTTTCCAACGCGCTGTTTCGCTCGATCCGAATTTCGCCATGGCCTATGCCACGCTGGGCACGGAGTACAGCGACCTTGGCGAAACCGCTCTCGCGGCCGAGAGCGCCACAAAGGCCTACGCTCTACGCGACCGTGTCAGCGAGCGCGAAAAGTTTTACATTTCCTCGCACTACGAGCAGCTGGTAACTGGCGACCTGCTCAAGGCGAATGAGGTCTATGAGCTCTGGGAACGGACGTACCCACGGGATGACGTTCCCCCCACCGATCTGAGCGTAGACGATGGGAGTCTCGGTCGGTACGAGCAGGCGCTAACTGCTGCCCGCCGCGCGCTTGCACTTGACCCCTCCAGTGGGCTGAGTTACGCGACCGTCGCCGGCAATTATCTGGCCCTCGACCGTCTGGACGATGCCGCGGCCATCTTCCAACAGGCCAAAGCTCGCGGGACCGATTCACCGGCCCTGCGCTTCAACCGGTACATGCTCGCATTTCTCCAGGGCGACACCGCGACCATGGCGCGAGAAGCAGGCTGGAGCTCCGGTAAGCTGGGAATCGAAGATTTGCTCCTCTATTTCGAATCCGACACGGCAGCCTATGCGGGCCGGTTGGCCAAGGCGGACGATTTCACCTCGAAGGCCGTTGCCGATGCCGAACAGGCCGGGGAAAAAGAGACCGCTGCTGTCTACCAGGCCGAAGCAGCGCTGCGCGAAGCCGTCGTCGGCGATGCCGCGCAGGCGCGCCAGCAAGCCGCCGCCGCGCTGAAAATCTCGAATGGGCGCGACACGGAAGCCGCTGTCGCGCTGGCTGTGGCCATTGCCGGCGATGTCCCCCAAGCACAAAAGCTCGCGGCTGATTTGGCGCAACGTTTTCCTGAAAGTACGGTCGTGCAGTTCAACTATCTGCCCACGATTGACGCCGCGATTGCGCTCGATCAGAATGCCCCGACGAAGGCCGTCGCCGACCTACAGCCCGCCTTACCGTACGAACTGGGAACTCCGACGCAAATCGCCCTGAACCTCTACCCGATTTACGTGCGCGGCATGGCGTATCTGGCCGCGCATCAAGGCGCGCAAGCCGCGGCCGAATTCCAGAAAATCCTGGACCATCCCGGCATCGCCATCAACGAAGTGATCGGTCCGCTCGCGCATTTGGGTTTGGCCCGCGCGCGTGCGCTTTCCGGCGACAAATCCGGCGCACGCAAGCAGTATCAGGATTTTCTCGCCCTCTGGCAGCACGCCGATCCCGGCATCCCCGTTCAGCAGCAAGCCAAATCCGAATATGCGAAGTTGCAATAGTTGACTGCTCGGTGAACCGCGCCATATCGAACCGCCCCGGTCCTGATCTAGGTTCAAGAGCACCTGTTTGCTGTCGAGGTGTGCCGGAGTGGCTATGAAGATTTCTGCGGAAATTCTTGCCAAAGAGGAAGCGCAGGTGATAGCCAGCGGCGTGGGGCGCCGGAGACCCGGTCGGCAGCCTTATTTGCGGGCGGTCAGTTTTGTTGTCGGCCAGTCTGGGGTCCGTCATGGAAGCCCGGCCTAATGCGTGGTCTCGTACTCCCTCGTCGAGTTCTTGATCAAGTCGAAAAATTCCTGCAAGGGCATTCCGCGAGGGATTCTCCCGCGGTACCATCCGTGGAATCCCCCTACAACCTTCTTGCCCCTCACCTCGATGCTGGCTTCCTCCCAGTAACCCTGCGCCAGCGGAAACACGTATTGCAGGAATAGAACGTACTGTCGGCCGGGCCTAGGATATGTTCTCAGTTGCCGCTGGGTGGAAGGGAGCCACCAGTGGATGATTTGCCCGTCGCTTAGTCGAACTGTTCCCCCAGGGTATAGGACGTCGACGAACTGCCCCGCGCGCAGCCACCCCTTTGGCGCAACTAACACGTGATCGATTTTGTACTCGACCTGCGTGTAGATGCTCCTGTGCGAAGGGGTGAGAAAAACGGTCCAGTTTGTGAATGTTGCCTCGAGGACGATCTCCGCCGGGTATAGGGGAATTTTGCTTTGGGAGAAAGGGCACGCAGGCATGCCGCTCCCTATCACGGCGCGCCCTTCGCCCTTTGGCACGTTGTCCAGAGGCCAGGGCGCCCCCCAATTCGCGTCGAACCAGGCCTCCGTAGTCGTCGCGTTCGCGCCGACTACGGGGGCCTTGGGGGTCTGCCACCAGAAGGTCTTTGCTTGTTTGATTTGAGCAGCGGCCACGGTTGCCCGCGGGTCCGTCGGACTCGCCGCCAAGGTGCGGGGCGCCGCGGGAAGACAGAGGGCCGCGAAGGGAATCGCCCACGCGGAAACGCGAACCACCGATCGTCCCCAGTCCAAACGCGCCGCCATACGCAACCCTCCCTTCATCCGCCGTCCATTCTACCAGCCCGCCACTGAAGGGCTTTTTCGCAATTGAAGAGAATCGCCGGGAGGCCAGACTCACTCCGGAAACGCCTGTTTTTCGTGCGGAAAGGTGCGGGATCGCGTGCGCCGCAGTTTCCAGTATTTGTGGACGCCGATGGTGTGGGGTTTTTCCGCACATATCAGGAAGCCCGTCTGCGTGGGTTCGGTGACCAGCAGATCAGGAGGTAGAAGACAGCGGCGATCTCCTCGACTGTTCGTTTCACAACGCGAGGGAAAATTCCAGCGTGGTGGGGCGCGAGGTTCCGGTTGCAACCGGGCGGGCGGAGGGTATATTGCCAATGTGCACGGAACGGACACCCTGATTGACAGTTCGGGTTCCTGAATTCCTCGTCGGACACACTTGCTGGGCCGTCGTCGAGACCTCAGCGGCTGTTGTCGCCTGTCGAACTCGCAGGAAAGGAGCGACGAATGCACTGGTATTTCTACGTTGGTTACTTTTTCGGTGGCGCTTTCCTCGTCAACGCCATTCCGCACTTCGTGAGCGGAGTTTGTGGCCGGCCGTTCCCCAGCCCATTCGCCTCACCACCAGGCAAGGGATTGTCGTCGCCGATGGTGAACGTGCTGTGGGGAACGCTGAATGCCGTGGTTGGCTATTTCCTTGTCTGCCGCGTTGGACAGTTCCACCTGCGCAATGTTGTGGATATGCTGGTCTTGGGAGCCGGTGGGCTGGTGATGGCGCTGATGTTGGCTCGGACCTTTGGACGTAACGTAGCCAGTTGAGAAGGTGACGGACGCGGGCACCTTTCACGCGACGTTCCGCAACCGTAACGCTTTGACGCTCTTCTGGCTCGTTTCGGAGAGGCAACCCCTGGTTCCGAAACAGGTTCTCACGGGCACAAGAGCTTCGGAGGCCAAAGGGAAATGCGGCCAGTGGCTAGAGGAGAACGGGGAAACAGGAAGCGATGCGGCGGGGTGGCGGCACTTGTGCTGCTGATGGCGCTCCTGTCGCCTTTGTCGTTGCTGGCGCAGGGACGGCCAGGGCCGATAACGCCGCCGCCGGGCCCTCTGCCTGAGATTGTGCCACTTCCCTCGAATCAGCCGGCGCAGCCTCCGCCAGCACCCAAGGCACACAAAGCCGCTCACGTTTCCTTTCCCGCATACCCCATCATCCACGAGCCACCTTCGATTCCAGTGGACCAGGTGATTCAGGGATTCGCCGCGCACGAGTCCGAGTTCAAATACGCGCTCGATGGGTATACGTACTACAAGACCGTGATCGTGCAGACCATCGATTCCGATGGGCAGGTGGATGGCGAATACAGGATGACGACCGACGTCAGCTACACGCCTTCGGGCCGGCGCTACGTGCAAGTCACAGATGCGCCCGTTCCCACACTCAAGCGGATCACCTTGACCGAACAGGATATCGAGGACTTCCGGCATATCCAGCCGTTCGTTCTGACTACCTCACAACTGCCGAAATACAACGTTACGTACGTGGGCCGGCAGAAAGTGGATTACCTGCATACCTACGTTTTCGACGTGGCGCCAAAGAAAATCCAGAAGCACCAGAGGTACTTCAAGGGGCGCATCTGGGTGGATATACACGACATGGCCATCGTCAAGACGGATGGGAAAGCGGTTCCGAACATCATCACGGCCAATAACGAAAATTTGTTTCCCCGCTTCACGACGTATCGCGAGAATATCCGGGGCCAATACTGGTTTCCCGTCTACACGTACGCTGACGATATTTTGCATTTCGGCATCGCCGGCGGGGGCGACGTGCACATGCGCATGATGATTCGGTGGACGCGGTACAAGCGGTTCCGGGTATCGGTGAAGTTCGTGGGACCGGCCAAAGCGGCCAAGCCACACCAGTAAAGCCGCCTGGGAGCAGCCGCGTTCTTGCGGAACGGCCGGCTCCCGTGGGGACGCAAAACCGCACAACGTCCGCACTTGCGTGGGTGGCGCACGCAGCTCCCGGCCTCTTCGAGTCAGTGAGCCATTCCGCGGAAGCTCCGCGCGCCAAAAACCAGGCCGGGCGTTGCATATGGGAACCGCCGGGAGTATGTTGCCGGCCGGGTGTGAGTTCATAATGAAAAATCCCAGCTGAGGACGGGCTGGCTATGCACCCTTCGTCGTGCAACGGGTCTTCTGGTCCAATTTCGTGGGTCGAAACCAATCTCGGGGCGCGCGGAGCGGGTTCGCGATGGATTTCGCTGGCTGAAGCCATCCTTGGCAGCGTGGTCGTCCTTGGCGATAACGTCTGGCACGTATTGCCCAATTCAGTTTTTCTTCTTTTCCTGATGGCGTTGATTTCCTTCCGATTGCGGGAAGGCAATTGGAGCGCGATCGGTTTAAGGCTGCCAAAAACCTGGACGCGAATCGTTTTGATAGCGATTGCGGCGGCAGTGGTGCAGCAGGCACTGGGCCAATTTGTTGTTGATCCGCTGACGAGGCCTTATTGGCACTACGCCGCGGGAGCAAATCCCATGGAGGGTGTACACGGATATGCGGGATTGCTGCGCTGGCTCGGCGTCATTTGGACCTATGCCGCTTTTGGAGAGGAACTCGTCTATCGCCGGTATTTGCTGAATCGCGTCGCTGATCTCGGAGGCCATTCCCGCTCCGCGCTCCTGCTGGGCCTGCTGTGGTCGAGCGCTTTGTTTGGCTGTGCGCATTGGTATCAAGGGCCGGCTGGCGTCATTTCCGCCATGGTCAGCGGACTTGTTTACGGAGCCGCGTATGTATTGACTGGAAAGAATCTTTGGGTATCCGTGTGCGCGCACGGTATCAGCGACTCGCTCGCGCTGTTCGTCACCTATTTTGGATTTGCCGGCTAGATCCTTTTAACGGCATTACACAATGCGTGGGAGCGCTTGGGCACACACTTGGCGTTTCAGGGAGAGGGTCGGAGGTGATCGGGATTCCAAAACGATAATTTCTTCCGGCAAGGTTCGGCCCGCAGTTGAAAAGCCGTGTGGACCCTGTCGCCGATATGGCAGAATCACAGCGGCGAAGAAGTGAAGGGCCAGAGGAGAACGAAAGCGATGAGTCGCACGCGAAAGATTGGGCGAAATCTGGCCTTGCTCGCCTGCCTCGCCGCGGTGGGGCTGGTTTTTGGCACAACGCGGCACGGGCGGTTCTCCGGCTTCACGCGGAAATCTTCCGCGAACGAGCAAGCCTACGAACGGCAGATGCGCGCCCTGGCGTCGCCGGCGCGGATTCGCGCGTTTCATCGCTACCTGACCGCCGAGCCGCACATTGCGGGCTCGAAACGCAACGACGAACTCGCCCGCTGGGTGGCCGAACAGTGGAAGCGGCAGGGCATTGAGGACGTGACGATTCACGAATACGACGTGCTCGATTCCAAGCCGCGCGAAATTTCCGTGGAACTTGTCAGCCCGGTCCGGTATCGGGCGCGCCTGCGCGAAGACGTCTACGCGCAGGACCCTGACACGAACAATCCGAAAATCACCGGCGCGTTTTTCGGCTATTCCGCCTCGGGCGACGTCACCGCGCCCGTCGTCTATGCGAACTTTGGCAATCCGGAGGATTACGCATACCTAAAGTCTCGCGGCATTGACGTGCGCGGAAAAATCGTGCTGGTCCGTTATTCCGGGCCGTACGGTCAGCGCGGCTACAGTTATCGCGGTTACAAAGCCTATACCGCGCAGAAGCTCGGCGCGGCGGCAATTTTGATTTACTCGGATCCCGCGCAGGACGGCTTCGCGAAGGGCAAAGTGTTTCCCAACGGCCCATGGGGCCCGGCGAGCAATATCCAGCGTGGCTCCATCACGTATGACTTCATCGAGCCCGGCGATCCGACGACGCCGGGATGGGCCTCGGTGCCCGGCGCGAAACATATCTCGCCGAACGATTCACGCTCGATGCCGAAAATTATCGGCGTGCCGCTCTCGTGGCACGATGCCGAACCGATTTTAAGGAACATCGGCGGCCCCGCCACGCCGAAATTCTGGCAAGGCGCACTGTCCATCCCTTATCGCCTGGGCGGCCAGGCGCGGGTACACGTCCACGTGGAGATGGACAACCGCATCAGGCCGTATTACGACGTCGTTGGACGCATCACCGGCTCCGAGCATCCGAACCAGTGGATTCTCCTCGGCAACCATCGCGACGCCTGGGTTTTCGGCGGCGTGGACCCATCGAGCGGCACTGCATCCATGCTCGAATTGACGCGCGATTTGGGCCGTTTGCTCAAAAAAGGGATGCGGCCGAAGCGCACTCTCGTATTCGGAGATTGGGATGGCGAAGAGTATGCACTTACCGGGTCGACCGAATGGGGCGAGCAGTATGCGAACGAACTCAGGAAGAACGGCGTCGCGTACCTGAATGTGGATTATGCGGCGTCCGGTCCGAATTTCCACGGCGACGCCGTCCCCTCGCTCGCGCCGTTGCTCGTGGAAGTGAGCCGCGCGGTTCGCGCTCCATCGGGCGGCACGCTGTATGACGAATGGCGCGCCTCGCGCGAGAAGGAGATGGGCAAAACCGACATTCCGGACGACGAACTCGTGGATACGCGCATCGGCAGCGGCTCTGACCACACGGTCTTCCTGAATCATCTCGGAATTCCCGCTGTCCTGCTGGAATTCGACGGGTCCTACGGCGTCTATCATTCCGCCTATGATGATTTTTACTGGATCAATCACTTCGGAGATCCCGGCTACCGGCACGTGACGCTGATGACGAAACTCTGGGGCACCATGGCGCTGCGGCTCGCGAATAGCGACATCCTGCCATACGATTTTGCGTTCTACGCGCGGCAGATTCGCCTCTACGTCCATGAACTCGACGCGCGCAGCCACGTGCAGCGGCACGTGGACCTGGCTCCGCTGGAGAAACGCATCAGTGAGTTTGAAACAGCGGCGAAAAATCTGAATGAGACGACTTCCGCGGCGCTCACGTCCGGGGAAGTGAGTGCGTCTGCCGCGGAAAATCTGAATCGCGCGCTGATGCGAGTGGAACGCAACTGGTGCGACCCGAAGGGCATTCCCGGACGCCCGTGGTTCAAGCACACGATCTACGCCTCGCGCTACACCTACGCGCATTTGGAGCTGCCGGGCATGACCGAAGCGGCGGAGGCGGGGCATTGGGACGTTGTGGCGCAGCAGGAAAAAATTCTCGAACGCGAACTTGAGGCCAACACGGAGCTTCTGAGTGAAGCACGAGCCGGATTCGCCGCTGCAAATCGCGCGAAGAATTGACCGCGACCCGGCGGGAGCCGGCAGCGGGCGGGCTAGCGTGTCTCTGTTGCCCTCTCGTGCTTGCTGACCTTCGCCCACCGCGCACGCTGTGCCACAGCGATCTTCCGCGGCGCACTCGCCACGCCGCTCCAGTGTGTGTATGCTGTGCGTGTGGAAAGGCAGCTGAAACGTGGCTTCCCGTTGTACGGTCGATTTTCCGCAATTTTTTAGGAGGCATAATGGTCCGTCGTTATCTATGGGTGTTGGGCATGGGACTGGGGGCGATGCTGGCGGTTTGCATGCCGATGGCGGGGCAGCAGGTGAGCCCGAAGCTCTATGCCGGCATGCGCTGGCGCATGGCCGGACCCTTCCGCGCTGGCCGCACGGTCGCGGTGACCGGCAGCACGCAGCACCCTGACACCTACTACATGGGCGCGGCGGATGGCGGCGTGTGGAAGTCGAACAACGACGGGACTACGTGGGAGCCAATTTTCGACCACGAACCGGTGGCGTCAATTGGCGCGATCGCAGAAGCGCCCTCGAACCCCAATATCATTTACGTGGGCACCGGCGAAAACGATCCGCGCTCGCAGTTCTCGTTGGGCGACGGGATGTTCAAGTCGACCGATGGCGGCAAGACCTGGGCGCGCATCGGCCTGGAAAAGACGCGCCAGATTGGCCGGATTATCGTGGACCCGCATGATCCGAACCGGGTGTTCGTCGCGGCACTCGGCAACATCTATGCGGCCACGCCGCAGCGTGGGGTCTACTTGACAACAGACGGCGGTGCGACATGGAAGAAGGTATTGTTCCTCAACGACAATACGGGCGCGATCGACCTTTCGTTTGACCCGGACAACTCGCAGGTGATTTATGCGGCGATGTGGGCGACGCGGCGTCCGCCATGGACGGTCTATCCGTCGTCGAATGAGCCGGGCAGCGGGCTGTATAAATCGAGCGACGGCGGCAAAACCTGGGCGCACCTGACGAACGGGCTGCCAGCCCATCCCGGACGCATCGGGGTTGCAGTGGCGCCGAGCGACCCGAACCGCGTTTACGCGATGGTGGACGCGAGCGCGAAAAAAGGCGGACTGTACCGCTCGGATGACGCCGGCGCGACCTGGAAATTGATGGACACCGACAACCGGATTTGGAATCGCGGCTGGTATTTCGAATCGATCACGGTGGATCCGAAAAATGAAAACACGCTGTACGCGATGAATACGACGGTGTACAAATCGACCGACGGCGGGGCCAATTTCTTTGCCTTCCGGGGCGCTCCGGGCGGGGATGATTATCACCAATTGTGGATCAACCCAAACGACCCCAGCCATATGATTCTGGCGAGCGACCAAGGCACAATCGTGACCGTCAATGGCGGCAAGAACTGGAGCTCGTGGGACAACCAGCCGACGGCGCAACTGTACGACGTGACCACCGACAACCGCTCGCCCTACTGGATCTACGGCGCGCAGCAGGACAGCAATAACCTTGGTGGCTCGGCGGCGAGTGCGGGGCCGCACGGCCGCCGCGCCACCTTCGGCACCGGATGGCAGACGGCGTGCGTTGGGGGAGAAAGCGGCGACGTAGCGGAAAATCCGCTGGCGAAGGATGAGATATTCGGGGGCAATACCGTGGCCAAGTGTATTCCGTCCACCGGCGTGCGGCACAATATCTCGCCACTGGTGGCCTATCCCGGGCAACACTTCCGGGAGACCTGGACGCTGCCGGTGGCGTTCTCGATGGCGGACAAGCACGAGTTCTTCTTCGCCAACCAGTTCTTGTTCCAGACGGATGATGGCGGGAATTCATGGCGCAAGATCAGCCCCGATCTCACGCGGCAGGATCCGGGCATTCCGCCGAATCTCGATCCCACGACGGCGAAAGATACGACTTATCCCGAGCGGACGTACGGGCCGCGATGGGGCGTGATCTATACGATTGCACCGTCGCCGCTTCTGCCGCACGAGATTTGGGTGGGCACTGACGATGGCTACATTCAGGTGACGCGCAACGACGGCCAGACGTGGCACAACGTGACGCCGCCGGAGCTGACTCCGTGGAGCAAAGTCATCCAGATGGCGGCCTCGCACTACAACCCGCAGGAGGCGTTCGCGGCGGTGGACCGGCATCGGCTGAATGACGACCATCCGTACATTTACCGCACGACCGATGGCGGGAAGACGTGGACGAAAATCGTCAACGGCATCCCCTCGGATGAATACCTGGAGTCCATTACGGAAGATCCGGTGCGTAAGGGACTGCTGTTCTGCGGCACGAACATGGGCGTTTATGTTTCCTTCGATAACGGCAACCAGTGGCAGTCGTTGCGGCTGAACATGCCGCCCGTCGAAATTCGAGGGTTTGCGTTCCATGGCAAATCGCTGGTGATCGCCACGTTCGGCCGGTCGTTCTGGGTGATCGACGACATGAGCCCGCTGCGGCAGGCGAAGGCGGCGATGAATGACGCCGCAGCCGTGCTTTACAAGCCGGAGCCGGCCTATCTGCATGCGGGCAGCGCGCGAGTCTATGGCGGAAACGACCCGGCGAAGGAAGCGGCCGATCTGGATCCGATGCTCGTGATTTCGGCGGATGCACCGCCTTCGGGCGCGGTGATTTATTACTATTTGCGCGCCGACAGCGGGCCGGTTTCGCTCGACATTCTCAACAGCGAGGGACAGGTGGTGCGGCATTACAGCAGCACGCAGCGCGTATTCCATCCGAACCCGAACACCATGACGATTGCCGCGGTTTTCTTTCGTCCACCCGCGATTTTGAGCGCAGCGGCGGGCATGCATGAGTGGACGTGGGATCTGCGCGACGTGAAGCCGAGCGCAAACACGGGCCGCGGCGGCTTTTTTGCCTTCTTCCGTGGTCGTGCGGGCTATCCGGCGGCGCCGGGAACGTACACCGTGCGCTTGACGGCCGATGGCCATCAATACACCCAGCCGCTGGTGGTGAAGCTCTCTCCGGGGATGACCTACTCGGCACAGGCGATCGAGGAGCAACAACAACTTGCGGGCGAGATTCAGGGGCTGCAGGGGCAGGTTTCGCGGGCGCGGCGCGAAGCGGAGCAATTGCGCGCGAAGCTGGTGAAACTCGAATCGAGCGCCAGTGGTCATCCGTCACTGGCTGCTTCGATTTCCGCGGTGAGCGGCAAGGTGCACGCGGTCGAGGGGTTCGCCTCCGAGCCGCCGAATCCGGATGCTTCGGGCGAAGGCGACGCGGCGCCCGCACCGACGAGCCTCGCCGGGTTGGTCGGGATTCTCGGCCAGCTTTCCGGTGCGGCGAAGAACGGCCTGGATGCGCCGTATACGACCGTGCGGCAGGGCTTTGCGAAGGCGAAAGTCATGGCCGCGGCCGAACTGGCGAAATGGAACAAGCTCAAGTCGCAGGATTTGGTTGCGCTTAACCGGCAGCTGCGACGGGCGAACCTGGGCACGATCGCGGTCGGACGCAGCCGGCAGTAGTTGGGCCGCACCCAACCACACCTGGGGTTCCTGCAAGGGTAGGGGTGTGGGCGACGCTTAACCCCACATAAAACCTAGCGTTTTATTCGTTCACGAAAATGGCGGAATGGGGATGTGTGGCGTACACGGAGGGCATTCTTGGTAACACGCACTCAATAGAGGGGATGGATGGTGCCGGGGGACGGAATCGTTTCATTTTCCCACGTTGAAGCCTCGCAAGTTATTGATTCCTCGTTGCGCCAAATAATCGAAAAACGCCAGAAACGCGGATCGGGGGTACGCGCCAGGTACACGATTGTTGATGATCTAGGGGAAGGGCGAGCGAATCCATGCGTCGCGCCGGCCGCCGGCATTTTTGTGTACATCAAAAGCCTGGCTTGCGGTGTACACCATCGCGATCGCGGAGGTGCACACATTTCCCGATCGCCGGAAGTGCTCGAGCGGCGACGCTTCTTGGAAGGGGCCACAGTATGAGGCCCTGGAAGATCGTCACACTCTTCGTTCTGGCTCTTTTGGTGGGCGCTCTCTTGTTGAGAAAACTGTTGGGTGGAAAACCGAATTTGTCGGGGCTTCCCGCCCCTTCGAGGTGACGCGATGGTCCGCAAAAGCCTGGCTTTTAGAAAATCGGCTGTCCCCTGGCTGGTCGTGGTTTTCCTGTTCGTCGTTCTTTGGCGCGCCTCGGCTCGCCCCGCGTCCGCCGCTCAGAGCTTTCCTCAGCAACGGTTCGCCGTCGAGTGTCCGCCTAGTTCATTCGGCGTGCCGTGGGGTGTGGGATTCGATGCCGCGACAAATGAATACGTTCAAAATTTTTGCGCGCAGCCCGATGGCCACATTCTCTTCAACACCCAATCGAATGTGGTGGTGGCCTCCCAAGACTTACTGACACAGAACGGCTCGGTTACCAACACCAATTGGGCGACATGCGTGAGCGGCGGCGGCATGTATGAGGCTCACTATTTCACGTTCACTTCCAACACATCGGGCGCTTCGTTGACTCTCGGGCCGGTGGTTGGGTTTATCTATCACGGAACGACGCGGGAGCTACAGTTAGCCGCTCAAACGGTGAGCGGCACTGGAACAGCCGTTGCCGGTGAAACCGGGCCGTTTTACTGTGATTCAGGAACCGAAATTTATTACAGCACCACGGCGAGCGGCTTTGTTTCGGGAGAGGATTATTACGATTGGCGAATGACGCTGACGTGGCTTCGGTGAACGGGTGATCTTGTTTGGTTTGCCGGCAAGGGTGTACACGTGCCGTGGACCAGGCGGGGATCGGACCAAAGGATGGTGAATGGTGAAAAAGGCGAGCAAGGACTACCGAGAGAAAAGCGTGTTCTATTGCGAGTGCGGTGGGTGCCGCGACTGTGGATCGGATGAACCGGCTTTCGCTCATCCTTACACTTGCCCGGCTTGCGGCGCACGTCTAAAGGGTGAGCCGGACGATGTGGAGAGTCGGACGGTTGTGGCTTGCTCCGAATGCCCGGCCGAGTGGGTAGTGATTTCCGATTTCCCGTTGATTCTCGCAAAGCTGTGACTCCGACGCCCACACTGACGGTGCGTGTCCCACGCCGGCTGCGTTCGCGGGCGTCGAGTGAGAATCTGCGGGCCGCGATCCGATGGTGGGAAGATTCGGGTGTTTCACTTCCGCCGGTTCGTGAGCCGCGCTTTGCTCGCGTCTGCTTCTCGCTTCGTGGCGTTTCCCGTGAGAAGCTGGACCGCCTGGCCGCCGGCCAGGGAATGAAAGCTGGCGAGCTACTCTGCCGGTTGTTTGTTTTATGGGCGGCCCGAAAAGGAGAAGAGCGGGGCCGGCCGCGCGTGGCAGCGCGGCCAGCGTCTGTTCATCCCGCCAGTCCGGTTCAGGCGGGCTGCCGCGCGGCCGAGCAGACGCCATCGCGCGAAGAACCCCCTGTGCGCTTGGACTGGCAGTCGGCTGCGTCTCTTCTAAAAAGAGCCGGCGCCCTGGCTGCTCCGGCGCTCGATGGTGAATTCTCTCGTGTCGGTTCGCTGCTCGTCGAGCGGATTGGGGGCGAGGTTTCCCGTAGCTGGAGATTGCCGTCTTTGGAGGGTTGAGAGCGTCATAATTCGCGTCATAGTTTCTGCGGAAAGACGGAAAGATGGTGTGGAATTTTCCCTGTTTCGCGGCAAGGTAAAGACGTTCCGGGGATTGTCACGCTGGTGCGGAAAAATTGTCACCGATTCCGTAGAGGAATTGTCACGTGAGTTTGCCTGAGAGAGCGAACGGCCGAAAACGACGGGTGTTGGCGTTCCTCCTGGCCGACCGCCGGCCACGAACCGTGCTCGAAATTGCCCATGGAAGTGGCTGCGGGGTCTTGCGCGCGGGGGGCCTTTACGGGCTTTTGCACCGTTACGCTCAGTGTGGATTGGTGAGTCGGGAACTGAGGCAGCGCGAGTCTCGATCCGGCCCGCGCCAGGTGGCCGCTTTTCGCATCACGGCGAAAGGACGTGACCGCCTGGTGTGGTTGCGAGGGCAAGGGGGGAACGATGACCACAATTCACTTTGAGAAGAACAGCCCGAACAGTTCTACACCGGCAGATCGACTTGGCCCGAACTGGGGTGCAGTAACGCGGCGAAACTGCTTCGCAGTTCTGGCGGCGATCCGCCAGCGTTTTCCGCAATCCGATGATGCCGGGTGTAGTGGAGGTGGGCGCATTTCGGTGGACACGCTCGCGGCCAGCGCCGGTCTAACACGCGGAGCGGCCCTGAAGTCCTTGCGGGTATGGAGAACTTGGCGCGTTTTGTGGCTTCGTGGCTGCGGCGAGGAAATAGAGTTGCGATTTGATCGCCGCGTCGTTGTTGGCTTACTGACAGCCGACAGAGTTGTGCCCAGCGAGGTGGAAATCTTGATAGCGCGGCATCGAGCAAGGAGGGAAGCTATCGCGCCAAGGCGCTCGGCTTGCTCTCTACCACGGACGAACAGCCTATCGGAGCCCGGGTGTGCCGCGCGTCCCTGAGCAACCTGCGGGCATGACGAACCGAGCAATCTTCCAGCTTGGCGATCAATTTGACGATTTTCGCTTGCGGCACGTTGGCTGCTTTCCATTCCTCCTCTCGTCTCCGAATTTCCGCCAATTTTTTCGAGCGGTCTTTTGCCGTTCGCCTGCCGACGTGCGGCAATTTTCGGATCGAATTCATATAGGAAGAATAGAGCAGACGGCGTGCCCGGCCGATCAATTCGCGCTGGAATCGCTCGAGTTCTCGACGTGAAGGCTGATTCGCCGATGCTCCCTCCAGCGTCAAAAATCTTTTCAGCGTTTCGGGCTGGAATTCAGCGAATAGCTGCTGTAAGAAGCCTTCGAAATTACGCCGGAAAACGTCCGGCTCACCCTCCTCCCCTTGGTAGATATCGAGCGAAACGATTCCCACTTTGATGGTTTTCGCCTTGGCATTTTTCGGTGTTTTTACGAAGGGTAGAATTGCCTCGGCTACCTTGTAAAGTGCTGATTGGGAATAGGATACGGCATTTTTAGCGGACATGATTACTACCCCCCTTGATCGCGTCCGCATAAATATAGCACGATTCAAATGGAGAACGAATGCGAATGAGCCGCCACAAACTGACACCGGAAGAGCAGTTGGAAGGGATTCGGGCCGCCCTGGCTTCGCGTAGACTGCCGAAACATTTCCGCCCGGCGTTGGAGCGGCGGCGGAAAGAACTTTCCGCGCAGATTGAGGCGAAGCGGAAGGCGGAACGCGAACATCGCCGGAAGCGCAGCAAGGGTTTTCTCGATTGGTTTTTCTCCTGAAAAAGGGAAGCCCCGCCGGGGCAAATGCCTGGGCGGGGCCTCGAAACCCTAGAACGCCTTCAAGGGGTTGGTGATCTACATGGACATTGTACATGGACATTGTACAAATTAACGAGACCAAGATTCAAGGGCCTTCCCGCTCGCGGCTGGAATTTCTACGGTCGCGCGTTTCGCTCGTTTCCCTGGCCGGCCATTTCACAGAGCTTCGCCGTTGTGGTCCGCGCGCGTGGCGCGGGCTCTGTCCACTGCATGTTGAAACGAATCCCTCGTTCTTCGTAAATCCAGAAAGCCGGCAATTTTTCTGCTTCGGTTGCGGGGCCGGCGGCGACGTGTATCGCTTCATCGAAATTCTTTGCGGCTGCCGGTTCCGGGAAGCCGTTCGCCAGGTCGCGCGTCTAGCAAGCGGTAAGACGCTATCCTTGCCGGCGCTGGCGGCTCGCCAGGGGGATGCTTTAAGCGCAGGAGGTGCAGGAGGATGGAATCCTCCTGCTAGCCTTGCCACGCGGCTGGAAGTGGCAAGGAAGGCCCATCGCCGTGCGGTCCTGGCCGGTGCGGCCCGCGCGCTACTCGAACGCGAGCGAGAGCTGCCGGCGTCCATGCTGGCCGATCTGCGGGCGGACTCTCTTTTACTCGAGCCGGAAATTTAAGTGTTCCGATGGCGACGCAACCACAATTCGACGGCCGATTGATTCCGCCGGCGGGATCGCGTTTTCATTCCTCGCTTGCGAGAGAGATAGCCGAACGGAGAACGCAGGCAATCGAGAGAACGCGAGGCCGGCTCTTCGACCGCTATCTTTCAAGGCCCACGCCGGAAAAAAAGAAAAAAGGCCGCGATCCGCGCGAGGCTCTACCGAAGGGCGACGATATAGCGAGCCTGGCCGATACATTTGGAGCAAGCGAGCGCCAGAAACAACAGGCACTCGCCTACGACGAACGGCCTGGCCTGCACCGGAAGGCAAAGCGCATCGCGTTGTGTGGCAATCTCGGGAAGCGGCAGAACTGCATGGCGGAGGACTCACACAGGTTTTATCGTCCCTGCCGCTGTGGCTGCCGCTATTGCCCAGAGTGCGGGCCGGCGTGGTTTCGTAAAAAATTCTCTGATTTGCTCTTCGCGCTCCCGCCACTAATCGAGCGTCTGGTGAGTGCGGGAGAGAAACGCGGCCGGCGTGTAGTGATTGCGAGGTTGGATTTCACCGTGCGGAACACCGGAACGATGCCAACGCCGGAACAGGTCCGTAAATTTCACCGCAACATTCACCGCTTTTGGAGGGCGGTTGAACGTCGCTTCGGAATTGGACGCGGTGAGTACGGCTGGGCTGGTTGCGACGAGTTCGGCGGGTCGAATACGAACCTACATCGACATTGCGTCTACATCGGTCCCTTGCTTCCGCAGCACGGGCGGGACGTAAAAAAACTGGGTTACAAGAACCGAAGAAAAAAAAGCGGCCGCGCCGCCAGTGGATTTTCTAAGCATCTACTCTCAGATATGTGGAGTGAGGTGTGCGGCGAAGAGGCCCACGTTTCGATTAAGCTTTCAAAGGATTTTCCTTCGGCCCTTGCCCATGCGCTGAAGTATCCAGCAAAATTCCTTTCCCAATCGAATCCCGAACGGCTCGCGGACCTTGAAGCGGCGTTTCACAAAACGCGCCGTTTTTCGACGGGCGGCGCGTTCTACCGATTGAAGGCGCTGCGTGAGCCTGGCGAAGAATGCGCGCTTGGTTCCTGCCCGATCTGCGGCGCGCGACTCGCCGAAGTCGTAGAAGGTTGGGTGCCGCGCGCAGTGTTGCTCTCCGAGGGCCGGAGCGACGTGGCAGATGTCCGCCGCGACGTTTCGAGACAGAAAATTTTCAGCGGACAAGGCCCGCCATGACCCTTCTGCCGGCAAAACGCGACCGATTCAAAGAAAGCGAGGAAAGGCAAAACGTTACCAGTGTGGTTGTCGCGCGGATTGAGCCGTGTGCTGGGCACTTTCACGTTCTTTGGAAATGCCCGGATTGCGGTTCTGAGGGTATGGCCAGGTACGACGGCGAGCCGATCTATGTCGAATGCGAGAAAACGGGCCGAATTTTCGTCTTGCAGGTGCAGGGGAAACCGCGTGGCCCAGCTGAGTAATACGTCTAACTGTGTCGCCGCGGAGGCGACTGACGCCCTGGAACGGCACTATACCGTCGAGGAAGTCGCGGCGGCGTGGCATCTGTCGCGCGATGCGGTGCGCCGCATCTTTGACGGCGAGCCGGGGGTGTTAGTGATCGAAAACCACTCAGCCTTTCGGAAGCGGCGCTATCGGACGTTCAGAATCCCCGCTTCGGTCGCGCAGCGTGTGCACAGGCGTCTATTGACAAAGGGGCAGCCTGTCGGTAGGTTGCCGGCATGAGAAAAAAGAATCAAGCGGCAGTGGCACTCGGACGCAAGGGTGGTTTCGCGAGGGCCAAAAGACTCTCGGCAAAGAAACTTTCGGAGATTGGTCGCATGGGCGCTGCTGCCAGGCTGAAAAAGAAAAAACCGCGATGCTGACGATTTACAGAAGGCATCGGAAGGCCTGCTCACGGCGAGCGGACGGCCGCGCCTATCGGCGCTGTCAGTGTCCCGTCTGGGTTGACGGCCTGCTTGGCGGTAAGGAAATTCGTCAATCGCTTCGCCTGCGGGACTGGCAGAAAGCGCAGGCGCGAATCCGAGAGTGGGAAGCGAAAGACCGGATCGAGCAGGATGTGCGGGCGACCGTGGCCGAGGCGTGGAATCGGTTCCTTGCCGATGCTGAGGCGAGAAAGCTTCGGGCGGGAACGCTCGGAAAGTACAAGTCCCTTCGCCGACAGATGGAATCTTTTGCTGTGAATCAGCGGATCAAATTTCTCGATGAATTCAGCCTCGATACTTTGGGTGATTTCCGGGCGGGCATCGGCGGCGCGGCGCTCAACCGGCTTCGGGCTTTCTTCCGTGTGGCATTTGAGCGGCGCTGGATTCCCGACAATCCCGCGCGCGTGCTGAGGCCCGCCAAGATTCAGCGTAGACAGACAATGCCTTTCTCGGCCGAAGAGATGGGAAAGATTCTCGGAGCGGTCGAGGGATACGCCCAGTATGCGGGCCGAGACTACGCGCACCGTCTTCGCTCGTTCGTTCTCCTGTTGCGGTACTCCGGAATGCGGATCGGAGACGCAGCGCAATTGAAGCCGAATCGAATTGTGAATGGCCGGCTTTTCCTCTACACGCAGAAAACGGGTCAGCCGGTCAACATCCTATTGCCGGGTTTCCTCGGGCGCGAGCTTGTAACCTGTCCACGCGGAGCGAATGGGCATTTTTTCTGGAGCGGCGCTTCGACGGTGAAAACGGCTGTGAGTCTTTGGCAGCGGAGGTTGGCGAGTCTGTTTAGGCGTGCGGAAGTGAAGGGCGGCCACGCGCACCGTTTCCGCGATACGTTCGCGGTGGAATTCCTTATGGCCGGCGGAACGATGGAGCAGCTATCGGTGCTGCTCGGGCATTCCAGCACGCGCATCACCGAGCGCCACTATGCTCCTTGGGTCGAGGCCAGGCAGCAGCAATTGGACTCGTTTTTGAAGCGCACTTGGGCGCGCGATCCGCTCGCTCTCGCTGCGGCGAGGGGTACACGCGGGGTACACGGCGGGAAACATGTCAACTAAGTTCTTGAAAATGCAAGGCGGAAGGATGGTGCCGGGGGACGGAATCGGAACGCGCACGGGGGTTGAACGCGCGCAACTTATTGATTCTGCGTTCCGCCGTAGTCGCCCAGACCGCCCATTCAGCCGGAGTCACACACACGCGACACACACGGCGGGGGAAGGCAAAGCGAAGCGGTGAAGTCTGGGCAAATGATCTCACTTTTCCTCTCCGTCTTTCCTTCGCTCTCCGAGGCGTGCTCAACCGGCCTCGGAGAGCTACTCAGTGACCGTCTGAATTTGCCTGTGGACCGTCTGAAGCTCTATGCTGATAGTGTCTGAAACGGTCGGTTTTCCTCATAATCGGCCTTCTTCACCATGCGCGGCGCGTTCGGCGGCCTGAATTTGTTCTGGGGGGAAAGACAGTGAAAAATGCCGAAAGAAGCGCCGAAACCAACCAAGCAACAACCTGACAACGACAAAACCTGCCCCGTCTGTGGGGTATCCGGCTTTTCGAGCGTCCACGGCCTGGTAAACCACGTTCGCCGAATCCACGGCGCAGCGGCCCAGCCAACGTCGTTCCCCGCTCGCCCGAGCAATCAGCCCAGGCCGGCCGATACTCGCCCCGGTGCAACCGCGGTGGCGGCCGAGGAGCCTGAAGCCGGCAAGGTGAGCGGTGAGGCCGAAAGCGAACCCATTCGCTGCCCTGCTTGCGAGAGCACCGTTTCGGCTGACGGAGCGACGCTCGTGCGGGAGTCGCCGCGCTTGCGCGCGCTGCGAAATTCCGAGGTGGCGCTTTCGAACCTGGAAACGGACAACGTGGAATTGCGGGATGAAATCGGAGCGATCAAGCAAGACGCGGTGGACCTGGACGAAAATCCAACGCTCCGGCTCGAGCTCGTCCGCATCGAGAACGAAAAGCTTGCCGAGCGCATCCGCGCGGCGGGCAAAGAGCCGGTTTGTTCGCCCCGGCGCAGCTACGTTCACGGCCTGTATTTCGACAACGCCCCGGCGGTGGATCTCGCCATTGCCGATGCCGAGGAAGACCATCAGCGGCTTGCTGAGCAGGCGGAAAGCTTCGGGCAGACGGGCGGCAAGAGCGACGCCGAGGAACAACCGGCGGCGGAGCGAAGGCAAGCCCGCAGGTTCGCGCTGCGAGGTTTGCGCCGGTCGGCGTGAAGGGTCGCGCCTGCCCGCGTTCGGCGCGGCTGATTGTGCGTCTCCCCGCGATTTGCTAAATTCGCGCGGAGCCTGGGTATCCCCCGGATCCCAGGCTCTCGCTCGACGTAACCCCGTCCACGGTCCGCCTCCGGCGCACGGTGCGGAAACTACGCGCCGCGAGGGGGACCGAATCACTTCGGCTCACGGTGGGGGCATTCGCGCGCGGACGTTGCTAAAACCCCCTCAAGTGCTTCTGGCTGATTTCTGCGCGCTCTGACCGAGACATTGCGAGCAAGTGCTCCTTAAGGGTACCTTGCTTCGCGGCCTCTCTTTTCCGCCGTTCCCGCAAGCGACGTTCTACGGTATGAGCCGAAATACCGTGGCTTTTGGCGACCAAGGCGATCGCGTTCCGCCAGGTTGTCCAAGGCGCACCACAGCTCGGTTGCTTTCTCTTCAACTCCACTTCGTCACAAAAACGATCATCTTCCCTTCGACTGGTTTTCCGGCGTCGGCCTGGTCTTGCCTTTTTTTCGGGAAAGGCGCGCAACAGGGTGAGCAAGGCAGATCGGAAGGCAGTTTCGTGCCCGGAAGCTTCGTCCAAGAGCCGCAGGAGGGCTCGGGAATAGAGCAGCTCCTGCTTCACGAGCGGGTCAGTGGAGCAGGCATCGAAAAAGTCTCTGAGCAATTGGTACGAGTCGCGGGAATCGGGAGCTGCTATACGCTCAGATTTCGGACATTTGCCTTCTGCCTCTGTTGCGACAGTCGTTGTCTCGGTAGCCAAAATTACCGCATTTGCCACAGGTGCCCCGCCTATCCCGCTGTGCTTCTTGGGCTTATGGTTCAGCGTTGGTAGCCAAAATTGGGTACCCTTTTGCCGCATTGACTTCCCATGGCGTGAACGGTCATAAGAGTATCACTATGACGAAACAAAAGCGAAAGCGAAAGTAAGGAGAAGACGACATGGCGCGACATGTACTGACGACCGAAGAGAGATTGCGGGGAGTGCGCGCCGCGATTCGAAAGATGCGACGCACCAAGCGCGGCCCCGTCTGGCTGATTCCTTCGATGGAGCGGCACGCCGAAAAATTGCAGGACAGGCTCGACCGCGAACGCCAAACCGGGCAGCCGGGCTCGGGGCGTTAGCACCGCTGAAACAGTTCGTTGAAAAAAACAAAGGGCCGCGCTTTGAACGCGGCCCGGAAAGGAAGCTCACACGTGCAACAATCATCGCACGAAAATCCACGAAAAGGCAATCCGCCAGGCCCGGGATCCCCGCAGTCCGATTCGTCTCAGGCAAGCCCGCGCTGGACCGTTCGCGTCCCCGCGTTGCGGCTCGTTGAATCCGCGAACGGCTCTTTGCTTGCGCACACCGATATCGAGCTTTCCTGTTGCGGCGAAACGCTGCGGGTCTACGGGCTTTCCGTTCTCGAAGGCGATGCAGGCGCCCGCTGGGTGAGCTGGCCGCAACGCAAGGGCCGAGAAAAATATTTCCCTGTCGTCGCCGCTTCGAAGGGCCTGCGGTCCCTGGTCGAATCCGCGGTCTTGGCGCGGTTCGATGCGCTCAAAAGCGAAGGCGATTCGTGATGAGTTTACGACTTAGGGCCGGCAACGCAGGACTCGCAGACCATGCGACCGGCGACCTAAACGGGCTGCGGGGGCGACCTTGCAGCTTGGAACGACTCCCAGCCGGGTTGCGGAATGGTCCCCTTTCGCAGCCCGGTAGGGAGGAAAAGAGTCTGCGCGGGGTGCGGGGCAGCGCCCCGCGCATTTCCGGTTTCTGCTGGCGCGCGCGGCGGCCTGGCGCGCGCCCTTTACTTGTCACAAACCGGATGACCCTTCCGGGCGGGGAGGGGGAGTGAGCACGTCGGCCATGCTCGAATCGGATTCCCGCCCGCTTGCGCTGGCGGAGTACTACGAAACTTTCACGGGGCCGGCATCCTGGCGCGAGAAGTTTGGGCAAGGTCTCAAGGAAGCAGAGCGAGTGCCGGGGGGTTCCGGCATTTATACGCTTTCGAATAACTTTCCTCTCGGTGATCATGTTGCCGCGTCCGCCAAGGAATTTTCTCCTGCGGAGCGCGCCGCTCCTGCCGCTGCAATCACGTTGGTTGAGCGTACCCTTGTGGAAGGATTTCCCCTTCAAGACCGAGCTTCGATTCAGACTCGGGTGTATCTGCTTAAGACCAGGTATGGGAAGCCAGGTGCGCGGCCGGAGCGCTGGGTGGACATTCCCCAATCCCTTCTCGACTCGCTGGGTGAATTTGATCGGCGTTACTGCGAGGCGTTGGTTGCGGAGGGGTTGGAACGTGAGGCGATTCGCGCGGCGTACTGCGGGCGGCTGGCGGTTCTTTGGCAATGCCCCGATGACTTCACCGTGCACAAAATGCGCGCCCGGTGTAATGGTCGGACGCATCCTCCGTGCGCTGAAAAAAACTTCGATAGACTTTTTCGTTCTCTGCTTCCACTCGAAGAGAGTGTGCCGGCCGTTCTGCGTTCGCTTCCTGGATGGGATTGGTACGTGCTCGATTTCTCCTTTCGGCATGATCGAAAAAAAGACCCGACCCACGAAGAGTTGGTGGGCATGGTGAAAGTAATTGGTAACACCGTTCGGCGCGCCGTCCGTGAAGCGAAGCCGGATTGGTGGCGGGCCGGCCAAGGCTGCCGTCCGAAGTTGGATGCTGTGGGGAAACCGGTGCGTTCCCCGGACGGCTGGCCTATCGGTATCGCGCGCGATGGCAGTGAGCGAAGCCTTCCCGGCTGGGAATACATCTTTCTGCCGGAGCATCCTAGCCCGGACAATAAAGCGCGGAAGCAGGGTTTTCATGGCGCGATAAAAACGATTCCCGCGCGCTGGGTGTTGCGCTTTGGATTTGAGTTCGTTCGCGTGACCGAATTCGGGCGCGACAACACGAACGCTCACTTCCACGGCGCGTTTTTCGGGCCGCCGCTCGATTACGGGTATGACGAACGTAAGTTGCGGGAAACTGGTGAGCTGAATTGTTGGGGTCGGCTGACTGCCATTTTCAAGCAGGAATCGCGGCGGATTTTGGGGCAGGAATCCTACACGGTGTTTTTCGAGCCTGCGCGCCAAGGTTTCCGATCGGTGCTGGCTCACGCGCTCAAATACACGAAGAAAATTCCTCGGACGACACCGGAGGGTTTGGCGCATTTGGCGAAGGTTCTTCATGGGACGCGCCGCGTGGCGATCCTAGGCGCGCACTACGGCGTGTCGTTCTCCAAGCCATCCAATCTGAAGTGCTCGCGCTGCGGTGGTCCGCTAGCTCGCGTGGACGGATTGGGACCGGTGCCAATCGAAGAGGTGGCCGATCTGCCGGACGCACTCGAAGAGAAAATTTCCGTTCCTTCCGAGGCCGAAACAGAATCCGGCGCGGATGGTTTCTTGAAAGAGGCGGAGTGGGAGTGCGGCCCGTGAAACCGCTGACGGAAAGCCAGGCGCGATCCCGTGAGTGTGCAAAAAAACAAACGCTGCCGGTGTCGCTGCGGCGGAGTGCTTCACGGCGCTGGAAGGGTTACGACGGACGCGCCGAGGTGGGAATTCGAACTTTTGCCGGAATTAGACCCGCATCGGCTCTCGTCGGCGACGGGAAACGGCCGTGGAAAAGGGGAAATGGTTGGGGAGCCGGCCTGGCGCTCTCTTCTACAACCTAACTTTTGCGATGAACGCGACGCAACCCACGCTTTTTGATTGCACCGCGGTGGGGCATGCGCGTTAATCGCTCCACCGACCGCCGTTGGGATTGGTGGCGCGCGAAGCGGCTTGGTTGGCCGGAGGGATACCGCATCCTGCTGCGGATCGAGGCGCGGTTTTGGGAACGGGGTGAGCGCACTCCTGAAGTGGAGGCGATTCTCGCTGGTTGTCGGCGCGCGGTGTTGGTCGAGTTGGGGTATCGGGTGAAATGATGGGAGCTTCCGTCCAAAGCGTTACGCCCGAATCGTTGGGGGCGATGGAACGACATTACACGCCCGAAGAGGTGGCCGAGGCGTGGGGCGTTTCGGCAGACACGGTGCGGCGTATCTTCGATGGCGAGGCGGGCGTGTTGGTGATCGAGAATCATCGGGCCGGGAGCAGGCGGCGGCACCGCACGTTGCGGATTCCCGCATCCGTGGTGGACCGGGTGCATCGGCGGCACTTGACAAAGCCGATGCCTGGCGGCAGGCTCACGGGCGGGAGGTAATGCGAGTATGGTGAAAAAGGAGAAAAACAAGAACATTCACGCGGCGGCGCTCGGGACCCAGGGCGGGCGCGCGCGTGCGCGAAAACTATCGAAGCGGAAGCTATCGGAAATCGGCAAGAAGGGTGCGGCGGCCCGGTGGGGGAAGAAAAAGCCGGAGAGGGGGCGTTGATGCTTGCCATCTTCCGACGTCACAAGCGAAGCTGTTCGCACCGGTCCGAAGGCCGGGCCTACCGGCGCTGCCGCTGTCCGATCTCCGTCGAGGGCGTGCTTGGCGGCAGGCTTATCCGCGAATCACTGAAAACGGCCGATTGGGAACGGGGGCAGGCAATCATTCGGGGGTGGGAAGCGGAGGGGCGGCTTGAGGAAACCCGGCGCGTCACTCTGGCCGAGGGCTGGGACCGATTCCTTATTGACGCTGAGGCTCGAAAACTCCGCGCTGGAACGCTGGGGAAGTACAAGTCGCTTCGCCGACAGATGGAAGTTTTCGCTTCGCGCGAGCGGCTGGCGTTTCTCGATGAATTCTCATTAGACGTGCTGAGCGATCTTCGAAGTGGAATCGGAGGTGCGGCGCTCAACCGGCTTCGAGCGTTTTTCCGAGTCGCCTTCGAACGGCGTTGGATTCCTGATAATCCCGCGCGCGTTTTGAAGCCGGCCAAAATTCAACGCAGACCGACAATGCCCTTCTCGGCGGAAGAGTTGGGGAAGATTCTCGGGGCGGTCGAGGGATACGGCGAGCGAGCCGGTCGCGCCTACGCTCAGCGGCTTCGGGCGTTCGTTTTGTTGCTGCGCTATTCAGGAATGCGGATCGGCGACGCTGTACAGATGACGCCGGATCGAGTCGTGGATGGTCGGCTCTTTCTCTACACGCAAAAGACCGGCCAGCCGGTCAATGTGCTTCTGCCGCAGTTTTTGGCGCGCGAGCTTGCGGCCTGCCCGCGTGGTTCGAACGGGCATTACTTTTGGACCGGACAATCGAATTTGAAAACGGCGGTGAGCTTGTGGCAGCGGACGTTGAAAAGCCTTTTCGACCGCGCCGCGATTGTCGGCGGGCATGCGCACCGTTTCCGCGACACGTTCAGCGTGGAATTCCTTCTCGGCGGCGGAACGATGGAGCAGCTAGCGGTGCTGCTTGGGCACTCCAGCACGCGAATCACGGAGCGGCATTACAGCCCGTGGGTGCGCGCGCGGCAGGAGCAACTGGAGTCGGTTTTGGCTCGAATTTGGGCGCGCGATCCTGTGGCGCTCGTCGAGACGAACCACACGCCAGACACACACGGAGAGGGGGCGTTCTGCAACTGAATGAGAAAAAGAGAATTAAGTTGGTGCCGGGGGACGGAATCGAACCGCCTACGCCAGCCTTTTCAGGGCTGCGCTCTACCAGTGAGCTACCCCGGCACGGGCCGAACCGTGATTTTAAGGCATGCTGGCGAACGAGGCAAAGAGTGGGCGCTGGCTCGCTACTTCTTGGATGCTGCCGCTCACGCTATAATCCCGCCAATTCAGAGAGGCCGGGTGCAGCCGCGCCGATATGCTGAACCCTGAAATTGTGGGTTACCAAGCCGCCCAGCAGGCCGATGCCGCTGAAATCATTCGCTTGCTCGCGACGGTCTTCAGCCAATCCGAACCGCCCGCCGTCGCCGTGGGGCTCTCCTTCCGCGAAATGGAACAGTTTCTCGGGCTGTTCGCTCCGGGAGCGGTTGCGCTGGGGCTCACAATCATCGCTCGGGACAGGGAACGTGGGACGCTGGCCGGCGTGCTCCTCACTGACGATTTCGCCGCCCCGCCAGCCGTCGATCCCAACCAAGTCAGCCCGAAATTCCAGCCGATTTTCTCGATGCTGGAAACGCTCGACGAGCAATTCCGCCAGGGAAAAACGATTTCCTCGGGTGAGTATCTGCACTTGTTCATGCTCGGAGTCGCTCCGGAATTTGCGGGACGCGGAATCGCGCAAGGCCTCGTCGCCGCTTGTCTCGATCGCGGTCTTCGTGCCGGTTATCGGGCGGCGGTGACGGAAGCGACGGGCAAAATTTCCCAGCGCGTATTTCGCAAACAGGAATTCACGGATCGCTTTTCCGTTTCTTATCGGAACTTCCGGTACGAGGGAAGGGAAGTCTTCAGCTCAATTCAGGACCACGAGGCCGCGATTCTGATGGAAAAATCGCTCGTTGCAAGTGCCGTTCCGCCCGAAGTCTGATTGACTCGCCGCGCGGCGCGACGGGATCCTTCAGGCGGCCGAAAAGCGTCGGCCTTCAGGATGACATCACGTGGTATGGGATCAGTGGGATGAATCGTCCCACTCTTTCATCCATTCGCGTTTCTTCAGGACTTCGCGTGGCCGCGGGCCATCGGCGGGGCCGACGATGCCGTCTTTTTCCATGATGTCGATCAGGCGAGCGGCACGGCCGTAGCCGATGCGCAGCCGGCGCTGGAGCGTGCTGGTGGACGCGCGGCCCATTTCGCAGACCACTCGCACGGCTTCTTCGTACAGGTTGTCGTCCACTTCGCCGTCGGCCGCCGCATCCTGTTCGTCGCCGTCTGTGCCACTTCCGCCGTTTTCGCCGCTACCGCCGGACGCACGCTCCGCGGCTTCCAGGTCGTCTTTCGGCGGTTCGAGCAGTTCAGTGCGATAAGCGGGCTTGGCTTGCGAGCGCCAGAAATCGCAAAGCGCGACGATTTCTTCTTCGGTGACGAGCGGCCCGTGAATGCGTTCCAGACGCGAGGATCCGGCCGGCAGATAGAGCATATCGCCGCGGCCAAGCAGCGATTCCGAGCCATTCGCATCGAGAATCGTGCGCGAATCCACTTTCGTCGCCACACGAAACGAAATGCGAGCCGGGAAATTCGCCTTGATGAGGCCGGTGATGACGTCCACCGACGGGCGCTGCGTCGCGAGGATGAGATGGATGCCCACCGCGCGCGCCATCTGCGCGAGGCGCGTGATGGACTCCTCCACGTTGTTCGTATCCACCATCATCAGATCGGCGAGTTCGTCGATCACGATCACGATGTAGGGCAGGGGCGTTTCGGCGGCTTCATCGGTGGAATCGGCGGATGGCTGCCGGCGGCCGAGCAGGCGATTGTACTGGTCGATATTCCGCACGCCGCGCTTCGCCAGGATTTTCAGCCGGCTTTCCATTTCCCGCGTGGCGTTCCGCAGCACGTTCGACGCGACTTTGGGATCGGTGACCACAGGCGTAAACAGGTGCGGAATATCCTCGTAGAGGCCGAGTTCCAGACGCTTGGGATCGACCAAGATCAGCTTCAGCTCGTCCGGCGTCGCCTTGTACAGCATCGAGACGAGCATCGAATTGATGAAGACGCTCTTGCCCGTTCCCGTCGCGCCGGCGATCAGCAGGTGCGGCATCTGCGTGAGTTCCGCCGAGCGAATCCTCCCGATCAGGTCCTTGCCCAGCGCCAGCGTGAGCTTCGAGGGGGAATTGACGAATTCGGCCGATTCGATGATTTCGCGCAGCGCAATTGTTTGCCGGTGCGCGTTCGGGACCTCGATGCCCACCGTGGATTTGCCGGGCATCCGCTCGATCAGAATGGATTCGGCGCGCAGCGCGAGGCACAAATCATCGGCCAGCGCGGTGATTCGGCTGTACTTCACGCCGGCTTCCGGCCGGAATTCGAACGTCGTGACCACCGGTCCCGGATTGATCTGCGCGATCTGACCGGCAACGCCGAATTCGGCGCATTTGCGCTCGATCGCCTTCGCGCAGAGTTTCAGATCGTCTTCGTCGAATTTCTCGGCGCGCTCGGCCATGTGGAGCAGACCGGGCGAGGGCAGGCGGAAACTTGCGCGGCTGTGCGCGATTTTCGGCTCATTGCGCTTCACGCTGCTTGGCGAGGGAGCTGGCCCATCCAGCAGAACGACGGGTGGCCCAGCCAAGGCTCCGCCGCGAGCGCGCGCGGGCGCGGCAACCGCCGCAGCCGCGGCAAACGCGGGAACCGCGTCATGCTCGATCGGTTCCGCTTCTTCCGCGACAGGTGGACGGGGCGCCGGTTGTTTGTATTGGATTTGAGTGGGTACCGGCGCCCGCCCTTCGTTGTGAAGTTTTTCCAATTGGCGCTTGCGCTTCGCTTCGACGCGCGCCTGCTGCCAATCATGGAATCCGTCCACGCGCTGCGCGATCCATTCTCCCGGCCAAATGCCGCCCAGCCAGTTGGCCGACCCAGTGAACGAGAATTTCGTCGTGAGAAAGAGCGCGACGAGCAGCGTCGCCAGCGCCACCAGATCCGCGCCCAGCGGATTGAACACCCTTATGAGCGCCCCGCCCAGCAGCGTGCCCACCAACCCTCCCGGCTCGAGCGTCCCGCCGATCCGCGGCAGCGCCACCAAGCCGCAAAACGCGTCCACCGAGAAGAGCATCAGGCCGTAACCGATCAGTCGGGCGATGGGCGATTCCGACGGCCGGCTGCGAAACCACCGCAGCGTGAAAACGAAGAGCGCCAGCGGCAAAATCAGCGCCGCGTAGCCGAGCAACTGATACAGCATGTCGGCCAGATACGCGCCGAACATGCCGATCCAGTTCCGGGCCGGCTCGGAAAATCCTGCCGGAGCGGCCACGTCGAGCGAGATGTCGGACGCGTGATACGACACCAGGCTCAAGAGTAGCAACACGGCAATCGTCATGCCGACGAAGCCGACCAGTTCGTTCAGCCGGCGATTCTCGGTTGGATTGAGTAAACGCACCACGCGCTCCATGCCAAGGGAAGGCAAACAGCAACCCGCACCATCAAAGCGCGGGCGCTGGCGCGCGAAAACTGATGGAGGTCGAACGAGGCAAGCATACCGGGAAGCAACCGAAATCGGTAGCAAACAAACGGCCCAGGCGGCGAAACTGCAAATAGCGCGCCGAGCCGCATTTGGGGGGATTCAGACCCGGTTTCGGCGCTCGCCATGCGGCATTCCGACCGAGCAAGCCCCACACGGGCGAGCGCCGCCGCGTCAGAGGGTTTTCACCATCCAGAACGCGTCGGTCCGATTCCGGTAGTACCGGCGATAAATTCCCGCCGCGCGATACCCGTGCTTCTGCCAGAAGAGGATTGCCGGGGCGTTGTCCACCGCCGTTTCCAGTTCCACCACGCGCACGCCGGTAGCCGCCATCTCCCGCTCCGCTTTGGCCACGAGTGCCGATCCCACGCCGCGGCGTCTCTCGGTTGGCGCCACGTCGAGCGTCACGATGTGCCCCTGCGACGCATCGCAAAGCGCGATCAGGAAACCAGCAACGTCCGCTCCCGCAAGCGCGACCCACGTAGCTGCGCCGGGCATACCCAGAAATTCGCGCAGCGTCCGGCGGCTATACGCGATCCCGCGCTCGTAGCACACCTGATCCATCTGGTATAGCGTTTCGAAATCGTCGGCTTGGTAGGGCCGGAGCTGAAGTTTCACGGTCGCCTCACGCGGCGCTTCAGTGTAGCGCGAGAACGGTCTCGCAGGCGTCCGTATTGAATGGTACTGGACCAGAGGGTATGATGCCCTGGGGGTTTTGGCGAGGGGGACAACGGATTCAGCTATGGTTGCGTCCTCGCGACCATCCTCGGCCGCGCCAACAGCCGCGTGCCGCTAAGCGCATGCCGGATACACAAGGGTCCATTCCGTCAGGCGAGCGAATCGGCGATTACCAGATCGTCGGGCGAATCGGCGCGGGCGGAATGGGGGTGGTCTACAAGGCCATTGACCTGAAGCTCGACCGCACGGTCGCGCTGAAATTCCTTCCCGAAGATCTGGAGCCCGGCTCGGCTGACCGCGAACGGTTCCTGCGCGAAGCGAAAACCGCGTCTTCGCTCGATCACCAGAACATCGGCGTCATTCACGGCATTGAAGAGACTCCCGACGGCCGTCTTTTCATCGTGATGGCGTATTACGAGGGCGAAACGCTCGGTCAGAAGATTCGCCGCGGGCCGCTGGGAGCGGCCGAAGCGCTGGACATGGCGATTCAGGTAGCGCGAGGGATCGAGGAAGCGCATTCGCGAAAAATCATCCATCGCGACATCAAGCCGTCGAACGTGGTGGTGACGCGGCAGGGTGTCGCCAAAATCGTGGATTTTGGTCTGGCGCGCGTCGTCGCGACGACGGCAGCTTCGCAAAGCCTCGGCATTTCCGGCACCGTCGGCTACATGTCGCCCGAGCAGGCGATGAGCAAGCCGCTCGATCAGCGCACGGATCTGTGGGCGCTGGGCGTGACGCTGGCGGAAATGCTCACCGGGCGGAATCCGTTTCAGGCCGAGAGCCCGGGCGCGACGATGGTTGCCATTCTGCACCAACCGCCCAAAGGATTCGAAACTCAGCCGCCGGAAGTGCAAGCGATTCTCTACAGGGCGATGGCGAAAGACCCGGACAATCGCTACGGGAGTGCGAGCCAGATGCTGGCGGATCTGGAGCGGGTGCGAGCGTCGATCAGTTCGGAATACGCGGCCGTGGCGGGCGATGCCCCGACGGTGACGCTGAACCCGAAAGAATCCCGCCGCACTAGCAAGGAACTGGAAAAGTACCTCGAACGCGCAACGGGATCGGCCGACATTTTCGGAAAGCCGCGCAAGACCCGGTGGAAAACGTGGACCGCCGTTGCGACAGCATTGGTCCTGGTCGTGGCCGCTACGCTCCTGATTCCGGCCGTGCGAAATCGGCTCCTTGGTGGAACGGCAGGCGCATCCACTTACCACGTCGCGGTGCTCCCGTTTCAAACCATCGGCGGCGGCGCATCGGATGCGCTGGTGGCCGAGGGCCTAATGCAGAGCCTGACGGGGAAATTATCGAATCTCGACGTAGGCAAAAAATCGCTCTGGGTGGTGCCCGCGAGCGTCGTATTGTCGCGCAAAGTGACCGACCCCACGGCGGCGTTGCGCGACCTGGGCGCGACGGTGGTGGTGCAGGGGATGATCGAGCGGGAGGGCCAGGACGTTCACCTGACCGTCAACCTGATCGATACGAAGACACTGCGGCAGGTGGGTTCGGCGGAATTCGAGGACCCGGCGGGCGATCTGGCGACGCTGCAGAACGAAGCGGTTTCGCGCCTCGCCAACCTCATGGGCATCACCATGACGCCCGGAATGCTCGAAGCGACCGGCGGCCGCGTCGAGCCGGTGGCGTACGAATCGTATCTGAAAGGGCTCGGTTACCTGCAGCGCTACGACAAGCCTGGCAACATCGAAGCCGCCATTTCCGTGCTGCAATCGGCGACGAAGAGCGACCCGCAATTCGCGCTGGGCTACGCGGAACTGGGCGAAGCGTACCGTCTGCGCTATCAAATGGACAAGAATCAACAGTGGATTCCCGAAGTGACGGCGAATTGCAATCGCGCGCTGCAATTGGACAATCATTTGCCCGCTCCGTACGTCACGCTCGGGCAGCTACACGCCAAGCTCGGGAAGTACGATTTGGCACAGCAGGAATTTCAGCAAGCGCTTTCGCTCGATCCCAACGACGCCTCGGCCGAAATGGGGCTGGCGGGGAATTACGCGGCGGTGGGACGAAATGCCGACGCCGAGGCGGCATACAAGCGCGCGATTGCGCTGCGGCCCGACGACTGGAACGGATACAACAGCCTGGGCCTTTTCTACGACAACCAGGGGAAATATCCGCAGGCAATCGCGGAAATTCAAAAGGCGATCGCGCTGACACCCGACAACGGTCAACTCTATTTCAATCTGGGGGCCTTCTATCTCGACACCGGGAATGCGAGCGGGTTTTCCAAGGCGGAAGCGGCGCTGAAAAAGTCGTTGTCGCTGGAGCCGAGCTATCCGGCGTATGCGAATCTTGGCTTGCTCTACATGGAAGAAAAACGCTATGCGGATTCGGCTGCGATGACCGAGCAGGCGCTCCAAATCAACAACAAAGACTTCCGCGTGTGGTCGAACCTGGTGCTAGCCTACGAATGGCTAAACGACAAGAGCAAAGCGGCGGCCGCGCGCGCACAGGAGATCGTACGGCTGAAGGAAGCAGCGAAACTGCGGCCGCAGGATGCGACGCTGCAGTCGGCGCTGGCCGAGAGCTACGCGGAACAGGGTGTGCGCGAGAAGGCGTTTTCGCACTTGCAGACGGCACTGGCTCTTGCGCCGAAAAGCGCCCAGGTGCTGTTCGACGCCGGATCCACGTACGAGGTAGTGGGCCAGCGCAAGTTGGCCCTTCGCTATATCGAACAGGCGCTGCGACGCGGCTATTCTCTCGCCGACGTGGAGGCTAGCCCTGTTTTGCAATCTCTCTTGAAGGACCCGAATTTCCGGCCAAACGGAAAATAGTCAAATTCACGAAAGGAAACTTGATCCATGGCAAAGCCCAAGCGCCTGACAGGCTACCCCAACCCCCTCGCGATCCGAGTCAATAAAAACCCGGATGGGAGATGGATCGCGACCCCTCCCGATCCAGAGCACGGAGCCAATGTTCGGGACAACGGCACGGTCGATTTCAACGTGGAAACTGCCGGTGGCTGCTGGGTGTATACAACCCCCACCAACGCTTTCCAAGACGAGCCCAGCAACGGCTGCCTGAAACTCAACGAAGGGACGCATGACGAAGACCTCGCTTCCCCCGGCAACAACACGACGATTACCTACTACGTGGTAGATCCGGGGCAGATCCCGCCGCGAAGCATTGATACCGGCCCCTACTCGATTAAATCGGGTTCGCAAATGCCGGGCGGAGCGAAGAAAGCGCCAAGGCGAGGGAAGAGGCGGCCTGCACCGAAAAAGAAGAAGGCAGCCCGTTCCGCGAAAAAAGCGCGCGGCGGCAAGGAGAAGGCAGTAGCACGGAGAAAACGGAAGTAGCTGAATCGCCAGCCGTCGAGGAGGCAGGCGTCCCCGTCGCCGCAAACGGCGTGGCGCCTGCCTTTCTGTTTCCACGGAAACGACGGCAGACGGGAACAGCGCCGACGGGTCAGATTTCGAGGATGACGGGAAGGACGAGCGGACGCTTGGACGTTTCGCGATTCAGGTAGCGGCGCAGATCGGCGCGGATTTTTTCCTTGATCACGCTCCAGTCGGCCGTTTCATCGGTGTTCGAGCTTTCGATCGTGCGCAGCACCACTTCCCGCGCCTTGCTCGTGAGCTCCTGGCCGTTGTCGGAAGGCACCAGACCGCGGCTAACCACTTCGGGCAAGCCCTCGATGCGGCCGGTATGCTTGTCGATTGCGATGATCGGCACCACCACGCCGTCTTCGGCCAGGTGCTGACGGTCGCGAATCACCGCCTCTTCCACTTCCTCGAGCGAGCCGGAATCGACGCACACGCGCCCGGCCGGAACGGTTTCGCCGATCGCCGCCAAATCGCGCGTGAATTCCACCTGCTGTCCGTTTTCAATCAGCAGCACGCGGCCGGGAACCACGCCCATCTGCTCGACCATCGCGGCGTGCCGGAACAGTTGCCGGTATTCGCCGTGCACGGGCAGGAAATAGCGCGGACGAACCAGATTCAGCATCAGTTTCAGCTCTTCCTGGCTCGCGTGGCCAGAAACGTGAATCGGTTGGCCACCGCCGTCCTCGTAGTAGACGAGTGCGCGCCGGCGGAACATATGGTCGATCATGCGAAAAATCGGCTTTTCGTTGCCGGGAATGATGCGCGCCGACAGAATCACCGTATCGGAATGCTCCAGCGTCACGTGCCGGTGATTGTCCACGGAAATCCGCGAAAGCGAGCTGAGCGGCTCGGCCTGGCTCCCGCTCACCAGCACCACCACTTTTTTCGGGTCCATTTCCCCGATGTTTTGCGGCTTGATAACCATGCCGTCGGGGATGCGCAGCCGGCTCAGGTCGTGCGCGATTTCGACGTTGTCCACCATGCTGCGCCCGACGAAAGCCACTTTGCGTCCCAGTTTTTCGGAGAGATCGATCACCTGCTGAATCCGGTGAATCGAGCTGGCGAAACAGGAAACCAGCACTTTGCGCGGAGCCGAGCGGATCAAATCCTCGAGGCGCGGCGAAACCGCGCGCTCGGAAAGCGTATGCCCGGGCCGTTCGATGTTCGTGCTGTCGGCCACGAGGGCCAGAACGCCTTCATCGCCGTAGCGCGCCAGAGCGTGCAGATCGAACGCGCGCCCATCCACTGGCGTTGGGTCGATCTTGAAATCGCCGGTGTGCACGATCACGCCGAGCGGCGTGCGAATCGCCAGAGCCACGCAATCGATCGTGCTGTGCGTCACCTGAATGGGCTCGATCGTGAAGGGTCCGACGGTGAACGGCTTTTCCGGCGCGATTTCGCGCAGCCGCGCTTCGTCGGCCAGCCCGTGCTCTTCGAGGCGTCGCCGCACCAGCGCCAGCGTGAATTCGGTGCCGTAAACCGGCACGTCCAGATCGCGCAAAATGTAGGGAATCGCGCCGATGTGGTCTTCATGGCCGTGCGTCAGCACGATGCCGCGGACCGCCGCGCGATTGCGCTTCAGGTATTCGATGTCGGGGATGACGATGTCCACGCCGAGCAGTTCGGCTTCGGGGAACATCATTCCGGCGTCAATCACCAATATGTCGTCGGCGTAGCGAACGACCATCATGTTCAGGCCGAATTCGCCAAGGCCGCCGAGGGGAATCAGGCGGAGAGGGGCTTCACTCAAGCGGACGTCAACACCTCGTAGTGGAAACAGCCAAGCTGCGTTGCATGTACTATGCTACCACACCCGGCTCCCGCGCGTGCTTTTGCGCCCAGCCCGTCCGCGCGGTTTGCCATTTGCGTCCCGGCGAAAGCGGCTGTATGTTGCTTGAGTCTTCGTAGCGAAATTCGGCATCTTTGGACGCGACATGACCGCAAAACTCGGATCGGAAAACGCAAATCGTTTCGGAAAAGCAATCCTTTGGGCGCTGCTTCTGGCCGTTGCGGCAAGCATCGTCCCGGCGCGCAATCTTCGCGCGCAGCAAATCAGCCCGAACTATTACAGCGCGATGCGCTGGCGTTCGATCGGGCCCTACCGCTCGGGCAACGTCTACGCCGTGAGCGGTGTTCCCGGCAAGCCCGCTCTCTATTACATCGGCACGCCCGAAGGCGGCGTGTGGAAAACCGCAGACGGCGGCACGGTCTGGAAACCGGTCTTCGACGCCGAGCACGTTCCCTCGATTGGCGCCGTCGCCGTCGCGCCCTCCGATCCCCAGATCGTCTACGTGGGTACCGGAGACCCGACGTTCTGGTCGTTCACGCCGGGCTGCGGCGTCTATAAATCCACGGACGGCGGAAAAACGTGGCGCAACGTCGGCCTCGACAAAACGCTCTACATCAATTCCGTTCTCGTCGATCCGCGCAATCCGAATATCGTTCTAGTCGGCGCGCTCGGCTCGCGCGAATTCGGCGCCGAGGGTCCAAACCCCGCGCGCGGCGTCTATCGCACGACCGACGGTGGCCGCACCTGGAAACACGTCCTCTTCAAGGACGCGTACACCGGCGTCGAGGATATGTCCTGGGACGTGTTCGATCCGCGCGTCGTTTACGCCACGTTCGAGCGCCCCATTTTCGGCCTTCCCCCTGCCGAACGCAAGAAACTGCCCCCGCTCGGCTCGATCGTCTATAAATCCACCAACGAAGGCGCCACGTGGCAGCCGCTTTCCGACCAGGGCCTTTCGGCCAGGGCGCTCACCTACGATATCGCCGTCGCTTCCGGCACCCATGGGAGTCGCGTCTACGCCATGGCGCAGGGATACGGCCGCGACGCCCAGGGCGTCTATCGCTCCGATAATGGCGGCAAAACCTGGCAGCTTGAAACGCACGAAATCGGCAGCGCCGGCGGCCATATCTACGTCGACCCGAAAAATCCCGACGTCGTCTACCTGATGGGCACAGCGATGTACCGCTCCACCGACGGCGGACGCACCTTCGCCGCTTACAAAGGCGCGCCCGGCGGCGACGATGACCGCGCCCTCTGGATCGATCCGCAAAACCCCAATCGCATGCTGATGGGCGTGGATCAGGGCCCCACAATTTCAGTGGATGGCGGAAAAACGTGGACGCCGTGGTTTAATCTGCCGAATGGCCAGTTCTATCACGTCTCCACCGACAATCATTTCCCCTATCGCGTCTACGGCGCGCAGCAGGATAGCGGCACCGCCTGCGTTTTGAGCCGGAGCGATTACGGCGAAATTCGCGATGGCGACTGGTATCCCGTCGGAGGTTTCGAGGACGGCTACATCGCCGTCGATCCGCTCAATCCGCGCTTTGTCTTCACGCAGGGCTGGTATCACGTGCTGCGCGTGTTCGATCGTCGCACCGGCCAGGTCACCGTGCCCTATTCGCCCGGTCCCAAAGAGCGATTCACCGGCGCGCCTCCGCTCGTTTTTTCGCCGGAGAATCCTCACGTGCTCTACATGGCCTCGCAATACGTTCTGGAATCGAGCGACAACGGCCGCGACTGGCGCAAAATCAGTCCCGATCTCACGATTCGCCCGAAATCCGCAAACGCCAATCGCGCCTTGCCTCCATTCTTGCGTCGCGCCGGCGGCGCGATTCAAACCCTCTCGCCTTCACCCATCGAGGCCGGAGAAATCTGGGCTGGAACGAGCGACGGCCTGATTCAGCTCACCCGCGACGGCGGCAAAACCTGGATCAATGTCACGCCGCCCGGCCTGCCGGCCGGCGCCGCGGTGAATATCATCGACGCTTCGCACCGCGATCCCGGAACGGCCTACGCCGCCGCGGAAAGCTTCCTCACCACGCAGCCGATGATTTATCGCACCAGCGACTACGGCAAAACGTGGCAGAAGATCGTGAATGGATTGCCCGATGACGTTCGCGTGCGCGTGGTCCGCGAAGACCCCAAGGATCCCGATCTTCTTTACGCCGGCACGGAAATGGGCGCATGGGTTTCGTTCGATCGTGGCGACCGGTGGCAATCGCTCCAGCTCAATCTGCCGAATACGGTGGTCAGCGATATGACCGTTCACGGCGACGATCTGGTGATTTCCACTTATGGGCGCGGCTTGTGGATTCTCGACGACGTAACCCCGCTCCGGCAGGCCGCTGCTGCCGTAGCGTCCAGCGCCGAGGCCTACCTTTATCAGCCGGAAGCCACCTATCGCGTCCGCTGGGACAACGATCAGGATACGCCGCTGCCGCCCGAAGTCCCGGCCGGCCAAAATCCGCCGCAAGGCGCGATCGTCGACTACTACCTGAAAACTCCCGCCGCGGGCATCGTCACGCTCGGCTTCTACGACGCGCAGGGCAATCTGATTCGCCAGTATTCGAGCGTCGCGCCGCCCGAAGATAATTCGCCGCCGAACGTGCCGATGTATTGGTTCAAGCCGCCCGTGGTGCTCTCGACGGCCGCGGGCATGCATCGCATCGCGTGGGACCTCCGCTATCCCGCGCCGCCTTCGCTCACCTACAGCTATTTCGGCAATCTCCTCGATTACACCGAATACACGCTCACCTGGCACGCCATCAAAGGCCAGACACCGCGCATTCAGCCCGTCGGCCCGCTCGTTGTGCCCGGAACCTATCAGGTTCGTTTGACGGTCGATGGCCGCACCTACACGCGCGAACTCACCATCAAAAACGATCCGCGCATTTCCGTCTCGCAAGCCGCGCTCGAAGCTCAATCGCGGTTTGAAAAGCAGATCATGGCGGGAATGGCGGCGAGCTACGACGGCTTCAACACCATCGAAAAGCTGGCGAACGCGCTAAATGAGCGCGCAAGCCAGCTGCAATCCACGCCGAAACAAGCCAAGGCAGCCGCTGCGGCAAGTGACGCCGCCAAAAAAGTTGCGACCCTCGCCACGGGACGCAGCAGCGGCTTCGGCGTGGCAAATCGCGACCTCGGCCGTCACCTCGAAGACATGGAATTCGGCGATTTGCGCCCCACGCCCAGCGACCTGGCGACAGGGAATTACGATTTTTGTGAAATCGATCGCGCCATCGCCGGTTTCGCACAACTCCAGGCGGGTACGCTTGCGCCGCTCAGCCAGACCCTCGCGCAAGCGCACCTGGCCCCTCTGCCCGACGTCACGCTCCCGGCCGAACTGCCGTGCGGAGGGGGTTCGGGCGCCGCTCAATAGAGCGCAGGGGGTGAATGAGCGGGATGGCTGTGGCCGTGGGGAAGCGTGAAAGGGTCTGGGGGAATCGAGCGCTAAAACTGGGCGTAGCAATCTTCGTCTTCCCGGTTCTCGTTTTGGCCTTTCATACGCTGCTTTTGGTCCCAGCCGTTTTCCTCGATCTTTTGCTCACGCATTTCGCAGGGAACCCCGGATTCTGGGGAAAAACACTGTCCGTCGTAGCCCTGCTTCCCGCGTGCTGGGGCGCGCTCACCGTGTGCAAGTGGATTTGGCCCGGTTCAAAGTAGCCCGCTGCCGGAGGTCGCCGCGTCTTGACCCTGCGGCGCGGCGAGGGTACGCTTACGAACAGATGAGAAACCTCATTCCTCATCGCATTTACCCACCTCAATGAAACAGAGCGTTCCACTGGCTGGGGGTATCGAACAACTCTTTGGCACGCGCGACGAGAATCTGAAACTGCTCGAATCCGTTCTCGGCGTCTCCACCGTCCTGCGCGAAAATCAACTCGAAATCGAGGGCGAAGCCGAGTCGGTGGAGCGCGCCGCTGCCATCGTCGAGGGCTACAACGAGCTGATACGCGAAGGCCGGGTCTTCGATTACGCCGAAGTCAAATCCGCGCTGCGTCTCGCGCTCGCTGAATCGGACGTCACCCTCCGCAGCGTGCTCGCTCCTTCGCGCCCGCGCGTTTTCGGCAAAAAATCCGTCGCCCCGCGCAGCCCCAATCAGCGCCGCTACATGGAGCTGATGGAAAAATACGACATGGTCTTCGCCATCGGCCCCGGCGGCACGGGCAAAACGTATCTGGCCGTCGCCATGGCCGTTTCCGCGCTTCTCACCAAGCAGGTCAATCGCATCATCCTCGTGCGCCCGGCGGTGGAAGCGGGCGAGCGGCTGGGCTTTTTGCCGGGCACCATTCAGGAAAAAATCGATCCCTACATGCGCCCGCTCTACGACGCGCTCTACGACATGCTCGATGCCGACAAGCTCGAGCGCTATCTCGAGCGCGGCATCATCGAGGTCGCCCCGCTCGCCTTCATGCGCGGCCGCACGCTCAACGATTCTTTCGTCATCCTCGACGAGGCTCAGAATTCCACCACGGAACAGATGAAAATGTTCCTCACGCGGCTCGGATTCAATTCGAAAGCCGTCATCACCGGGGACGTCACGCAGATCGATCTTCCGTCCGAGCGGCGGTCGGGTCTGGTGGACGCGATCGAAATCGTGGGCCGCGTCGAGGGAATCGCGCAGGTCTATTTCACCGAGCGAGACGTCGTCCGGCACAACCTCGTCCAGCGGATCATTCGCGCCTATGAGGAATTCGAAAGCCGCCAAGCTTCGGCCGCGTCGGCCCAGGCGCCACGGCGCGCCGCCGGTTCCTGAAGCGGCCGAAGCGAAACGAACGAATCCGGCGGTCCTCGATCGCCAGCGTGGAGTTCGTCTGCCCATCGCGGCGCTCGATCGTTTCTGGGCCCGGATGTGCGTCGCCTTGCGCCTAGCGCCCGGCGCGGCGACCATCTGCTTCGTTTCCTCGCCGCAAATGACGCGCTGGAATCGCGCCTATCGCGGAAAATCCGGCCCGACCGACGTTCTCTCGTTCCCTTCGCAGCCAAGCGCGGCGCCCGTGGTTACGCCGCGGCCGCGGTCTCGCGATTCCGAGTATCTGGGCGATATCGCAATCGCTCCGGCCGTTGCGCGCCGCAACGCCCGCCGCTTCGGCCGAACGTTCGACGACGAACTCCGCATCCTTATGCTTCACGGCGCGCTGCACCTGCTCGGTTACGATCACGAACGCGACCGCGGCGAAATGGAGCGGGTCGAGCGCCGCCTGCGTCGCCGCCTGGGACTCGAATCATGATGGGCGGCCTTGCATGGACGCTGGGCATCATCGCGCTCACCGCGGTCGTCTCGATCTTCGCCTATCTCGATCGCGTCTATCGCGAACTCGAGCGCGTCCCCACCGGCCGCCTTCGCCAGCGCCTGGAAGCCTTCGAGCAGAAGATCGAGCCGCGCCTCGGTTTCGATCGCCGCGCGGGCTCTTCGCTCGCCAGCCTGGTCACCCATTTGTGGCTAGCCGCGCTTCTGGCCGTCACGCTGATCGCCGTTCTGCGCCACGAACGCGTCATGTGGCACGCTGTCCTCGAGCTGATTTTCATCGTCGGCACGGAAATCGTTGTCGGTCTGCATTTCGTGCCGTCGGTGCTGCTCGCTCGTTCCGGCACGCGCTGGCTCGCCGCCGTCACTCCGGCGATTCGCGTCTGCTATCTGATCGCCAGCCCGCTCGAAACCGTCGTTTCGCTGGGCAAACTCCTCGCCGAGCTCAAGGAAGAACACGAGCCGGGCGTCGAAGCCGAACAGGAAGCGGCGATCGAAGCGCTCGTCGAAGCCGCGCAAGAGGAAGGCCTGCTCGAAAAAGACGAAGCGCGCCTGATCGAACAGGTGGTCGAATTCGGCGACAAGCGCGTGAAAGACATGATGACTCCGCGTCCTGACGTCATCGGGATTCCCGCGTCCGCTTCCATCGAGGACTTGCGCCGGCTCTTCATCGAAACGAAATTCTCGCGCCTGCCCGCCTACGAAACTTCCCTCGACGACGTCGTCGGCATCGTTTACGCGCGCGACGTCATGGCGATTTCCGAGCGCGAAGCCCCCTCCCGCTCCGTCCGCGAGCTGATTCGCCCGGTGCTGATGGTCCCCGAATCGAAACTTGGCTCCGATCTCCTGCGCGAAATGCAGCTGAAAAAGCAGCAGATGGCCATCGTGATTGACGAGTACGGTCTCGTCGCCGGCCTCGTCACCACCGAGGACCTCGTCGAGGAAATCGTCGGCGAACTCGGCGAAGAGGACCGCAAACAAGTTCCCGACGTCATTCGCGAAGCGCCCGACGTTGTCGTTCTCCGCGGCAGCGTCGGCATCGAAAAGCTAGAGGAGATGCTCAACATCGAACTCGACCGGGAGCGCACCGGCGACGCCACCACGATCGCCGGCCTGCTGAATCATCTGGCTGGCCACGTTCCCCGCGCCGGCGAAGTCGTCGCAACCGACGGCCTGCGCTTCGAAATCCTCGAAGCCAATCAGCGCAAGGTCCTCCGCCTCCGCGCCCGCCGCATGCCCCCCGTCCCCGCGTCAGGTTCGGCCGCAAGTTGACGCGGCGAGCTGGCTCGACGCAACGCAAAACCCCATGGCCCAAGGCGTCACTGCTCCTGTGCAACGCAAGCGCAAGGCCGGCGCTTTGGGTAAACTAGCCTTGTGGCAACAGAATCGAAGAAGAAAAAGCCAACCAAACCGGCCGCGAGGCGCGCGCGCCCGGTGAAAGAGAAGGACGCCGCGCCGCTCGAGCTGCTCGCTCAGGAACCAGAAAGCGAAACGCAATCGGCGACCACCCCGGCGCCAATTCCCGCGCCGGAGCAGCTTCCCACTCCCACCGATGCTCCAACCGAGGCCTTCAAATCCGGTTTCGTCGCCATCATCGGCCTCGCGAATGCCGGCAAGTCCACGCTGGTGAATCGACTGGTAGGCCGCAAAGTCGCCATCGTTTCCGGTAAACCGCAAACCACGCGCAATCGCATCATCGGCATCGTACATCGCCCGGGTGCGCAGATCGTTCTGATCGATACGCCCGGGCTGCATCGCCCGGAAACGGCGCTCGGGCGCCACATGCTCGACGAAATCGAAAGGGGAATCGAAGGCGTGGACCTGGTCGCGATCATCGTCGACGCGTCACGCGAATATCGCCCTGAAGACCGCTTTCCCATCGAACGCGCCCGCCGCTTTTCCGGCCCCGTGTTTCTGCTCCTCAATAAAATTGACAAAATGCCCAAGGAGCGCCTGCTCCCGCTGATCGAACGCTACCGCAAGGAATATGACTGGGCTGAAATCATCCCGATTTCCGCGCTCACCGGCGACGGCACGGACGACCTCCTCAAGGAAATCGTCCGTTACTTGCCCGAAGGCGCGCCCTATTTCCCGCCCGATCAGTACACCGACCAGCCCGAGCGTTTTCTGGCCGCGGAAATCGTGCGCGAAAAGGCCCTCGCGCTCGTCCGCCAGGAAGTCCCTTATGGAATCGGCGTGCTCGTGGAACGCTTCGAGGAATCGGAAAAGCTCATCCGCATCTACGCGACCATCCTGGCCGAGCGCGAAGGCCAACGCGGCATCCTCATCGGCAAAGCCGGCAGCACCATCAAGACGATTGGCACCGAGGCCCGTAAGGAACTCGAGGAAATCCTCGGCGCGAAACTCTATCTCGAACTTTTCGTGAAAGTGCAGCCGAACTGGCGCGACAATCCCGCCGTCGTCAGCCAGCTCGACTGGCGCCAGGAATTCGAGCAGTTGGCCGACGAGTAAACTCGCGTGCGCGACGCGCTGTGCAACTCGCGCCGCACCGGCCGAATCCAACGCTTTCGAGGAGCCGCGGCCGGCCCACCCGACCAGCCGCGCTGCGGCAGGGAGATTTTCAGAGTCGGGTTATGGAGAAATGCGTAGCGGCCTTTTACTGATTGCGGCTTTCATCCTCGGTACTCCATCTTCTGCGCTCGCTGCCGCAAAATCGTGTCCCGGCGCCCGCGCCGTGGGCCATTTGGCGATCTTGGTCACGCCGCCGAATTCGGGCCGCGCGATTCCCATCGAAAAAATCAATCTGATCGAGCGCGGCGACCATCTGGAATACCAGCCGGCGCCGGGTTCGGTGAAACACGGCAAGAAATCCAAGGCCAAAATCGCGCTCGTCGTCGTTCCTTCCGCTGAATCCGTAAAACAGGGCGTCGCGGTGCTTCCGGTGAAACCGGCGTGGGAAAAAGCGGAATGGCGGGCGCCCTATCGCGTGGCTGCCGTCGGCGTGGTGCTCGGCCCGCAGGGCCTGAGCGAGAAAAAAGTCAGCGCCTTCGTTCGCAAGAATCCCGCGCTCATGCCGCAGCTCGCCGATTACGCCGACCGCACCTCCAAAATCGCCGCGCTCATCACCACGATCTCGAAATACGAACAGTCCGCTCCGGGCACGGCCAACCTCCAATCCGCGCTCAACAGTTTCTCGACGCAATACGGCGTAAAGCTCCCGGCGCTTTCCAGCAGCAGTTCCAACACCGCCCAAGCCAGCGCGATGCTCCACGCGCTGCTTCCCGCCGTCTCGTCTCCGCAGCCGCTCGATTCGAGCGCCTCGCTCATGAAGGGATCGGCCGGCCTCGCCGCTTCGATGGCTTCCATGTTTTTCGGCTCGCCCGTGGGCCTCGCCACCGGCGGAGCGGCTCTTTTCGAAAATCTCCGCGAATCGCTCTTTCCGCGCACGGATTTCCGCGCCGCCTTCGCTCAGCCCGCCGGAGCGAACGACGTCACCGTCTGCAGCGGCAAAGCCGCGGCCAAACCGGATACGAAGCTCGCCTATCTCTGGGTTCAGCGCGTTCCCAACGCCATCGCGCCCACCGTATCCCTGGTTCAATGGGAACGTCTTCCGCTCGCCGTGCGTTCGATCCTCAAGGTGACAACGGCCAGCGTCGCCCAGTTGCCACTCGTCGCGCGGGCGCGCGATTGGCGTCTGGTTTCCGGCAAGAAACGCTACGCGGTTCCCGTCCACGTCGCCGTCGAATCCAAGGACGATCTGGTTTCGCTCGATCTCCACAAATCGACGATTCCGCCCGGCGAATATCATCTCGAAGCGGATTGGGATTGGACCCCGCTTCCGGTCACCGGCACGCTCGATCTGCTTCCAATTCCCAGTCTTTCCGCGGCTGCGCTGACTCCGGGATCTTCCGACCGCCTGGTGCAGGGAAATGGCGTCGTTCCCGTCGGCGTCACGGGAGCCGATTTCGAATTCGTCAATTGGGTTGGCCTCGAAAACAAAGCGGATTCCACGGCTTCACCTACTGAACTCGCTTTTCGCATGGATGGCACTCCCGGCAAATCGACCAGCCTGCGCCTCGAAGTGGATTGCGACATTTTCAAGGCGGGGAACTACTCACTCGAACTGCGCCAGCGTAACGGCGCGATGCAAAGCGTTCCGCTCCTGGTTCACCCTCCCAATCCGCGCCTCGCCGGCCTCCCGCTCCGCGTGAATTTTGGGTCGCCGCAACAAACCGTGGTCCTCAAAGGCTCCGGCCTCGACCGCATCCAACGCATCACCAGCGCCAACGCGATCTGGGCCCTCGCACCCCTCGCGGCAACGCAAAACGCCGCCGAGCGCCAGGCAACCGTTCGCCTCGAAGCCGGCGCCCGCGTCGGCAACCAGATCGCCGCCCAGATTTTCGTCTCCGGCATTTCCAAACCCATTTCCGTTCCGAACGTCCTCGAAGTCATCGGCCCGCTCCCGGAAATCGTGAAAGTGCGTAAATCGCTCGGCGAGTCTCCCGGCGTCGCGCTCTTTCCCGGCGAAATTCCCTCCGGCTCGGTGGTCAGTTTTCTTCTTTCGGTCGAGCATGCGGGAAGCGCGCCCATGCTTCACCTTTTCTGCGGCCAGTCTGGCGATGCCGCGCTCCTTTTGGCGCCGGGAGCGCGCAAGGATTCGGCGGAATTCGACGCGGCGGGCAGTGGCTCGTTTTATCTTTCGCTCGATCCCGGCCGCATCGGCTACTCCGGCTGCGCGCTCACGGCAACCATTGAAAATCAGGCTACGGGAACCTCCGCGCCCGCCACGCTCGGCCGCGTCATGCTGCTCCCGCAAATTGATAAATTCACGCTCGGCGACCGCAAAGCCGCTGATGGTTCGTATATCGGCACTCTGACCGGCCGCCATTTGCAGCAAATCTCCAAAACCGGCTGGGACCCCAACCGCGGTTTCGACGTGTTGGGCATCCCCACCCCGGTAGGCGGCCAGCCCGGCGAGCAAACCCTCGAAATCGCTATGCCGTGGCCGCCCCCCGAGCCCGAGGCTCCGCTTTTCATCTGGCTGCAAGGGGAAACGCGCGGACGCCGCACCACCGCCAGATATTGACCCTTCCCGAAACGCCGCTCGCCGAGGAGCGCGGAAAGTCCTGGGAGGCGCAACGCCGCCCAACAAGCCGGCAATCTGCGTTTTTAGGTTTCCCCAGGAATAACTGATTGATAAAATGTCTTCGGCTGGGACATGGCCAATCCATTTCGCATTCTGAAGCGGTTCGTCGCGCCCGGGAGCTCCTCGGGCGAATACGCCCTAGCTGAAAACTACGCCGTTTTGCGCGATGCCGTGTTTGCCACGAGGCCGGAAACGCTTGGCCTGATCGAACCTTCCGACGATAACGCCGTTTGGGGCGTGGTGATGGAAACCGCTTATCCCGAGGCCATCGCCACGCTCGTCGCGATGGCCGATGGGGCTGTGAGTCTCTATTTCAGCAACGGCGGTGGGATCATCGGCGCCGGTTCGGCCCCAGCCGCGCGCCATGCCGCGCGAGCCCTGCTCGAGATGTCGCCTCGTTTCCTTTCCGCCTGCGCGCCGGCAACGAAATTCCCGCTGCCCGAAAAATCCCACGTCCGTTTTTATCTGCTCGCCTGGCGCTCAACGCTCACTGCCGAAGCCGCGGAAGAAGCGCTCGCCGGCAACGGCCACGCGCTTTCCCCGCTTTTCCATCAAGCCCACGAAGTCATCACGCAAATCCGCCTCGCCGACGAACGCCACTCGCAAGCTTAGCCCCTCCCACGATTGGCCGTTCCCGGATTGTCCGTGTTCGAAGCGAAGAAGATTGCGCGTCGAGTCCGCCTCAGGCGGATTCCGCGGAAATTCCGAGCACCTTCATTTTCCGGTACAGATGGCTGCGTTCGAGTCCGAGCGCCTCGGCGGTGCGCGTCATGTTCCACTGATTTTCTTCGAGCTTGCGAAGGATGAATTCGCGCTCGTACGCCGAGCGCGCTTCCTGCAGCGTGGCCGCACTCGATTGCGGCGCGCGTGCGGCGCCGCGAAAGAGTTCGGGCGGCAAATGTTGCGGTTCGATCGAATCGTCAGGGCACATAATCACCAGCCGCTCGATCACGTTTTTCAGTTCTCGCACATTTCCCGGCCACGGATAGCGCAGCAGCACGGCAACGGCCGCGGGAGCGAGCTGTTTTGGCTTGCGCCCGTACGCGGCGCTATATTCGAAAAGAAAATGCGCCGCGAGCACCGGAACGTCTTCGGTTCGTTCGCGGAGCGGCGGAACGGACACCGGAATCACGTTCAATCGGTAGAAAAGGTCCTCGCGAAACGTTCCCCGCGCGATCTCTTCTTCCAGCCGCTTGTTCGTCGCCGCGATCACGCGCGCGTCCACGTGCACCGGCTCGTTCGAGCCGACCGGCTCGACCCGCTGCTCTTCGAGCACGCGCAGCACTTTTGCCTGCGTTTTCAGGCTCATGTCGCCCACTTCGTCCAGGAACAGCGTGCCTCCATCGGCTTTTTGGAATTTTCCGGTTTTGTTTTCCGTCGCACCAGTAAAGCTTCCGCGCGTGTGCCCGAAAAGTTCCGATTCGATCAGCTCTTCCGGCAGCGCGGCGCAATTCACCTCGACGAACGCGCGCCCCGAGCGCGGGCTTTGCGCGTGCAGCGCGCGCGCCACGAGTTCCTTGCCCGTTCCGCTTTCGCCGTAAATGAGGACGCGGCTTGCCGTCGGCGCGGTCAGCGCGATCAGTTGCCGCAGCGCCTTCATCGGCACGCTATCGCCCAGAATGTGGTATTTCCGTTCGAGTTCGGCGCGCAGCCGGCGATTTTCTTCTTCCAGGCGCAGGTGCTCAATCGCGTTTTTCACCACCAGCACCGTCTTTTCGAGCGCCAGCGGCTTCTCGATGAAATCGAATGCGCCGAGTTTCGTCGCCCGCACCGCCGTCTCGATATTTCCATGACCGGAGATCATCACCACCATCGGCATCGTTTCCGCTTCGAGCAGCCGCTCGAGCGTGTCGAGGCCATCCATCTTCGGGAGCCACACGTCGAGCAGCACCAGATCGAATGCGCGCGCCCGCGCGGCTTCGACGCACTCCTCGCCCGAGCCAACCGTCTCCACTCGGTACCCCTCTTCGCGCAAAATCGATCCGAGCGAGGACCGGATTCCGGGTTCATCGTCCACGATGAGAATCGAGCGGTTCACGAGCGGAGTTCCTCAACCGGTATGCCTGCCGCCGGCAGGCGAATGACAAATCGCGTGCCGAACGGCTGATTATCTTCGGCGCGGATCGTGCCGTGGTGCTCGGCCACCACGCGGCTCGCGATGGCAAGCCCCAATCCCGTGCCTCGATTCCGCGTGGAAAAATGCGGCAGAAACAGCTTGTCTTTGTCTTCGGGCGAAATCCCGTGCCCGGTATCGGAAACCACGAGTTCCACCGTATCGGCCGACCGATGCAGCCGCGTTTCCACCACCAGTTCCCGCATCGCCGCGCCTTCCATCGCTTCGGCCGCGTTGTCGATCAAGTTCACCAGCACCCTCCGCAATAATTCGCCGTCCGCCTGCACCATCAGCCGCTCCGGGGCCAGCTCCGCGCGCAACTGGATTCCATCGAGGCGTCCCTGAAACACGTCCATGGCCGAGCGCGCGATTTCGTTCAGGTCGGCCGGCTCCAGCCGCGCGGCAGGGAAGCGCGCAAACCGCGAAAATTCATCCACCAGCGACCGCAGCGATTCCACTTCCTGCCCAATCAGTCGCGCGCATTCGGAAACCACGCCGGGAAATTCGTCGCCTTCGGCGGTTGTTTCGGTCCGTCGGCTCGCGTGGCGAAGCAGCCGCTCGGCGGAAAGCCGGATCGGCGTAAGCGGGTTCTTGATTTCGTGCGCGATGCGCTGCGCCACTTCCTGCCACGCTGCCGCTTTTTGCGCGCGCAGCAATTCGGTCAGGTCGTCAATCACCACCACGTATCCTCGCGCCGATTTCGGCGCGCCCAGCGGGCTCACCGTTACCGCCGCGTGGAGCAGCCGCTCTCCCACGCCGATTTCCAGTTCCTCCGACGCCGCGCCCATCCGCCGCGACCGGTGCGCCAGCCGCATCACGCGGGCGGCCGCGTCTTCACCCGCAAGTTGCGCGAGCGTGTGCGCGCCGCGTGCGCGCACGCCGAAAATCCGGAACACCGCGGGATTCGCCTGCGCGATTTGAGAAGCCGTATCGAGCAGCAAAACGCCGGTGGGAATGTTTTCCAGCAGCGTCGTCATCAATTGCCGCCGGCTTTCGATTTCCTCGAGCGCCCGCTCCAGGTTCCGTTTCGACGCTTCGATCTGCCGCCGGCTCTCGCCCAGTTGCGCTGTCATCTGATTGAAGGAATTGACCAGCACGCCGAGTTCGTCCTGCGCCTGCACCGTTACGCGATGGTCGAAATTGCCGCGCGAAATTTCACCGGTCGCCTCGGCCAGCGCCTGGATGGGCACTGTCACGGTTTTCGACAAAAAGAGCGCAATCCACGTCACCGCAAAGAGCACCAGCACGGTGAAGAGCAGCAGGGCCAGCAGGATTTGGCGTTTGTACTGCCGCAAACCCTCCTGGCCTTTCCAATACGCCGCCGTTTCGCTCTGAATCCGGTCGAGCCGAACGAGAAAATTCGCCGGAGCGGCCCGCGCAACCATCAGCGTGCCCGCGCCCGTCGGCGCATGGCCCGCCAAATAGTCCGTTCCCGCCGCGTCCCACACCTCGACGCCTTCAGGCAACGTGCGCGTCAGCCGAACCTCCGGTGCCCGAACCATCGACGGACTGCGCGAAACGACGTTCGTCGGTTTTCCGTCTGTCTCGATCCACGCCAGGTCCGCGCCCGCTTCCACGGCGCGTTGCGGAGCGGTCGCAGCGTTCGATCCCTGCGCTGCCCATTGCGCCATACGGTCAAGCGTCGCCGTCGCGTCGGCCGCCTGTGCGTTCAGCAGTCTTCCGCCCTGCTCCGTGGCGATTTCGAGCGGATGCGGGAACCATTTGTTCAGCGTGCGATTCATCAGCGCGTAGCTGACGAAAAAGAGGAAAATCACCGGCAGCAGGGAAATCGCCATCGCGCCGTACACCATGCGCGTTTTGAATCGCGACCCCAGTTGCTTGGCGCGCTGTTCACCCCAGAGCCGCACCAGCGTCCGGCCCAGCACAAGCACGAAGACCAGAAACGCGGAAACTACGAACACCGTGACGGAAAACAGGACCGGATTTGTGGGATGGAATGGCGTATTCAGCGAACCGAGCGTGAAAATCGCCGACGCCAGCAGCGCGACCACCAACCCGCCCAGCGCCAGCCACACGCGTTGCGCCTTCGGCCGGCTCATTGTTTCGGCTCCAGAAACCGTCCCAGCGGACATTCGCCGCACTGCGCCTTGCTTTTCAGGCACCACCGCTTGCCCGTTTCCACGAGCAGCGCGTGATATTCGGTGAAAAGCCTCGCTTCGCGCGGCAATTCGCGATGAAAGATCGCTTGCGCTTCGTGATACTCGACGTCAGGATGCGTCAATCCATGCCGCGAAAGAATCCTTCGCGTATAAGCGTCCATGACAAAAATCGGATGGTTTCCCGCGTAGAGCAAAATCGAATCGGCTGTTTCCGGCCCAATGCCGTGAATGGCCAATAGGCGCGCCCGCAGAGCATCGGTCGGCTCCCGAAACATTCGCTCCAGCGATCCGCCGTATTCCCGTTCGAGAAACCGCACGAACGCCTTCAGCTTTCGCGCCTTTTGCCGATAGTAACCTGACGGCCGCACCAGCCGTTCGAGCCGGCTCAGCCGCACTCGCGAAAGCGCCGCGGGCTGGAGCAGGGAAGCGTTCCGCAAATTCGCGATCGCTCGCTCCACGTTTGTCCACGCCGTGCTCTGCGTCAAAATCGCGCCGACGATCACCTCGAATGGCGTCTCGGCCGGCCACCAGTGCTGCGGACCCAGCCGCTGGTGCAGCGCGTGGTAGAAAGCGGAAAGCGTGCGTTCTGGCGCAGGCGCGGCAAGGGCCGGCGACGCGGCCGGAGCGGGCGCGGATACTAAGGCCAAGGTCATCTCTTCACGGAAGATAGCGGTGGATTCCCGCCCGCGTCAAGCTGCCGCGGCCTCGCTCCGCTCCCGCCGGCCACCCAGACCCGCCAAACCGCCCGTTATCGTTTCCGCAAGCCGCACCGCCTGGCCTTCGTCACAGAGGGTGCGGGGCTGGTACACTGAAATCCCCTTCCTGTTCAGCTCTCTTCGTGAGAGTTTCCCGATGTCCACTTGGCTGGGTGAATTTCTGGTAAAAGAACGGCTGGTGAGCCCCGAACAGCTCCGCCAAGCGCTTGACGATTCGCGTCTGAACGGCGGCCGATTGCAGTCCTCGCTCGTGAAGCTCGGCCTCGCCCGCGCCGAGGAAATCGCGCTCGCCATCGCTCGTCATTACGGCGTACCGTACATCAGCCTTCGCCATTACGAAATCGATGCATCCGTCGCGCGCCTCGTGCCGCAAGAGATGGCTCTGCGCCATCAGGTCTTGCCGCTTTCCCGCGTGGATTCCGTGCTCACCATCGCCATGGCCGATCCCGCCAATGTCTCCGCCATGGACGACATCAAATTCCTCACCGGCCTCGAAATCGAACTCGTCGTCGCGTCGGAAGAGGCGATTCTCGCCGCGATCGAAAAGGTCCATGGCGAAGCGGCCGGCGCCGACGAACTCGATCGCCTCATCCGCGATCTCGGGGTCGAGCCCGATTCGCTCGAACTCGATACCGAACAGGAAGGCGCGGAAACATCCGCCGGCGAGCGCAGCGATCAGGCCCCGATCGTCCGCCTGGTCAACCTCTTGCTCGCCGAAGCGGTCGATCGCGGCGCAAGCGACATCCACATCGAGCCCTCCGAAAAGCAGCTCCGCGTCCGCTACCGCATCGACGGCGTCCTGGAAACGGTGATGAACCCTCCCGTGCGCCTCAAGGACGCCATCACCAGCCGCATCAAGGTGATGGCGAAACTCGACATCAGCGAAAAGCGCCTGCCGCAGGACGGCCGCATCAAGAGCCGCTATTCCCGCTCGGGAAAATCGAAAACGGTCGACCTTCGCGTCTCGATCGTGCCCACTCTTTTCGGAGAAAAGGTCGTTTTGCGCCTGCTCGATCAGGAAAGCTTGCGCCTCGATATGCGCCTTCTCGGCTTCGAGCAATCCTCGCTCGAAAGTTTCGAGCGCTCGATCGAAAAGCCTTTCGGCATGGTTCTCGTCACCGGCCCCACCGGTTCCGGCAAAACGAACACGCTCTATTCCGTCATCGCTCGCCTCAACACGCCCGATAAAAACATCCTCACGGCCGAGGACCCGGTCGAGTTCCAACTTCCTGGAATCAGCCAGGTGCAGGTGAAGGAACAGATCGGCCTCACCTTTGCCGCGGCGTTGCGCGCTTTCCTGCGCCAGGACCCGAACATCATACTCGTCGGCGAAATCCGCGATCAGGAAACGGCCGAAATCGCGGTCAAAGCCGCGCTGACCGGCCATCTGGTGCTTTCCACCCTCCATACCAACGACGCACCCTCCGCCATCACCCGCCTCATGAACATGGGCATCGAGCCGTTTCTCGTTGCCACGTCGCTCAATCTCGTCTGCGCGCAGCGCCTCGTTCGCCGCGTCTGCCGCGAATGCCGCGAGCCGGTCGCCCTCCCGCAGGCCGCGCTCGTCGACGCCGGATTCAGCCCGGAAGAAGCCCGCACGGTGCAGCTGGTGCGCGGACGCGGCTGCCTCGCCTGCCGCCGCAGCGGCTATCGCGGTCGCACCGGCCTCTTCGAAGTCATGGAAATCACGCCCGAGCTCCGCGAAATGATTCTGGTCGGCGCGTCGGCGCTCGAACTGAAACGCAAAGCCCTCGAAAGCGGCATGGTTACGCTCCGCCAGAGCGGCCTGCGAAAAGTCGCCGCCGGCGTCACCACGCTCGAAGAAGTGCTGCGCGAAACGATCGGCTGAGAGGAAGGCCTGGATGAGTGCTCCGAATCTGAGCGAACTGCTCAAAAAAATGACGGAAGCGGGCGCGAGCGATCTTCACATCGCCGCGCAAAGCCCGCCGCGCCTGCGCGTCCACGGGCGCCTAAAGCCGATCGAGGGATGCGACCCGCTCACCAGCGCCGAAACGAAAGCCCTCGCGTACAGCGTCATGACCGACGCGCAAAAACGCAAACTCGAGGAAGACCTGGAAATCGATTTCTCGTTCGGCCTGCGGGGTCTCGCCCGTTTTCGCGCCAACGTCTTTCATCAGCGCGGGGCCGTCGGCGCGGTTTTCCGCAGTCTCCCGTGGGAAATCCTCGGCTTCGAGCATCTCGGTCTGCCGCCCGTCGTCGGGGCTTTGTGCGAACGGCCGCGCGGCCTCGTTCTGGTCACCGGTCCCACCGGTTCGGGTAAATCCACCACGCTCGCCGCGATGATCGACAAGATCAATCGCGAGCGCGACCACCACATCGTGACCATCGAGGATCCGATCGAATTCGTTCATCAGCACAAGCGCTCGCTCGTCAATCAGCGCGAAATTCATGCCGATACCCACTCCTTCGCCAGCTCGCTTCGCGCCGTCCTGCGCGAGGATCCCGACGTCGTTCTCGTCGGCGAAATGCGCGATCTCGAAACGATCGAAGCCGCTCTCCGCATCGCCGAAACCGGTCATTTGACCTTCGCCACTCTGCATACCAATTCCGCCGCGTCCACGATTCACCGCATCGTCGACGTTTTTCCCGCCCATCAGCAGGCGCAGATTCGCGCCCAGCTTTCGCTCGTCCTCGAAGGCGTCCTCTGCCAATCCCTTCTCGAACGCGCCGATGGCCGCGGCCGCGTGATGGTGATGGAAATCCTGATTCCCAACGCCGCCGTCCGCAATCTGATCCGCGAAGACAAAATCCACCAGGTCTATTCCACCATGCAGACGGGCACCGGCCAGAGCGGCATGCAAACGTTCAATCAGGGCCTGCTCAACGCCTATTCCGCCGGCATGGTGACGCACGAAGTGGCGATGGCCGCTTCCAGCCATCCCGACGAATTGAAGGACATGATTCGCCGCACCGGCGCCGCGCCCGCCGCTCAACCCGCGCTGCGGCCGATGATTCGGCATTAGGCGCCTGTCCGGAGGAGCGATGCCCACCTACACCTTTCAAGGCGTGAACCGTTTCGGAGCCATCGTCCGCGGCGAACGCGCGGCGAACAGTCGAGAAGAGGCCGTCGCCGCCCTCGGCCGCCAGCAGGTCCGCGTCACGAAGCTGGCCGAAAAACGCTCGCGTCTGCGCTCGGCCACACCCGGGCGCGTCGGCTCCAGGGAACTCGCGATTTTCACTCGCCAGCTCTCCGTGATGATCGATTCCGGCCTTCCGCTGGTCCAATGCCTCGAAGTCCTCGCCGATCAGCAGGAAGACAAGAATTTTCAGCGCGTCATTCGCTCCGTTCGCCAGTCCGTCGAGGGTGGCGCCACGCTCTCCTCCGCCATGGAGCAATTTCCGAAAGCCTTCGACCACCTCTACGTCAACATGGTCTCGGCCGGCGAAGCCGGCGGCATTCTCGACCGCATCCTCCAGCGCCTTTCCGCCTACATCGAAAAGAGCGTCAAGCTGAAGCGCCAGCTGAAATCCGCGATGATCTATCCCGTTTCCGTCATCGTGATCGCCGCCGGCGTCATCACGCTGCTCCTCTGGAAAGTCGTGCCGATTTTCGCCTCGCTCTTCGCCAGCATGAACGCGGCTCTGCCCCTTCCCACGCGTATCGTAATTGGCGCCAGCCGTTTCGTCGGCAGCCTCGGCGGCCTCGCAATTTTCGTCGGCATCGTGTTGGCCGTCGTCGGCCTCGCCGCGTGGTATCGCACTCCCTCGGGCCGTCTGAAACTCGACGGCATTCTGCTCCGTCTTCCGCTCGTCGGCGTCTTGCAGCGCAAAATCGCCGTCGCTCGTTTCACCAGCACGCTCGGCACGCTCATCACCAGCGGCGTTCCGATCCTCGACGGCCTCGAAATCACCGCGAAAACCAGCGGCAACGCCGTCGTCGAGCGCGCCATCTTCGCCGTCCGCCGCGAAGTCGAAGCCGGCGGCTCGCTCGCCGGCCCGATGCGCGGCAGCGCCGTTTTCCCCTCCATCGTCACCCAGATGATTGAGGTCGGCGAGCAGACCGGCGCCATGGACGCCATGCTCCAGAAAATCTCCGAGTTCTACGAGGAAGAAGTGGATATCGCCGTAAAGAATCTCATGGCGGCCATGGAACCGATGATGATCGTCGTCCTCGGTACGATCGTCGGGGGCATCGTCATTTCCATGTACCTGCCCATGTTTTCCCTCATCGGCAAGCTCAGCCACTAACGGCCCCGCACACGCCTCAAACCGGCCCGTTTCCAGCCCCGCCAGTGGCATGCCTGTTCGCCAATCGGCCACGCCCCCGTTATCCTTGGCAAACACGGCTGTTCCTAAGGGGAACAGCGACCCCGTTTTGGGGTATCATGGGCAAGTTAGGTGGAGGCAGCCGTATGTCTTGGAATCAAACGATGGAAGCAAGAAAGAAGCAGCGCGGTTTCACGCTGCTCGAGCTCCTGATCGTCATCGCCATTATTCTGATCATCGCCGCCATCGCGATTCCCAACTTGCTGAAATCCCGCATTCTGGCCGATGAGGCTGCTGCCATCGGTGACCTGCGCGCGATCTACACCGCCGCAACCACCTATTCCGCCACCTATTCGAACGGCTATCCGCCCAGCCTCGCCGCCCTCGGCCCTCCGCCCGGCGGTGGCAACAATTCCACTTGCAACAACGCGAACCTGATCGACAGCGTGGTGGCGGGCGGCAAGAAGGACGGCTACAATTTCACTTACACCGGCCAGAATCCCGTCGGCACGCCCGGCCAGGGTTGCTCGAATCCCGGTTTCAACAGCTTCATCATCAATGCCGATCCGGTCACGCGCGGCACCACCGGCCAGCGGAGCTTCTTCATCGACGCTTCGGGAACGATTCGCTACAACGTTTCGCAGCCGGCCACAGCCTCCGATCCGCCTATCGGCGGCGGCGGCTAACCAGAAAGCCCAGCCTCCCCAATCCGATCACGAATGCGCAGCCGCAACTGTGCATTGGTGTCTCGCGCCGTCTCGTTCGCGTGTCCGCTGCGCACTCAGCTCGCTCAGCGCGCCGCAAACGCGACGCGCAATCCGCGGCCAGCTCCCGCTCTGATCCCCTCCTCACGCAAGGCTGCAATTTCGCTTCAATCTGGCATGGCCGAACCGCTCTGGAACACCACGAAAACTGGGCCAATTCGGCGCTCTTAGAATGGCTCTTCCCCGTCGTCTAAGCGCGTGCCAAAAAAGGTCTTTTCCCGTGTCCGCCGAGTAAACCTTTTAATGCTTCCTGGTGCGTGGCGTGCATCTTCCGGAAGCGTCCTCCGCACGGAGCGAGGCGAATCCACGAGGAGCTTCCAATGCCTAGAAAGCAAGAGAAAGGTTTCACCCTGATTGAATTGCTGATCGTCATTGCGATTATTTTGATTATCGCGGCGATCGCCATCCCGAATTTGTTGCGCTCGCGCATGGCGGCCAATGAAGCCTCGGCCGTCGGCTCGCTGCGCGCGATCACCACGGCGGCTATCACCTATTCGGCCACCTACGGCAACGCCTTTCCGCCGACTTTGGCCGCGCTCGGACCGCCGGCCAGCGGCGGCACCGACAGTTGTGACACGTCGGGCTTGATCGACAGCGTTCTGGCCTCGGGCACCAAGAGCGGCTACGCGTTTGTTTACGCCGGTGCCAGCCCGCTCACGGCCGCCGCGCCCGGCTGCACCACCGCCGGCGACAACACCTACACGATCAACGCCAATCCCGTCACTCCCGGCACCACCGGCATCCGCTATTTCTTCACCGATCAATCGGGCGTGATTCGCTTCAACGCCACGCAACAGGCCGCGGTCACCGATCCCCCGATTCAATAGCAATTCGGCCTCGAAACGCCCGGGCCACGGCCGGTGGGGCGACGACTGTTTCCCGCGGGCGGATGGGCGGATCTTCCTTGCCGCCGGTCCGCCCGTTCTCATCCCGCTTTCGCCCTCCTGCTACACTCTAGGCATGAAACGATTCGCACTGTTTTTGTCTCTTGCCGTTTTTGCCTTTTCGGTTCCCGCCTTCGCTCGTCCCCGTTCGCGCCACTCCGGCTCCCAGGCGAGGGAAATTTCCCGCGCCATCGCCGCTCACTATCGCCGCGCGAAGACTCTCGAAGCAGTCTTTCTCGAAACCTATCGCGCCGGCGAAAATGATCTCCGGGTCGAATCCGGCCACGTCTATTTCCGCAGTCCCGGCCTGATGCGCTGGGAGTACGAGGCGCCAACAAAGAAGCTCTTTCTCACCGACGGCCACTTCGCCTGGTTTTACGTTCCCGCCAACCACACCGCCAGCCGCACGCCGATGCGCAAGAGCGCCGACTGGCGCACGCCTTTCGCCCTGCTCACCGGCAAAGCCGACTTGACCAAATTGTGCTCGGCATTGAGCATCGTTCCGAGCCCGGGAGGGCCCGGCGCGCCGCCGCCCGGCCATATCGTGGTGGGTTGCCGACCCAAAAAACACGAAGATTTTCTCGACGCACAGATCGAGGTGGACCGCGAATCGAGAATCGTCCGCGTGACCGTGGAGCAGGCCGGCGGGATCACCACCGAAGTCCGCTTCGGGGCGTGGAAAGAAAATATCCCGCTCCCGAGATCGCTCTTCCGCTTTTCGCCGCCGCCCGGCGTCGCCATCGTGGACCAGGAATCGCTCGCCGGCGTCGGTCCATAAGACGCTCGGAGCGATGCCGAGGGTTTGGCCTGCATCCCAAGTAATGGCGGATGGAGGGTTGGCGTAGAGGCACGCCTGGTAGGCCACGTTCGGGCGGCTTGCAACGTGCCCTTACGCTTGTTGCGACGCGCCGCGAGGACTCGGGGAGGGGAACTGACCCACAAAAAAAGGACGCGGCCCGGAAGGATTCTCGGGGCCGCGCCCAACAGAAATTCGGTTGGTTTGGTTAGAAGGAGTAAACCAGGCTGAATTCCATCACGCGAGGACTGGTCATCGTGCTGCCGTAAGCCCCGAACGACGGCCCGGCGGTCACATCCGACTGGATAGAGTTGGGATCGAACCTGTTGGTGTTCAGCACGTTGTAAACGCTCCAGCGCAATTTGACGGTCTGGTTTTCCACCCTCGGGATGTTCCAACCCTTTTGCAGGCTCATGTCGAGGCCGAAGTAGCCATCGCCGCGAATCGGATTGCGAGTGCCGCTTTGGCCGGGGAAAGCGTAACCGAAGTCGGCCGCTGCCGCGACGGGGTTCTTGAAGATGTTCGGGGCGTAGCCGGTGCCACCGATGTTGACGTTGGCAGTTCCGGTGGAGGGAGTGCCGAGTTGGTTCGCCCAGCCCATCTCATCCCAGTTCGTCGGCCAGACGTAGCCCATGAAAATGCTGGTGGGGAAGCCCGACGTCCAACGCCCGGTGCCGGACCACTGCCAACCACCGATGATGGCGTTGGCCCAGCCGCTGGCGTTTTTGCCAAACATCTGGCCGCGGCCGAAGGGCAATTGCGCCACCCAGTAGTAGTTGATCTGGTTGCGCAGATCGAAATTGCTGGGCCCGTACATCTGCTGCGGAGCCCAGGCGTTGATGGTGCTGCTGCTCAGGTATTGCCCGGAGCGCTCGACGTACGAACCCATATCGTTCGACACCGAGTACGTGTAATTGAAGCCGAACAGGACGCCGTTCGACATCTGCTTGTGCAAGCCCAGTTGCAGCGCGTTGTAGTTCGAGTAACCGATCGACCGCCAAGCCCAAAGGGAAGAGTATTGGGGGTCGTAGTAGCTGTTCTTGCCGCCCACTGGCGCGACCGGGTAGCCAATCGTGTCCAGCAGGTACAACGCGGACGTTTCGTTGTATAGGTTCCCGCAACCCGGCCCAAACACATCGTAAATCGACTGGTAGAAATCGGCCGTCGAACCGCCGGTCGAACAGATCGAATACGGCGTCGGGTTTGAGGATGTGGGCTGCGTTTGCTGGAACTCGTCGGCCCAATATTGCGCGGTCGGCCCGATGGTTGCCGGGGTGATCCCATTTTCGGAAACGCCGTTGCGCCAGAGCTGGGAAAGCTGGCTCGCCGCCTGGAAATAGCTGACCCCGGTTTTCGGATCCACCAGATTGAGCGGCATGGCGATGTCGTCCAGAACCAGCAAGCGGTGGGCATAGTTCCCGACGAAGCTGGCGCTGAGTACCATTTGGCCAGGCAGTTGGTGCTGGACCGAGAAGTCGAGCGCGTAGGAATAGGGAGTCTTGAGCGAGGGGTCGATCCCGTACGCGATGTTGTTTCCGCTCGTGCCAACCACTGGATAAGTCACCGGATAGGTGGACGGCGGCGCCGCAGGGAAGATGTTGACTCCCTGTGGGGTGGAGGTCGGAATGACGTTCATGCTGGTAATCCGCGGCACCTGGTTGATCGGGATCGCGAATTCGCTCGACTGGGCGGCGGTCAGCCCGAATTCGCCGGACGAGTTGTAGCTCATCGCGAGTTCCGGCCCGAAATTGTCGTAATACATGCCGAAACCTGCGCGAACTGTCGTGTTGCCATGCGACCAGGCGATGCCCAGGCGCGGCGCGAAATTCTTGCTTTGCGTGGAGTACAGCCCCGGCCCTCCCCAATGCGATCCCGAGGGTCCGAAGGTGATCAATGGGGCTTGGTTCGCGGGAACACCCGTCTGTCCTTCGATGCTCCGGATGTTGAACCACGTCCCCATGTTGATCGTCGGTTCCACTTGCTGGCCGGCGGTTTCCGTCACCGGAGTCATCAACTGATAGTTGATGCCGTAGGTGATCGAAAGATTGTGCATCGCCTGCCAGGTGTCCTGGAAATACAGGTTGTAATCGTCCGCCGCCCAATGGCGAGTGAGATTGGAGCCCTGGGAAATCGGCGTGGCGGCGGTAAGGCTGGTGACTTTGTAGTTGTAGACGGCGTCGAGTTCGCTAGCCATGCCCATCATCGCGGCCAGCGGAAAGTCATACGCGTGAGCGGAAGCCACGGCGGGATAGCCGTAGGTAGCCGGATCGAGCGCGTTGCCCTTGCCGGCGAAACCACCGCCCTGAACCCAGTCGGCGTTGGTGAGCGCGTCGCTGAATGTATTGGCGTTGGATTGGCTAAGCGCCCGCATCAAGAGCAAATTGCCGCCGAACTGGAAGTTGTGCGAGCCGTGCAGCCAGCTCATCGTATCCACGATGTTGTATACGGGAGAAACCCATCGGCTGGATCGAGTGACGCCCTGACTCATGTCGCGCATGTAGACCCAAGGCTGATTCGAGTTCCCAATCGTGCCGTAGCTGGAGCGAGTGAGGCCGAAGCGGAAGCTATTGACCCAGCGCGGCCCGAAAACGCCGGTCCATCCGGCGACGAAGCCTTTGCTCAGGGACACGAGGGATGACTGTGGCACCTGGCCCGGAAGGAATGCGCCAGCGGTCACGTCGCGGTCGTCAACGCCCGTTCCGCGGAAAAAGAGCGTCTGGCTGCCACTCTGGGTCAACCGGTAATCGAGGCGACCGATGTACCAGTTATCGGAGCTGGGGGTCGGTGAGGCAAACGTGTAATTGGCGTAGTTGGGAGCGTCGAGAGCCACGGCGCTGGTCGGCATGGGGAACGACTGGAAATACTTGAGCGCGACCGCGCTCGGCCCGATGCCCAGTGGATCCATCTGCTGTAATTGCGTCGGACCCAACGCGTAAAAGCCGGCGGGAATGGCGTAGTTGTTGCCATCCGCGCCCTGAACGTTCATGCCGGGGCATTGGCTAGGAGTCACGCACTGATACTGGATGATCCCTTGGCGCAGCGTGGCGCTGGGAATCGTATCGGACTGAACTGAGCCGGTCCGTATACGTCTACCCTGGTAGTTGAAGAAGAAGAAGAACCGATTCTTCAGGAGCGGGCCGCCGATATCCGCGCCGAAGACGTTCCGCACCAGGTGCTGGGGCACGTTGGGCTGGCCGCTGGCCGCTTCGGCCGATTTCAGGAAATAGTCGTTGGCAATGCCCACGCTGTTTCGGTTGTATTCGTAGAGGTTCCCGTGGAACTGGTTCGTTCCGCTCTTGGTGACCAGGTCGATTTGTGCGCCGGCCGAACGGCCCTCGGTGGCACCGTAGTTGGAGGTGGTCACGCGGAATTCCTGCACGGAATAGGGAGTGGTGGGCAGGATGCCGTCGAAGGCATATCCGCTGAATTCGTCGTTGTTGCTCACGCCGTCGAGCGTGATGTTGTTCTGGTCGCCGCGCACGCCGTCCGTCGCGCCTGCACGGGAAGCCTGGGTGCCGGCGGGGGTACTGCCGAGGTAAACGACTCCCGGCTGCAAGCTCAACAGCAAGGCCGTGTTTTCGGCCCGCATCGGCAGGTTCTTGATTGCGCTCGATCCCATCGTCTGCCCTAGCGAGGCGTTGGTGGTATTCAGCAGCGGTGGCGCCCCGGTCACTTTCACCGTTTGGCTCACCGCGCCCACGCGCAAAGATACGTTCACGGCTGCCGGAAGGCTCACCTGCAGGATCAAGCCGGTGTGGAGGTACGTCTGGAAACCTTTCGCTTCCACTTTCAAGTCGTAGGTGCCGGGAAGCACCGCGGGAAACGAATAAACGCCCGTTGCCGTGGTTACCGTCTCGCGCGGCACGTTGGTTTCGCTATTAATCAGGGTCACTTTCGCGCCGGGAACTACGCCGCCCGACGGGTCCGTGACGATGCCGTGCAGCGACGTCGTCGCCTGTGCCCACGCGGAAACGCTGAACGCCGTCAGGGCAAGCAGCATCACCCACCCACGGCGAATCTGACTCCAACTCATAAATTTCCTCCCTGCCAGTCGTCACTGGCAAAACACCGTAGACGTGTTGAATTGACGCGCGGTAACGCATCGCCCTGGCGCGTCGTTTTAGAGGAGGTCGCCCTGAAGACTCCCCCGACGTTTTGACACTCAGCGCTGCCCGCAGACGAAAACGTTCCCCCGGGAGCGGGGAGAACCGTCGCTGAGTCAAAAAATCGCCGCAGCTATTCATAGACCCGTTGCTTGCTGATGTCAAGAGGTGACTACCGCTGATATATCAGCCATCACAACACGAAGGTCAAAGGTCGTACCGGAACGCCGGAACGCACAGCAGCTGTCCTGCTGTGACCACGCTCACAATCCGCTTGGAAAGCGGCTGCCCGCAGTGCAACGGTTTTCGGAAAACTTCGCAGGCAGCAAGCGACAAATAGCATCTTTGACTGGCCTCCGCGGTCAGCGCGGGCTAGAATCCGCTGTGCGCCTTCGCGGGAACGCTACCCACGAGAGCGCCGGTACTTATGAGAGTCAGGCAAACAGGCCCGCATCGCGCCAAGCCGCACCCAATCGCTCGCCCGCACCAGCGCCACAAATCCCGCAAGAAGCAGAGCGAATCGCTCAGCGAACGCGCGTACGAGGTTCTTTCTAATGCCATTGCCACGGGCCGCCTTAGCCCCGGGACGCGGATTTCAGAAAAAGAGGTGGCGAGCCAGCTTCAGATCAGCAGAACGCCGGTACGCGAAGCGCTGTTGCGCCTTGAAGTGGAGGGAGTGGTTCGGTGCACCAGCCGCCGCAGTTACAACGTGGGAACGCTGACGGTCGAAGACGTTCGCGAACTCTACCAAACGCTGGCGATTCTCGAGGCGGCGGCAGCGGCCGGGGCAGCTAGTCAAATTACCGCCGCGGACCTGAAGCTCCTCGAAACTTACAACCGGCGCATGGCAAGGTCCGCGCGCCGGGGTGACCTGCCGGGATTTGGCGCTTGGAACCGGCGCTTCCACGGCGTGTTCCTCGAAAAGCTCGGGAATCAGACCCTGCGCCGCGCCTGCGATTCCATCCGCGCCCGGCTCTACACATTTCCGGTTCGCCGGTCCTCTCTTTCGCAATGGCTATGGAAGTCCGTGAACGAGCATCGGGAAATCATCCGCTTGGCGAGCGCACGCGACGCCGAGGGTCTCGCCGCTTTCTTCCGCGAAGTCCACTGGGGCTACGAGAAAAACTGCGACTTTATCCGGGATGCTTTCGACCGCAAAGGGAAGGGCGCTTTGCACCTGGCGTGACGCCTGCTCCAGCTCTTTCTACCGGCGCTAGCCCGAAATCCGTTCGATCCGCCCGCCCAGTGCGCGCAGCTTTTCCTCGATTCGCTCGTAGCCCCGGTCAATGTGGTACACGCGATCCACAATTGTCGTTCCTTGCGCCGCCAGGCCGGCGATTACGAGCGACGCGCTCGCCCGCAAATCGGAAGCGATTACGGCCGCTCCGCTGAGCGGCGTCGGTCCGCGCACGATCGCCTGATTGCCGCGAATCGCGATATCGGCGCCCATCCGAACCAGTTCGCTCGCGTGCAGGAAGCGATTCTCGAAAATCGTTTCGGTCACGATGCTCGTTCCCGCCGCTTGCGTCACGAGAGCCATGTATTGCGCCTGCATGTCGGTGGGAAATCCCGGATATTCTTCCGTGGTCACGTCAGCCCCGCGCAGCCTGCCGCCTCCGCGCACGCGCAATCCTTCCTGCTCCTTCGTCACCGTCACGCCGCATTCCGCCAGCTTGTCCACCACCGCGTCCAAATGCTCTCCGCGTGCCCCTTCGAGCAGCAAATCGCCGCCCGTGATCGCTCCCGCTGCCAGAAATGTCCCCGTCGCGATCCGGTCCGCAATCACTTCGTGTTTCGCTCCGTGGAGCGAAGCAACGCCCTCGATTCGAATCGTCGAAGTCCCCGCGCCCTCGATCCGCGCGCCCATCGCAACGAGCAGTTGCGCCAGATCGGAGACCTCCGGCTCGCGCGCCACGTTTTCGAGCACCGTTTCGCCCTCCGCCAGCGTCGCCGCCATCATCACGTTTTCCGTTCCCGTCACGGTGATCCGGTCGAACACCAGCCGCGCCCCGCGCAGCCGCTTCGCTTTCGCCTCCACGTATCCGTGCTCGGTTGTGATTTCCGCGCCCAGCCGCTCGAGCGCCTTCAGGTGCAGATCGATTGGCCGCGCCCCGATCGCGCAGCCGCCCGGCATCGAAACCCTCGCGTAGCCGGTGCGCCCCACCAGCGGCCCCAGCACCAGCACCGACGCCCGCATCGTTTTCACCAGATCGTAAGGCGCCTCCGCGTGCGAAATCGTTTCCGCCCGCAAGCGCACGCGCGCCTCCGCTCCTTCGCCTTCGGGACCTTCCACGCCCACGCTCATGTGCCCGAGCAGCCGGGCCATCGTCTGGATATCGCGCACGCGCGGCAGATTGCGCAGTTCCACCACTTCGTTCGTCAGCAGGCAAGCCGCCAGTTCCGGCAGCGCCGCATTTTTCGCGCCGCTGATGCGCAGCGTTCCTTCCAGGCGTCGCCCGCCCTCGATCCGGAATTTATCCATGGCGTTTCACCCTCCCTCGGCGACGCCCGCGCGCAGGTGATTTCTCGCCACTCGCCGCGGCGCCCTCCGCCACGCCCATGGCGATAGCCTTGCGCACGTTCCCGCCCGCGCCGCGCAGCCGCCGCTCCGCCTCGGCCCGCTCCACGCCTGTTTTCAGCATCACCAGCGCCACGGGAACGCGCTCCGCCAGCGCAAGCGCGCGCCGCGCTTCCGATTCGCGTACGCCCGCAAGATCGGCCAGCAATTCGAGCGCCCGCGTCCGCAATTTCACGTTGTTCAGCGCCACGTAAATCATCCGGTTATCGTAAACGCGTCCCAGACGCGCCATCGCCGCCGTCGTCAGCATGTTCAGCACGAGCTTTTGCGCCGTGCCCGATTTCATTCGCGTCGAACCGGCCAGCACTTCCGGTCCCACGTCCGCGACAATCGTGATATCCGCCAGCCGCGCGAGCGCCGGCCTCGGATTCGTCGTCACCAGCACCGTTTTCGCTCCCCGTCGCCGCGCTTCGCCGAGCGCACCGCCCACGTACGGCGTCGTTCCGCTCGCCGCGATGCCCACCACCACGTCTTTCCGCCCCGCTCCCACGCGCGCCATTTCCCGCGCGCCGTTTCGCGCGGAATCTTCAGCTCCTTCCACCGCATGGTCCAGCGCCCGTCTCCGTCCGGCCAGCAGCGCCAGCACCTGTTTGTCCGTCAACCCAAACGTCGGCCGGCATTCCGCCGCGTCCAGCGCGCCCAGCCGCCCGCTCGTCCCCGCGCCGGCGTAGATCAGCCGTCCGCCACGCGACAGCCCGGCCGTAATCGCATCCACGGCGCGAGCAATCGCCGGAATCGCGCGCGCCACGGCAAATGGCACGCGCTGATCTTCGTGATTCAGCAGCCGCAGCAATTCAAGAGTGGATTTCTGGTCCAGGTTTCGCCAGCGAGGATGAGGCCGTTCGGTGAGTGGTCGATTGCGCACAGGCGACGATTATAGCGTGCCTTCGGTCGTCGTCTCTTCCGTCAGCGATTCCAGGTTTTCCTTTGCCGGAGCCGGCGCCATGGCGCGCGATTTGCGTCTCGCATGCCGCACGCGCAGCCAGACCGACGCCGCCACGATCAGGATGCAGCCCTCGACAAACAGTTTTCCCCCGTCCAGCGGCCTAAACGGCGTCCCATTGAGATGCGGATCGGTCAGCAGGCCATGCACGAAAATAGCCCCGGCCATCAGGTACGTCGAGAAATGCAGCGCCTTCCACCGTCGCCGTCCCAGCTCCACGCGGTAATGCGACGTAATCAGCACGAACCCCAGCGTGTACACGCCCACCGCGCCCAACAAATTGATCGTCGGCTGCCGCGGCGCCCACGCGGGAAACACGACGTCCAGCCAGTCGAAACCAGCGCGCGGGGAAAACAGCAGCAGAACCGGATGCAAAATGCACGCCCCGAGCGCCGCGAAACCCGTCTGATTGTGTATCCGGAAAATATTGATTCGCCTGTGCGGCCAGAATCGCCATGGGCTGTATCGCACCGAAATCAGCAGCCCCAGCAGCAGATTCGCCGTCAGCAAAAACAGCGCAATAAGCCCCACGTCGCCTGAAAGCGCGATGGCCGACAAACGCGGCTCCGATCCTTGGCCCCGAATTTTGGTTTCCCGCGTCCGCGCGCCGGAAATTGCCGCGCGCCCCGGGCCAGTTTGCGCCGCCTCGCGCCAGGAGCCTTGCCGCTTTGACGCCCGAATCACTATAGGGGGTTGCAGAGCTTTCGGTTCGCGTTTTCTTGCCGCCGTTCGCGTCAGGGCTCGGGCTCGAGGCTGAGCGCGCGGACCACTGCGTCGTGCAGCGCCGGCCGCACCTGCCGGATCTTCACGTTTTCCGCCGAAGGATAGACGCGATTGGTCAGTAAAACGACGAAAAGCTGTTTCTCCGGATCGATCCAGATCGAAGTTCCCGTATAGCCCGTATGCCCGAAACTCTTCTCGGAAAAATAATGCCCGCTCGACGATTCCCCCGTCGGCACATCCCAGCCCAACGGGCGCGCCGAATCGCCGATCGTCTCGCGCCGCGTAAACCGCTCGATCGTTTCCCGTCGAACGATGCGCCTGTGCGCGTAGACGCCGCCATTCAGAATCATCTGGCAGAAAATCGCCAGATCCGAAGCGGTGGAAAATAGCCCCGCATGGCCCGCCACGCCGCCCATCGCCGCCGCATTCGAATCGTCCACTTCGCCCCAAATCTGCCGTTTCCGCCAGTTCGCGTCGTATTCCGTGAGAGCAATCCGAGCCCGCAACCGCCGCGCAGGCCGAAACAGCGAATCCTTCATCTCGAGCGGCTCGAAAATCTCCCGCTTTGCGTAACGTTCGAGCGTTTCTCCCGTAATCTGTTCCAGAATTTCGCCCAGCAGAATGAATCCCAGATCCGAATACAGAATCTTCGTTCCCGGCTCGTATTCAAGCGGCTCCGCGAGCGCCCGCGCAACGATGGCATCTCGTCCTTTCGCCTGCCGATAAAATTCCCGATGCGCGCGCAGCCCCGCCGAATGCCGCAGCAGATCCGCGATGGTTGCCTTGGCCCTCCATTCCGTCTGCCCCGCGTCGGCCCATTTCGGCAGATAATGCGCCACCGGCGCATCCAGCCTCAGCGCGCCCTTTTCCACCATTTGCATCGCAGCCGTCGTCGTCACCACCACCTTCGTCAGCGAAGCAGTGTCGTAAATCGTTTTCGGCGTCACCGCCGGCGATTTCCGCAAATACGTAAATCGTCCGAAAGCTCGAGTTGCGAGCCGATTTTCATGCCCCACGGCAAGGACCGCGCCGGGAAACGACTTTTCAGCAATCGCACGCTCCAAAATTTCATGCGCAGGGGCGAGTGCGTTCCGCATTGCTTCCGGTGCGGGCTCCAGCGTCATGGGCTTGGCCGCAATCGCGTGTCCTGCGCCGAGCGCCGCAACGCCCGGAATTTCCACCGGCAGCCTTCCGCCGATAGCCGTTTCTCCAAAAAGCGCCGCGCCCATCGCGCGTTCCGCAACCAGTTGCGTGCTGGCCGCGTTCAGCCACGTTTGAGCGGCCGGGAAACGGGAAACCAGATAGGGACTGCCAAACGAAAGCACAACGGCGGGCTTTTGGCGTGCCAGTACCCGATCCACAAGTCCAGCCAGTTCACTCGGCAGCGCCACGCTGCCTTTCCGGTCCGCCACGCGCACGGAAATCGCCACAATCGCCAGGTCGTAAGCGGATTCCGCCGGCAGCTCGACATGCCTCGCGGGAAAAAATCGCGTATCCGCTCGCACCACGTCGAGCGTTCCCAGCCGCGCGCGCAATTCGTCTTCGATTCCATCGCCCGGCGCCGGATCGGGATCGGCGGAAATCGCGACCAGCAGCGCGCGCACGGCCTTTCGCGCATCGAGCGGCACGAGTCCCTGCTCGTCGCGAATCACCATGATTCCGCGGCTCGCAATATCGAGCGCTTCACGCGCAAATTCCGGCCGCGCAAACGTTTCGCCGAGCCGGGCAAGGTCAACGCGCGCTCCGCAGTTGAGGCCAAGTCGCGCCTTGGCCATAAGAATCCGTGTCACCGCAGCGTCAATTTGCGCTTGTGAGATTCGCCCATCGCGCACTGCCGCGCGCAGTGACTCCGTCGCGGCGTCCAGGTCGAGCGGATTGAGCAGCAGATCGGCTCCCGCGGCAATCGCCAGTTCGGCCGACCGGTTCACCGGATACCGCAGCGTGACGCCCGCCATATCGAGCGAGTCGCTCACGATCAATCCGCCAAATCCCATTTCCCGGCGCAGCAATCCGTTCAGAATGTTCGGCGAAAGCGTGGCCGGCAACGCCGGATCCGGTTCGAGCGCTGGAACCAGCAGATGTCCGGTCATAATCGTACTGGCGCCCGCACGAATCGCCGCACGAAACGGCGCGAGTTCCATTCGTTCCAGCCGCTCCCGCGACGCCGAAATCACCGGCAATCCCGAATGCGAATCCACGTCCGTATCGCCATGCCCGGGAAAATGCTTCGCCGTCGCCAGCACGCCGTTTTCCTCGGCTCCGCGCACGAATTCCGCCACGAACCGGCTCACCGTTTCCGGCCGCTCGCCGTACGACCGGATATTGATGATTGGATTCGCCGGATTGTTATTCAGATCGGCCACCGGCGCGTAAATCCAGTTCACGCCCACCGCGCGCGCCTCGATTGCCGTGATTCTCCCGGCCGCATACGCGTCCCGCGCGTCGCCCGTCGCCGCGATGGCCATCGCATGGGGCAGGGAAGTCCCTTCGGAAATTCGCATCGCCGTGCCCGTTTCGAAATCGGCTCCGACGAGCAGCGGAATCCTCGCCCGCTGCTGCAGCTCGTTCAGGACGGCGGCCGTGGGATACGCCTGCGCCAGCGCGATTCCGGTCCGCGTGCGTTGCGCCTCGATCATCACGCCGCCCGCTCGTCCCTCCGCCACGACCTGCGCAAGCTGCCTGAACGCCGGATCTTCAAACGAAGTGAATCGTCCCCACGCCCGCACGACAAACAGCTGCCCCAGTTTTTCGTCGAGCGTCATCCGCCGCAAGTGGCTCTCGACCCATCGCGCCACGGCCTGCGCGTCGCGCCGGCGCGAATCGCCGCGGGAAGGTTTGGCTCGCGCCGGCTTGCGGTCGCGGGACGTCACGAAGGTCTCCGCTCCGGTCCCGAGGACCGGGAAGGCGCGAGTTCCTTCATCGGATCGGGATGCTTCGCTTCGCTCGGCATGACAGACGTGGTGAATTACCTCGACAATTTCGGTTACGGGGCACTGGCATCAGTTGACGCGGACGGCTCGGGGCTGTATATAGCACAAGCTCGGCCATGAACACACATCTTACGTCATCAAAGTCGTCCAAAGCGTTTCTTCTCCCCCTGCTTCTGGCGCTGGCCGTTGCCGGCTCGCTCATTGCGGCCGTGCCCGGTCCGCCGAAGCTTTCCGACGTTGACGCCGTCATCAATCGCGCCATCGCCAAAAACGAACTGCCCGGCGCGGTCCTGCTCGTCGCGCATCGCGGGCGCATCGTCTACCTGAAGGCCTACGGCGAGCGCGCGCTCGTGCCGCATCGCGAGCGCATGACCGTCAACACCATCTTCGATCTCGCCTCGCTCACCAAGGTCTACGCCACGGCGCCTTCGATCATGCTCCTCTTGCAGCAGGGCAAAATCCGCCTCAGCGAACCGGTCGCGCACTACCTGCCCCAATTCGCCGCCAACGGCAAGGACCAGATCACCGTGCGCATGCTCCTCACGCACTTTTCCGGTCTGCGGCCCGATCCCATCATTCCGCCCGGCGTCACCGGCTACAACGCGATCCTCAATATCATCTACGCCGATCGCCCCGTCTTCCCGCCCGGCATGCGGTTTCTTTATAGCGACTGCAATTACATCGTTCTCGGCCAGCTCGTCCAGAAAATTTCCGGCCTCCCGCTCAACGTTTTCGCCCAGCGCTACCTCTACAAACCGCTCGGCATGCGCCACACCGCGTTTCTCCCGCCCAAACGCTGGATTCCTCGCATCGCGCCCACACTCGAAATCGATCTTCCGCCCGGCGCTTCTCCGATGTCCGGCAAGGGCGTGGTCCTGCGCGGCGTCGTCGAGGACCCGACCGCCCGCGCCATGGGCGGCGTCGCCGGCCACGCCGGTCTTTTCTCCGACGCCAGGGATCTCGCCCGCTTTTCCCAGATGATGCTCATGAATGGCAAAATCCCGCGCGGCCGCTACCGTGGCCGCCGCCTGTTTGCCGCCGCGACCATCCATCTGATGACCTCCAATCAGTCACCGCCGTGGAGTCCGGTACAGGAAGGTTTGGGCTGGGAAATCGACAGCCCGTATTCCAACAATCGCGGCGAGCTTTTCCCCGTCGGCGGCTACGGCCACACCGGCTGGACCGGCACGTCCATCTGGATCGATCCCGCGAGCCAAACCTTCGTCATCCTGCTCGCCAGCCGCGTCCATCCGTACATTCGGCCGCCGATTATCGCGCTCCGTGCCGAAGTGGCGAATCTGGTTGCGGCGGCTCTGAATGCCGGCGGGACCACGGGTGAAACCTCCCCGCTCGTGCGCAGTCTGGGCGCCCAGGATCGTTCCTACGGGGTCGGCGGCGTCACGCTCCACAACGATCAAACCTTCACCGGCATCGACATTCTCGAACAGGAAAATTTCGCCCCGCTTCAGGGCAAGCGCGTCGGCCTGATCACCAACAACACCGGTGTCGATCGCGAAGGCCGGCGCACCATCGACGTCCTCGATCACGCCCCCGGCGTCAAGCTGGTGGCAATCTTCAGCCCGGAGGGCGGCATCCACGGCACGGCTAACACCTTCGTTCCAAACAGCAGGGACCCGGCGACCGGCCTGCCCATCTACAGTCTCTACGGCAAGACGACGCGCAGGCCCACGGCCAGAGAGCTGAAGGGTATCAACGCCCTCGTCTACGACCTTCAGGACGCCGGCGTGCGCTTCTACACATTCACCACAACCTTGGCCTATTGCATGCAAGCCGCGGCCAAATATCACATCCCGTTCTTCGTGCTCGACCGTCCCGATCCGCTCGGCGGCGAAATGATCGATGGGCCGATGCTCGATCCCGACCGGCTTTCCTTTGTCGGTGTCTTTCCCATGCCGGTCATTTACGGCATGACCATCGGCGAGCTGGCGAAAATGTTCAACGCCCAGGACCACATCGGCGCCGATCTCACCGTTATCCCGATGCAAAACTGGCATCGCGAGGATACCTTCGATCAGACCGGCCTCGTCTGGATCGCTCCCTCGCCCAATCTCCGCACCGTCAACGAGACCCTCCTTTACCCCGGCATCGAAATCCTACAGGCTGGCGGCGTTGCCGTGGGTCGCGGAACGGATACGCCGTTCGAGGTCCTCGGCGCGCCGTACATCCACGCCGGCGAATTCGCAGACTACCTGAACCATCAGTTCGTTCCCGGCGTCCGCTTCGTTCCGACGATGTTCACGCCGGCTTCCGGCATCTATCACGGCCAGCTGTGCCACGGCATCGAGCTGCTCGTCACCGATCGCGCTTCGCTTTCGCCCATTCTGATGGGAGTCGAAATCGCCTCGGCTCTGCACAAGCTCTATCCGCAGAATTTCCAGCTCGGCCGCACGATTCAGCTGCTCGGTTCGCGCAAGACGGTCGAGGAACTCGAAAACGGCGAAGCGCCCTCGCGCATCGTCGTCGGCTGGCAGAAGGAAATCAACCAGTTCCGCAAAATGCGCAGCAAATACCTGATCTATCCGCGTTGAGGGCTGGTGTCCTGAAGCGGCGGCTCGCGATATAAGCGGCATGTTCCGGGCCGGATGCCCAGGGAGGGACGAGTTCCGATGTTGGATGGGGATGCTTCCCACCAAAAAAGCCGGTGGGCAGGCACTTCGCTCAGCATGACAAGCGCCGTGAATCATCTGGTAATCCCGGTTACCGGGCAAAGGCGCAGAAGCGGAAGGTAGATATCGGCCATGAGCGCTCGTCCCAAAGCGTGGCTTTCCTGGAGCAGCGGCAAGGACAGCGCCTGGACGCTTCACGCGGTGCGCCAGAGCGGCGACGTGGAAATCGTCGCTCTGCTCACCACCATTAATCGCGCATTCGGGCGCGTCGCCATGCACGGCGTGCGCGAATCGCTCGTGGATGCCCAGGCGCAAAGCGCCGGCCTGCCGCTCGTCAAGGTTCCGATCCCGTATCCCTGCCCGAACGAGGCCTACGAGCGAGCCATGGCCGAAGCAATGTCCCGCGCCCGCGCCGAAGGCGTCACTCACATGGTTTTCGGTGATCTCTTTCTCGAAGATATTCGCCAGTATCGCGAGGAAAAACTCGCTGCCTGCGGCATGACGCCCGTTTTCCCTCTCTGGCGTCTCGATACCGCCGAACTGGCTCGCCAAATGATTGCCGCCGGCCTCGAAGCCTGGCTCGCCTGCGTCGATCCGCGCAAACTCGACCGCCAATTCGCCGGCCGCCGCTTCGACGCGCGGCTTCTCGCCGATCTTCCCTCCGGAATCGATCCTTGCGGCGAATTCGGCGAATTTCACACGCTGGCGACCGCCGGCCCGATGTTCCGCGCGCCGGTGAACGTCCAAGTCGGCGAAATCGTCGAGCGCGACGGCTTCGTTTTCGCCGACTTGCTCCCGCAACCGGCGTAATCGCGCCCCCCGCCCCTGGCCGTCCGTTCTTGCCTTAGTATCCCGTGGGATTCTGCGTGCCGAACTCGATGATCATCGGCGTGCCGCGCGCCAAAGTCACGTTGTGGCCCCGTGCGATGAAGTGCGAATACACCGACCGCGCGGCGCCGTAAGCGCCGAATGCCGCGCCAACAATCTGCGAATGCGCCACGATCCCGATTACGAATCCGACCAGTCCAAATCCCGACCCTCCTCCGATCGCATTTGTGCTGGCGTCGCCCCCGCCGGTCGCCGTATTCGCGGTACCCAGATGATGGTCGCTGTCGCCGGACATGGTCGTTGCGGCCACGGCCAGGGAAATCGCGGTATCCAGGAATCGCCGCTTCGAATTCGGAATGCGCGCGCCGCCTTCCGGGCCGAGCGCGATGCCCGAATTCCCGCTCACTTCGAGGCCGGCGATGCTCGCGTCCACGCGCGAAGTCAAGCCCGAAGGCAGCGTCATCCGGCGAATCGCAAAGCGCAGCAAGCCGTTTCGGTCCAGCCGCCGCGCCGGCCTCACTTGCACCACCACCCCTTCCAGCTTCGTTCCTTCGGGCAGCAATAACTGTTTTTTCGCGGAAAAGAGCGGCTTCGTCACCACCGCCTCCATCGGCGTCCCTTTGTGCGCCGTCGCCGAACTGAGCGGCGTGACGAGCCGTGCTTCGACGATGCTGTTGGCCGGCGGCGCATCGCCGAAATGCGCCAGCGTGCCCGGTGGCACCTTTTCCCGCCCGAAATCGAGCGGCCGAAGCAGTTGCGCGTCAAAAACCGTGCCTTTGTGCAGGTATTCGGGCCGGTAGGGAAGTGTATGCATGACGAACTGCTTCAGCCGGTGCAATCGTCCCGGCTTGGTCACCTCGCCCACCGCGTTCTTCCAGTCCTGCTCTACCGCTTGCTTGGCCTGCCCGATGAGTCCCGGCTTTTTCTTTCCCGGCTGCGTCACCAACCGGATCACGTTCGGAATCCCCTGCGAAACCCGCGTTTCCACGCGAATCCGTTTCCCATTCGGCAGCGTCAGCGAGCTGAATTCCAGCCGCGCGCTATCGAGCGGCGAGAAATTGCCGTCCATGAATGCTTCCGTCCGCCGCAATTTCGTCGGCGGAAGGATGCGAATCACTTTTCCCGTCACTTTCGTTCCCGCGGGAATCACCATCCTGTCGAACGCGTAAACCGGCTGGGTCACTTTCGCTTCCACCGGATCGCCCACCTTGCCCACGTGGACTTTCTTCAGCAGCGCCACGCGCAGCGGCGTCCCGGCCGGCACGACGAGCGAAATCCGTCTTGGCGCGGGAGCAGCCGTTGCGCTCGCGGTGGGTGGTTCGGGCGCTTGCGGCGGCATCACGTGCATCAGCCGCGGCCCGGTATAAGGCTTCTTGGTGGATTTCTGGGCTTTCGCAGGTGTGGCGCGTTTCGCTTGCGGAGCTTTCGCCTGCGGCGTCTGCGCCGCGGCCCCCACGGCCAGCAGGGAACACATCCATCCGGCGAGCACCAGCGTGCGCATGCATCTTCGACAAATAGGCCGCACGCGCGCCGCGTTGTCTCTGCCCATGCTCGCCTTTCCCCTCAACGCCAATCAGTTGGATTCTAACAGAAGCATTCGGGTGGCCTCGCAGGCCGTTTCATTGGCCCATACTGACAGGGGAACCGCGTGCGTATTTGCTCTCTTCTTCCGGCAGCTACGGAAATCCTTTGCCCCGGGGATGGCGCCGAGGCTGCCGTGCGTCCGCACGGCGATCGTTCCGCAGTGGCGCGAGGCGCCAAGCGCTGATTTCGGCGAAGCTTGTTGAACGAGGAAAATGCCGCCGCTATCGGACCCTGTCCGCCGCCGGCCGCGACTCCCAGTGCCGGTAGAAAAACAGCCCGATCAGAATCGCCACCAGCCCCAGCCCGGCCCGCAGCGGCCGTTCGATCAGCACGCTCGTGCTGATGGCCAGCGCGCCCAAAATGAACGCAACCTGCACCGCCGGGTAGCCCCAGCTTTTGAATGGCCGTTCGAGATCGGGTTCCCGGCGCCGCAGCCGAATCACCGCCGCCGTCGCCAATCCGTAAAAAATGAATTGCACAAAAATATAGAGCGAAGCGAGCTGAATGAACGTCCCGGTCAGCGCCAGAACCGACGCCAGGCACGCCTGGAAAATGAGCGCGTTCCCCGGCGTCCGGAAACGCGGATGGATTCCGCCCGCGATCCGGAAAAATCGCCGATCCCGTGCCATCGCGTAATCCACGCGCGCCCCGGTCAGAATCGAGGAATTCAGCGTGCCCAGCGCGCAGATGACCATCGCAATCGTCAGCCAACCGGCCACGTGCGTTCCGGCCACGCGCGCGATCGCGTCCGAAGCGATGTGCTTCGAGGCCGCCGCTTCCGCGAACGGCAGCACGTGAAAACAGGCCCCGCTCATCAAAATGTAGAGCAGCGCGACCAGCGATACGCCCCACACCAGCGCTCGCGGAATGTTCCGCGCCGGGTTCGCCACTTCCGAACCCACCAGCGTCACGTTGTCCCATCCGTCGTACGCCCACAGCGCCGCCACCAGCGCCACGAAAAATCCGCCCACCGTCGCTTGTCCCACGATGCTCGCCGCGCCCACCGCAATCGGGTGCCCCGTGAAGCTGAATCCCGCCAAAATCACCGCCGCAATCACCGCGACCTTGACGAGGGTCAGCACCACCTGCACCTGCCCGCCCAGCTTCACGCCCAGGTAATTGATGAACGTGACCGCGACGATCGCCACCGCCGCCAGCGGCATCGCCAGCGTAAACACAAAAACGTGCGGCGCGTGGCTCCAGGGCAGGGAATAATGCAGCGTCGCGATCGGCCGCATCACCCTCGGGTCCAGAAATCCCCAAAACAGCATCAGACCCGCCGCAATCGTCGCCACCGACGATGGCCGTCCCACAACCGAATGCATCCATCCAAACAGGAATCCCCACACCGGCCCGAATCCCCGGCTGATGAATGCGTATTCGCCGCCGGCTTCCGGTATCGCCGCGCCCAGCTCCGCGTAGCTGAAGGCCCCGAAAAGCGATAGAACCCCTCCGACCACCCACACCACGAATACCAGCCCCGGCGACTTCACCGTCCGCGCCATATCGGCGGGAACGATGAAAATCCCGGTTCCGATCATCGTTCCGACCACGATCGCCGCCGCCGCCCACGCGCCCAGTGCGCGAACCAGACCGTGGTCGCGTTCTCCGCTCATTGCGCCTCCGCCGAATTCGCCGGCCCGCCCCAAACGCGGCTCACTACCCATCCCGTCGTGAATGTCACAATCGTTCCCAAGGCCACGTACCAAGTCCACGCAATCGTATGGTGCAACTGGATGCCAAAAAGCCCAGCCAGCGGCTTCGCATATTGCACGCCAATCATAACCGCAAGTCCCGTCGCGAGTCCCACCAGCGCCCCGCGCGGTGTGGCGCGTCGGCTAACAATCGCCAGCAGGAATATGCCCAGCAATCCGCCATACGTGATCGAAGCGATCGTCAGCCCCGCCACCAGCACCACGCCCCAGTGCAGCAGCCCCAGCGCTCCCAGCACCAGCCCCCACGCCACCGTCACCCAGCGCGACGTCTTCACCAGGCTCTGGTCGTCGAGCGTTTTCCCGCGCCGCAAATGCTGAAAATCCACCATCGTCGAAGACGCCAGCGAATTCAGCGATCCGCTCGCGCTCGACATCGCCACGGCGAAAATCGACGCCAGCACCAGCCCCGAAAGACCGTCCGGCAGAAATCGCACGATGAATTCCGGAAACAGCCGGTCGGTATCTCCGCCCGGCGGGATCAGCATGGTATGCCGCGCGAAAACGTACAGCATCACGCCGATCACCAGAAACAGCGCGAACTGCACGAAAATCACCACACCGCTCGCCAGCAGCGCCACTTTGCTGTCCCGCTCGTTTCGCGCCGCCAGCAGCCGTTGCACCATCGTCTGGTCGGTGCCGTGGCTCGCCATGACCAGAAACGTTCCGCCGATGACGCCCGCCCAGAAGTTATAGCTGTGGGTGAGGCTGAACCGGAAATTGAACACCCGCAGTTTGTGCCCGCTCGCCGCGGCCACGCGCGTCACTTCGCCCCATCCGCCCGGAATCTTGTGCAGAAGCAGGAAAAACGCGATCGCCGACCCTCCCAGATACAGGATCAGCTGCACCATGTCCGTCCAGATCACCGCCCGCATTCCGCCCTCGAACGTGTACAGAATCGTCAGCGCCGTCATGATCGCCACCGACGCGCTTTCCCCCGTTCCCAGCGCAACGCTGACCACTTTTCCGATCGCGTTGATCCGCACGCCCTCCGCCAGCGCCCGCGTGATCATAAAAACGGTCGCCGTCGCCGACTTCACCTTCGGCCCAAATCTCTTTTCGATGAACTGGTAAGCCGTGTAAAATTCCCCGCGAAAATAGCGCGGCAGAAACACCAGGCACAGAATGACCCGCGCCACAAGGTAGCCCATCACCACCTGGAGGAAACCCAGATTCCCGGCGTAGGCGAGTCCCGGCGTGCTGATGATCGTCAGCGTCGAGGTTTCCGTCGCGACGACCGATCCCGCCAGCGCCCACCACGGCGCCGCGCGACTGCTCAGGAAATATTCGCGCAGGCTCGTCTGCTTCCGCCGGAAGCGCATCCCGAAAAGGGTCACGCCCGCCAAATACGCCAGAACTATCCCGAGATCGAGCCCGCTGATCCGCATCGTGTCGAGGGCCGCGATGCTAGCGGGCCGCGTCGAGCCGCGTCAAGTGCCCTTTCGCCTTCGATTCCGCTTTCGCCGCTCAGGCTTCCCGCCGCGGCCTCCGCGCATCCAATTGCCTGCGTGGCCGAAACCGGCGCGCTCGGCCCTCGCCCGTTGCATTTCTTCGCGAAAGGATTGCCGTGAAGTATTTTCTCGGCCTCGATGGCGGAGGCACGAAAACCGACGCCGCGCTCATTGACGCTTCTGGTCGCGTCATCGCCCAGGCTCGTGGCGGGGCGTCGAATCCTTTGCGTTCGAGTTTCGCCCGCGCCTTCACTTCGCTCGACGATGCCGCGGCACGCGCCCTCGCCGCGGCCGATTTGGAAGCCTCGAGCATTCAGGGCGTCGTTGCCGGTCTTGCCGGCGCCGCTCAGCCTCGCGTCGCCGCCCGCGTCGCCGCCTTTCTCGCCACGCGTTTCCGCGAAGCCGAAATCGAGGCCATCGCCGATCTCGAAATCGCTCTCGAAACCGTCTCCGAATCCGGTCCCGCAGTCGTTTTGATCGCCGGAACCGGCTCGGCCGCGTTTGGCCGCGACGTCGAAGGCCGCACCGCCCGCGCCGGCGGCTGGGGACCCTGGTTCGGCGACGAAGGCAGCGCTTTCGCCATCGCTCGCGCCGCACTGCAAACCATCGCTCGCGCCCACGACGCCGGCGCCTTGCCTTCCACCTTCGCCCAAGCCATCGCGTCTTCGCTCGGCTTGAAATCCTGGCCCGAAGTCTTCGATTTCGTTTCCCGCAAGCCGCTCGAGCGCATGCCGTCCGTTTTCCCCGCTGTCGCCGAAGCCGCCGACGCCGGCAACGAAACCGCCCGCGAAATCCTCGATGGCGCAGCGAACGATCTCGCCGCGCTCGCCTCCACGGTCATCGCCCGTCTGGAACTCGGCGAGCAGGAATTCCTCCTCGGCCGCGTCGGCGGCGTTTTTGGCCGCTTTGCGTATTTCGACGAACGTTCCGCCGCGCGACTTTCCCAGCTTTCCCCGCTCCTGCGCATCGTGGCTCCGCGTTTTTCTCCCGCCGTGGCCGCCGCTCACCGAGCGCTTCGCCGCGCTTCCAATCCTGCCTGAGAATCTTTTGCTTTTTCCTGTCGATTCCCCCAAGATGGAGCCCAATGAGCCTCAAAATCAAGCTTGCCATTGCCGTCTTCGTCATCGCCGTCGGCGCCGTGCTCGCCATTTCCTCCATCCAGGCCACGCGCGTCAGCTATCGCGTCTGCATGAGCATCGACGGCCGCTCCCATTGCGCCGTCGCCGAAGGCCATTCCGAAAAGGTCGCGATCCAGAGCGCCATGGAAATCGATTGCGGCCTCATATCCGCCACGCGCGATCAGTTGATGGTTTGCGAAGGCACGCAGCCCACCTCGGTTGAAAAAGTCGAAAAGTAGAACCGTTTCCCCTGCCCGCCGCGCCCGCGCGCAGAGCTGCTTCGCTGCGCCATACCCCGCGCCAGAATTGACATTTCCGCCGCTCGGCGCCTAGCATCGGCTCGGAATGTTCCGTTCCGGCGCCCAACGCTGTCTCAATTGCGATGCCGTCCTCACCGGCCCCGTTTGCGAATCCTGCGAGCTGACCCCGCAAGCCGCCAGCCTCGTTCTTCGCCGCAAGCTCGTGCTTCGCACCGGCCTGTTTCTGCTGGGCTCGCTCGCCTTCGTTGCCGCCACCTATCGCTATCCTCCGCTCGATGTCGACGGCATGCTGGTTTTCTGCGGCGTGGTTTTCTTCGTCGGTCTCGGGCTCGCCATCTGGGTCGAGCGCGGAGCCATCCGCGGGAGCCAGGTGGCCATCCGCAAGCGTCTGTTTCTGGCGCTACTCCCCGTGCCGTGGCTTCTCGCCGGCCTGCTGGTGGTCAATGCGAAACTCGACGATGCCAAGGTGCGCGAACATTACACGCGCGTCGTTGGCAAATTCTCGATGTCCGCCATCGTTCCCACGCGCCGCCTCGTCGTCGTCTCCTGGCGCGCGGGTCGCCGCTTCGAGCGCGTTCCCGTCAGCCAAAGCGAATACGCGCAGTTTCGCGTCGGTCAGGAAGTTGTAGTGGAAATTCACCCCGGTCTGGGAATCCCGTGGGTCGCCGGCGTCGTCCCCGCGAACAATCTCTCCGGTCCCACGGCCGGCGATCCTTCTCCCGCGCGGTCCCAGGGATGGTCCCCGCGCCGGCCGCGCTCGGACGCGCCGTAGCGATCCGTCTCCGACAGCTACAAGCTGCCGTGCGTGCGCCGCTTCAGAAATTCGCCGCGCCCGGGCTTTCCCAGAAAATTCCCGCGCTCCAGGATCACCTCGCCACGGCTCAGCACCTTCCGCGCCACGCCTTTCACCCGAATTCCCTCGAACATCGAATAATCCACACGCATGTGGTGCGTTTTCGCGCTGATTGTTTCTTCCGCCTCGGGATCGAACAGCACGATATCCGCATCCGAGCCCACGGCGATCGTTCCCTTGCGTGGATAGAGGCCAAACAGCTTCGCCGGCGCCGTCGAAACCACCTGCACGAACCGGTTCGGCGAAAATCGGCCCGTCTGCACCCCGCCCGTGTACACCAGACTCATCCGGTTCTCGACGCCCGGCCCGCCATTGGGGATCTTGGTGAAATCGTCCTTCCCCAGTTCCTTCTGCTCCTTGAAGCAGAACGGACAATGATCGGTTGAAACCACCTGCAAGTCGTCCCGCGTAAGCGCGTTCCACAGCTTTTCCTGGTGCCATTTTTCGCGCAGCGGCGGCGTGAACACGTATTTCGCGCCCTCGAATCCCGGCGCGTCGAAATTCTCGATCGAAAGAAACAGGTACTGCGGACACGTCTCCGCGTACACCGGCAGCCCGCGCTCCCGCGCCTCGCGCACCCGTCCGAGCGCCTCGTTGCAGGAAAGATGCACGATGTAGACCGGCGCGCCGGCCATTTCCGCGAGAGCGATCGCGCGCCCCGTCGCTTCGCCTTCCGCCGTCGTCGGCCGCGTCAGCGCGTGGTATTTCGGCGCGCGTTTTCCCTCCGCCAGCGCCCGCTTCACGATCACGTCGATCGCTCCGCCGTTTTCCGCGTGCATGCAGATGAATGCGCCCACGTCCGCGGCCACGCTCATCGCGCGGAAAATCGTCGCGTCGTCCAGCATGAAGACGCCCGGATACGCCATGAACAGCTTGAAACTGCTCACACCCTCCGCCGCCAGCTGCTTCATCTCCTTCGCGCGTTCCTCGTCCAGTTCCGTCACGATGCAATGGAACGCGTAATCGATCGTCGCCTTGCCGTCCGCCTTTTTCATCCACGTGTCGAACGCGTGATGCAGGGTCTGCCCGTGGTATTGAATCGCGAAATCGATCAGCGTCGTCGTCCCGCCCCACGCCGCCGCCCGCGTTCCCGTCTCGAAATCGTCCGCGCTCGTCGTTCCGCCAAACGGCATGTCCAGATGCGTGTGCACGTCGATTCCGCCCGGCATCACCATCAGGTTCGCCGCGTCCACCACCCGCCGCGCGCCTTCCATCGGCAGTTCGCTCCCGACTGAGGCGATTTTGCCGTCGCGGATGCCGACGTCGGCCCGATAGGTGTCGGTCGCCGTGACGACGGTGCCGTTCCGAATCAGTGTGTCGAATGTCATCAGAGTCCCTCCGGTCCCTGCGCGCGAAAATGCGGCACGATTTCGCGCTCGTACGCGTCGAGCGTCGCTTCCTCTTCGCCCGACATCAGGTAAATGTTGAATTGCGTGGCGCCGGCCCGCTTCAGTTCTTCCATCCTTCGCCGGTGCGCTTCCGCCGTCCCGACGATCGCGAACCGGTCGATCACCTCGTCGCTCACGAAATCGGCATTCGAACTATCTACTTCGCAGTGGTGCAGATAATCGTAGCCGGGCCGGTTGCGCACGTACGTCGTCAGTTCCGCCGGCAATTCCTCCGGCTTGTAGCGCGAAATCAGGTCCACCACGTGATTCGAAACGAGCGCCGGAAACCATCGCACCCGCTCCCGCGCCTTTTCCAGGTCCTCCGAAACCCACACCGCCGCGGCCGACATCACCTCGATCTTCCCTGGATCGCGCCCCGCGGCTTCGGCTCCCTTGCGCACGAATTCCAGGCACCAGCGAATCAGGTACGGATCGGCAAATTGCAAAATGATGCCGTCGGCCACGCGCCCGGCCAATTCCAGCGCCTTCGGTCCGTAGCCGGCTACCCACACGCGCGGGCTGCCTTGGGCCCACGCCAGCCGCACCGGCGACCCTTCGTACGTCACTTCTCGCCCCGCCGTCAGCTCGCGAAACATCCGGATCGTTTCCTCGAGTTGCACGAGCGTCGTCGGCCGTTTGCCCATTACTCTCCGCGAACTGTCTCCGCGCCCGATCCCCAACTCCATCCGCCCGCCGGAAATTTCCTGCAGCGTGGCAAACAGGCTCGACGTCACCGTGACGTCTCGCACCGCCGGATTCGTCACGCACGTTCCCAGCCGCATCGCACGCGTGTTCGCCGCCATCAGCGTCAGCAGCGGGTACGGCTCTTTCCACAGCACGTGCGAATCGAACAGCCAGCCGTAACCGAATCCGGCGCCTTCCGCCTGCCGCGCCAGCCGCAGCAGGCGGTCCGTCGTGAGATCTGGCTTGAGAGTGATTCCGAAATCCATCGTTTCTCCCCCTCCCGCATCAATACACCACCAGCGGATGCGGCAGTTCGAGCGACAGTTCGCCGTGCCCCTCGGCGATCTGCACCGTGATTTTCTGCGCCGGACCGATATCGTGCGAATCCCAGGTTTCCGTGCGAACGAGCGGCATCGTGTTGTCCGGGCCAGGCCCTTCCAGATTTTCCCCGTGAGCCTTGTACCAACTCTCCTCGACGCGATACAGCCGCTTCTGCTTCAAACTGATCAGGTACCAGTCTTTCATCACTTGCAGCAGCAGCAGATTGCGGTCTTTCTTCGCCCGCCACACGTTCCACTTCTTCACCGGGCGCTCATTCCACGTGAAGAGCGCCGCGCTCACCGGTTTCCACACCAGCCGTTTCCCCTTCAGCTGCGCGCCAGCCGCCGCCAACGGAAAAATCAACGCCAGCGCTAGCGCCGCCATCCAAATTCCGCTGCGTGCGCGCGTCATCGCTTCGTCTCCTTCGCTTCAGTAAGCCCGCGTCTCGCGCCGGCTCCCCGTGTAATCGATGTAGACGGCCTTCACTTCGGTGAAGAAATCCACCGCGCCGTGCCCCATCTCGCGCAGCCCCACTCCGGTCGCTTTCATCCCGCCGAACGGCAAATGCGCCTCGCCGCCCACCGTCGGCGAATTCACGTGCGTGATTCCCGTCTCGATCCGGTCGATAAACGCGAAAATCTTCGCGGCATCGTTCGAATAGAGCGAACTCGACAATCCGTACTTCACGCTGTTCGCCACATCCATCGCCTCGTCAAAATCCTTCACCCGCACCACCGACAGCACCGGCCCGAATATCTCGTCCTGGGCAAGGGAACTGTCCCGCGCCACATGATCGAAAATGGTCGGAGCGACGAAATAGCCGCGGTCCCACGCCCCTCCTGCAAGCCGTTCCCCTCCCAGCACCAATTTCGCAGCGCCTTTTCCCGTCTCGATGTACCGCATGTCCGTTTCGATCTGTTGCTCGTTCACGGCCGGTCCCATGTCCACGTCCGGTTCGAGCCCATTGCCCACTTTCCATTTCTTTGCCCGGCTCGCCACCATCTCCACGAACCGGTCGGCCACTTCCTTCTCGATCACCACGCGGCTCGTCGCCGTGCACCGCTGCCCGGTCGAAGCGAAAGCTCCAAACACCGTCGCTTCCGCCGCCAGTTCCAAATCCGCGTCCTTGAGCACCACCAGCGGATTTTTGCCTCCCATTTCGCACTGGCATTTCTTCATGCGTTCCGCGCCGGCGTGATAGATCCCGCTGCCCACCGCGTTCGATCCGGTAAACGAAACCGCTCGCACATCCGGATGCTCCACGAGCGTTCCTCCGGCTTCGCGCCCCGATCCCACCACCATGTTGACCACCCCCGCCGGAACGCCCGCTTCGGCCAGCAGTTCCAGCGTTTTCGCCGCCGTCTGCGCCGTAAACGTCGAAGGTTTCAGCACCACGGTATTTCCCGCCACGATCGCCGGCGCGATTTTCCATACCGGAATCGAAACCGGGAAATTCCACGGCGTGATCGCGCCCACTACCCCCATCGGCTGCTTGATCGTGTACGCGAAATTTTTCGGCAAATCGCTTGGCATCGTTTCCCCAGCGAGCCGCATCCCTTCGCCCGCCATGAATTCCAGCACCCGCACCGATTTGATCACCTCGCCGAGCGAATCTTTCAGCGTTTTTCCCTCTTCACGCGTCAGCAGCCGCGCCAGTTCCTCTTTTCGCTGTTCCATCAACTGCGCCGCACGCGCCAAAATACGTCCGCGCGCCGGCGCCGGCGTGTCGCGCCACGCGGGAAACGCGCGACGGGCCGCTTCGATCGCCTGCCGCATCTCCTCCGCCGTCGAAAGCGGCACGATCGTCACGATTTCGTCGAAATTGGCCGGATTCCGTCGTTCCACCACGCGTGCCGAGCGCGACGCCACCCACTCCCCGCCGATGAAATTCCGGCACAGTTGCTCTTCGAGAGCCGCGGTTGCCATGACTATCCCTCCTCGCTTGCCTGCGTTCGACCGGCCATCACGCCGGAACGGGCACTTCGCCCAAGGATTTATCGAGCAGGCGCACCGCTTCGTCCACGTCCGCCTTGGAAATATTCAGCGGCGGGGCGAGGCGAATGCAGTTCCCATACAAGCCGCCTTTTCCGATCAGCAATCCATTGTCGCGCGCGCGTTCGAGCAGCAATCCGGTTTCCTGCGGCGCCGGCTCTTTCGTCTTGCGGTCGCGCACCAGCTCGAGTCCCAGCATCAATCCCTTTCCGCGCACCTCGCCAATCAGCTTGTGTTTTTCCGCCAGCCCGTCCAGCCCCGCGCGGAAATGCGCGCCCATCGTTGCGCAGTTTTCGAGCAGTTTTTCCTCTTCGATCACCTCGATCGTCGCGCGCGCCGCGGCGCAGCTCACCGGATTGCCGCCGAACGTCGAAATCGTCAATCCCTGGAATTTCCGCGCCAGTTCCGCCGTCGTCACCGTGGCACCCATCGGCGTGCCGTTGGCGATGCCCTTGGCGCACGTGATGATGTCCGGCGTCACTTCCCACTGCTCGATGCCAAACCATTTCTTTCCCGTCCGCCCGAATCCGGTCTGCACCTCGTCCGAAATGAAGAGTCCGCCGTAATCCTTCACCGCGCGGAAAACGATCTTGAAATATTCCGGCGGCGGCGTGATGAACCCCCCCACGCCCTGAATCGGCTCGGCGATGAACGCCGCGATCGACCCTCCGCTCGACGTTTCGATCAGGTTGCGCACGTCGTTCGCGCACGCCACGCCGCAATCGGGATACTTCAGGCCCAGCGGGCAGCGGTAGCAATACGGATTGATCGCGTGCTCGATCCCCACGCTTACCACTCCGCCCTTGCGCCACGCCGCGTGCGCCGTCAGCGTTTTTCCCAGTTGCGACGCGCCCGAATACGCATGCCGCAGCGCGATCACCTCGAATCGCCCGGTCGCCATTCGCGCCAGCATCACCGCCGCTTCATTCGCTTCCGTTCCCGAATTCGAAAAAAAGCTGCTCGTCAGCTTGCCCGGCGTGATCTGGGCGATTTTTTCCGCCAGTTCCACGATCTGCTCGTTCGGATAGAGCGTCGAAAGGTGCTGCAACCTTCCCGCTTGTTCCTGCACCCGCGCTGTGACTTTCGGATGGCAATGTCCCACGGAAACCGTCAGGATGCCGCCGAAGAAATCCAGATACCGCCGTCCCTCGATGTCCCAGACGTGCTGCATCGAGGCGCGATCGGCCACCAGCGGCCGCTCGTAAAAATTCGTCACTGCGGGCCACAAATATTCGCGGTGTTTGCGCACCACTTCCGCGCTGCGATTGGTCTTTCCGGTGGCTGGGGTGGTCATTCGTGTCCTCCTGGAAAAGAAATTGGGTGGGCGGGATTACCGAGCCGGGCGAAGCGTCCGCGTGGCGGCAGCCCCGCTCCCGCCGCGCCGCTTAATCGGCGGCTTCGACGGCTTTGCTCGATCGGGTTTCCGCGATTGGTCCGTAGCTTTCCGGTCTCCGGTCGCGAAAAAACTGCCAAACGGTTCGCACTTCGCGTATCTCGTCGAAATTCAGGTCGGCGCTCAGCATCTCGTCCTTGTCGCGCGACGCCTGCGCCACGATTTTCCCGCGCGGATTGCAGAAATAGCTCTTCCCGTAGAATTCGCCGATATTCCACGGCGCCTCCGTCCCCACGCGGTTGATCGCCGCGACGAAATACCCGTTCGCCACGGCATGCGCTGGCTGTTCGAGTTCCCATAGGTATTCGCTCAGCCCCGCGACCGTCGCCGAAGGGTTGTAGACGATCTCCGCTCCATTCAACCCCAGGATCCGCGCGCCCTCGGGAAAATGCCGGTCGTAGCAGATGTAGACGCCCACTTTCGCGTACCGCGTATTGAACACGGGATAGCCCAGATTTCCCGGCGTGAAATAGAACTTCTCCCAGAATCCCGGATGGCAATGCGGAATGTGATGCTTCCGGTATCGTCCCAGAAAGCTTCCGTCCGCGTCGAACACCGCCGCCGTGTTGTAAAAAACTCCCGTCATCTCCGCTTCGTAAATCGGCACCACCATGGCCATCTTGTGTTTCTTCGCCAACTTTTGCATCCGCTCGATCGTCGGCCCGTTCGGCACAGGCTCGGTCAGTTCGTACCACCGGGTCTGCTGCTCGGCGCAGAAATACGGCCCGTAGAAAAGTTCCTGCAGGCCGAGAATCTTCACTCCACGCTTGGCCGCCTGCGCGACCAGCTTCTCGGTCTTGCGGATCATCCTCTCCTTGATTTCCCCAAGCGAAAATTTCTCCGGCGACCATTCACAACGCGTCTGAATCAAACCGCAACACACGGTGCGTGCCATCGCCATCCCTCCTGCCGCCTCGCTGCCATTCCAGCCGTTATTCTACTCCCCGTAGCCGAGCGAAAGCGCGGATGTTTCCACGATGGCTGTCTTGCCGGGAGTTGAGACGGCTGCGCCCGGCCGGCCGCGGAAAGGGAACTGCTCCCGCAGCCGGACGAGCGCCTTGCGTCTAGCGGTTCGTTAGAACGAATACCGGAACGCGAACTGGAACGTCCGCGGCCCGTTCATCTGGTCAATCGATTCCAGCGTGCCGAAGGTCGGATCGGGCACGAGGTAGCAGGTCTGATTGGCGCTCGCGCCGTCTCCGCACGTCGCACCGTTCGAGACGTACTGGTTTCCGGCCACGCTCTCATACTGCGTGTAGAAGTTGGGGTGGTTGAACAGGTTGAACACCTGCGCCTGGACGCTGAACCGCTGGTGCTCGGTAATCTGGAAAACGCGCGTCAGGCCCAGATCGATTTCGTCAATCCACGGCCCGTAATACCGGTTGTATCCGACGAACGGATTCGGTCCGTATCCGCCGAGTCCAAGACCGGTATTGTTCGTGGATTCGTTGAAAGCGCTGTCGTTCAGGTTGTTGCCCGCGCCGCCGTTATTCACTTCCAGCAGTCCCGTGTACGGCCGCCCGGAACTGAACGCCATCACCGTGCTCAGCCGCCAGTTTTTCAACAGGCTGTTCTCGAACGAGTTCGAAAGATGCCCGAAGTTGGGGCTGTAAACGGCGGCGATCGAAAGCCGATGCCGCTGATCGAGCAGCGACGGCCCGTGCGTGTTGACGAAGTTGAATTGGTTGTTGAAATCCACGCCGTTCGACTGGATGTTTTTCGAGAACGTGTAGGACAGCATCGTCGTGAGCCCGCGCCATTCGCGCTGCTGCCATTGTACGTAAAACGAATTGTAGTTGTTGTTGCCGGGGCTGATCAGCGCGTTCACCTGGCCCGGGAAAACCCCGCCGGAACACGTGTTGCATGGAATCAATCCCTCGGTCAGCAATCCGCTGTCGAGGTTCGGCCCAGTAGTCGTTGTGCCGGGCGTCCCCACGCATCCCTCCGGCGTCCCGGACGTCGCGGCCTGATAACCGCCCGGGCAAACGATGTACGTCGTAGTTCCCGTCGGCGGAATCAGGTTCAAATCGTAGGCGCTCGAGGAAATCAGGTGCGTCCCGTGCGTCCACATCGTTCCCACCGATAGCGTCGATCCGGCAAAGACCTCGCGCTGAATTTCCAGGCTCGCTTCCAGCACGTCCGGCGTCTGGAATCCGGGATCCACTACCGAAAGGTTCTGCGACGCGGCGAAAGCCGCCGTGTTTGTCAAATAGTTCGGAAACGTGGGCGCGCCGAGCTCGCCGAACCCAAAGGACGTGCTCGTCTGGCCCGTGGGCAATCCGTTCGATACTACCGAATTTTCGTAGTTGATGCCGTCCAGAATTTCCCGGAAAATGCCGAACCCGCCGCGCACCACCGTTTTCGACATCGGCTGATATGCGAAACCGAAGCGCGGCGAAAACCGCTGGAATTGGTTGTGGAGCTGGCCGGTCAGGTACGCGATCTGCGGCCCGTAGAGCAGGTTCGGCGTCGGCTGCGGAAACACCTGGAAATCCTCGCGCAACCCGAAATCCAGCGTCAGTCGCCGCGTCGCCTGGAATTTATCCTGCGCGTAGAAGCCGTAATACGGATAGCTGAAGTTGATGCGCGGATTGCCCGCCGATTGAGAGAAGAAGAGATAGTGTCCCAGCGCGAAATTCGTGGGGTTGGTGAACGCGTAGGTGCCGTGGAAGCTGCCGGGGAAATAGTCGTTCGCGTGGGCGCGGCTGAAATCGAACCCGAACGAGAGCGTGTGCCGCCCGTAGATCCACGTCATCCGTTCGTTCAATTGAAACTGCGAGTCGAACGTATTGCCGTTGGCAAAGCCCGGATTGCCTAGCTCGAGGAAATTTGGCGAAAAAAGCTCGATCGTGCCGATATTCGTCGAGGTGAGTCCGGAGGGAGTTTCCAGTTGTTGGTCGCGCTGGTAGCTCATATCGATGTCGTTCAGCAGGTTCGGCCCGAAAACGTGGGTCCAGTGAGCGATCACTTGGTTGTCGCGGACGTAGTTGTTCGAAAGCGCCTCGTCGCCGGCGAACGAAACCGGGTTGAACGTGATTTCTCCGCCCGGCGAATCGAATTTGCTGTAGTTGTAGGAAAGCGTCAGGTGGTCGTTTGGCGTCATCTGCCAATCCACCTTCGGATAGAAGCTCAAATCGTTCGCCTGCCGGGCCCGCTGCCCCAGGTTCCGCGTGATCGCGTTCAGCGCGTTCGAAACCTGCTGCAAGTAGTTCGCGTAGTTCGGATCGCCCGGCATCGGCGCCGTCGTGTACGTGGACGGCACGGGATATGCCCCGTTCGGCGCGGGAAGCTGCGTCCCCGGCGCCACGTTTTCGAACGCTGTTTCGTTGAACGCGGTCGGCCCGCTCAGTGGAAAGCCCGGATTGATCACCGAAATCGGGAATTTCCGCCGCTGCTGTTCGTAGTCGAAGTAATACCACGCCTTCTGTTTTTTGATCGGCCCGCCGATGTCGGCCCCAAACTGCTGCAAAATATCGAGCGGCCGGGGAAGGCCCGCAGCCTTGTCGATCGCGTCGTTCGCGTTGCCCACGCCGGAATTGCGGTTGTAGTAAAAGAGGTTGCCGTGAATATGGTCGGTGCCCGATTTCGTCACCGTATTCACGAATCCGCTCCCCGCGCCGCCGTACGCCGCGTTATACGGGTTGTCGGAAACCTGAAATTCCTTGATGGATTGTTCGCCGTAAACGTAAGGCACGCGCGTCCGGCCGCGCGCCCCGCCGAAAAAGCTGCTCGTGAACTGCGCCCCGTCCACCGTGTAGGAATTGGCGCCGTTCCCGTTCGCGTAGCCGGAATCGCCGCCGCCCTGCTGTCCGCCGATACTCACCAGTCCGAATTGTCCATCGGCCGATGTGTTTGGCGTCAGCAGCACGAAATCGGTGTACCGTCGCCCGCTGAGCGGCAGGTTCTGGATCATCGTGCTGTTCACCACCGAACCGACTGTCGGCTCGCTGGTCCGCAAAAGCGGCGTTTGCCCGGTGACGATCACCCTCTGGTTCACCTCACCGACCTGGAGCGTCGCATTCACCTGCATCGTCTGGCCCACCTGCAGAACGATGTCATTGACATCGGTGGTTTTGAAGGCTTTGTGGCTGACGCTGATGTCGTAATCGCCGACGGAAAGGGAAGGAAAACTGTAAAACCCGGATCGATTGGTTGTCGTTCGAAGTGTGAGGCCGGTCGCCTCGTTCTTGGCCGCGACGCTCGCTCCTGCCAATGCCGCGCCGCTCGGATCGGTCACTGTCCCGGAAATCGTGCCTCGGGATATTGCGCTCTGTGCGAACAACGGGAAGGGAATCGCCAGTGCTGCGGCCAGACACACGACGGCCGCCAATGCCCATTTGGGGAATCGCTTCAATTCGCTACCCTCCGCCTGAAATCCCACACGTGTAGTGGGTGAATTGGGACCTAACCTACTCTTTCAGCGGAGTGCGGGCGTGATAAAAAGCACCGCTAGGACAAGCCAATCAAGACATACGATCACATGCCCCGGCCGCAAGCATCGGGGCTCCGCGTCCGCCACTGATAATCTGACCGGGTTTCGTTTTGCCGTCAAGACCTCCTGTGGCCCGGCCCAATTTTTTCACACTCCGGTTATAATTCTCCCGAGTCCATGCGTGCCTTCTGGAAACAACTCCGGGACGCGCTTCTGCGCGTCGTTCCGGCCGCTCTCACCCAAGCCCAGGCCATCGCTTTCGTCATGTTTCTCGCCTTTTTCCCCGTCCTTCTTCTCTCGCTCGGCCTGCTGAGTCTTTCCGGCTGGAGCCGCGATCCCGCCCGCGAGCTGCCCGCCAGTTTCCAACTCGTTATGCCAGCCGGCAGCCTCCACATGATCACCGAATTTCTGGCTCGCCCCGCCGCCGGTCCCTGGGAACTGATTCTGCTCGGTCTTCTGGGCACGTTCCTGTTCGTTACACAGGCGATGGCCAACTACGTGGATGGTTTCGCGATCGTCTGGCGCGATCCCGAAAAACCCAGCTACTGGACGCGCTACAAGCGCGCTCTCTCGATGCTCTGTCTCACGATCGTTCCCTGGCTCCTCACCGGCATCCTCACCGTCTTCGGCCGCGAACTGCGCCTGTGGCTCACGCAATTCCTCGGCGGAGGCATTCTGCTCAGCCTGGTCTGGCGCGTTCTCTACGATGGCGCCGCGCTCGCCACGGCATTTCTCGCCCTGATCGTCATGTTCCACATCGCGCGCCCTCATCGCCGCTGGCGCAACCAGGTTCCCGGCGCGCTCCTCAGCACCGTGCTCTGGTGGCTTCTCACCGCCGGTTTCAGCCTCTACGTCCGCAACATGCATTACAGCCTCATCTACGGCAGCATGGCCGCCGTCATCGGCCTCATGATCTGGATGTATTTCGTCGCTCTCGTGGTCATGGTGGGCGCTGCCTTCAACGCCGTTTCCGGCACGCCCGACGAATCCGACGAGGAACCATCCCGCCGCAACGAACCCTCCGAACGCGCTGTCGCCGGCGCCCGCACCTGATCCGCCCTCCCGCTTGCCCTCCCTCCGCGGATATCTCGATTTTCCGCCTGCTCCGGCGTACGATCGTCTTATGCTTCCCGTCGAAGTCGAATGCTATGCCGGCCATCGCGCCGATCAGCGCCCCACGCGATTCAAGATTCGCGACCGCAGCTTCGATGTCATTGAAGTCGAGGATCAGTGGTACGAACCGGGCGCGATCTATTTCCGCGTCCGCGCCGACGACGGCAATCACTACATCCTTCGCCACGACGAAGCCCAGGACCGCTGGACCCTCGACGCCTTCCGCTCCGCCAAGTCCACCGAGTGAATCCCTCATCGCGTCCTGGGCTGCGGCCTTGCTGTCATCCCAAAGACGAGCAGCGCGATTTCGGCGCCCCCCCGCGATTCCGCTATCCTGTATCCCTCTGAAGGAGCACTCCTCGCATGCACCTCATCGCCCACAACGACCGCCGCTGGCTACCCTCCGGCTTTCCCGGCATTCGTATGTGCCCGCTCCACGGTGCTGAACAGGGAGGCGGCTCGGTCCTGCTCGAATTCGCGCCCGGCGCCGAATTTCCCGCGCACGACCACCTCGCCGGCGAGGAACTCCTCGTCCTCTCCGGCAGCGCCCTCATCGGTCCTTCGCATCTCTCCGCCGGCGATTACCTCTGGACGCCTCCCGGCGAAATCCACGGCGTCCGCTCCGAAACCGGCGCCCTGCTCCTGGTCCACTCCGCCGGCGGAATACGCGTCCTCGAATAAACGGCGCAGGCATCCTCCCTGTGTAGGCCGCCCAAATCAAGAAAAGGCCGCAACTTCGCCACGCTTCCAGGGTTTAACCAAACTGAATTCGCTGTCATCTGAGCATGACGGAGCCTGAACCACCCATGCCGACCGCAGCGGAAAGCAAACGCGCATCGCGCAAGACATGGCAGCCCGCGCTCGCCCTGGCGCTCTCCGCTACTGCTCTGGTCCTATCGATTTTTGCCCCGCTCCCAAGCTTCGCCGCGGCTAGCTCCAGCCAAGCGCCCGCACCCCCCAGCACCTATCGCCTGCCTAAATCCTTCAAAGGCAATCTTCCAATCTCCCAATTGACCGAAGATCAAGCCATCTTGCTAGCCCTCAATCGTCTCGCCTACGGCCCCACTCCCGGCGAAGTGGATCGCATCAAGCAGATGGGCCTCGCTAAATGGATCGATCGCCAGCTCAACCCCTCCTCCATGGACGATTCCGCGCTTCAGTCGCGTCTCTCCAGTTATGCGGTCCTGCGCATGTCCACGCGCCAGCTCCTCGCGCGTTTCGTCCCGCTCCAGCAACAGGCCAAACGCGAAGGAATTCCTCTTTCCCAGCTCGAGCAGCAACGCCGGCAGGAAATTCAGCAACAAATCGCCGCCCTGCGCCAGTCCGGCGATTTCACTCCCGCCGCCGCGCAGCAGATTCGCATCGGCGGCACGCCGCAGGAGATCCTCGCTCAGCTTTCCGCCGCGAAACTCCTGCGCGCCGTCTACGATCCCCGCCAACTTTACGAGCGCCTCGCCAATTTCTGGTTCAATCATTTCAACGTCTACGCCCGCAAAGGCCCCGATCTCTGGTATCTTGCCGCTTACGAGCGCGAAACCATCCGTCCCCACGCCATGGGCTATTTCGAAACCCTCCTCCAGGCCACGGCGAAAAGTCCCGCCATGCTCTTCTACCTTGATAACTGGCTCAGCGTGGATCCCACTCTCTACGCCCGCATGCGCCAACGAATCCTCCAGCGCCGCGAGCAGATGGCCCTGCTGCGCTCCTGCGGCATCTATTTGCCTTTGGCTACGCCAGCGCAGATTCTTCGCTGCCAGGCTCGCGCCGAGCGCCATCCCCGTCGCCTCGCCGCCCAGGACGCCGCCATCGCGCGCAAAATCCCCGATCGCGGCTTGAACGAAAATTACGGCCGCGAACTCATCGAGCTTCATCTCCTCGGCGTTCATTACACCCAGTCAGACGTCATCCAGATGTCCAATATCTTCACCGGCTGGACCATCCGCCAGCCTCGCCTCGACCCCGAATTTTTCTTCAACGCCCGCCTTCACACGCCCGGGCCGAAAACGGTTCTCGGCTACCGCATCGACGCCGGCGGCATCCGCGACGGCGAGCAAATCCTGCACGATCTCGCCGGCGATCCTCGCACCGCGCATTTCCTCTGCCGCGAACTCGCTCGCCATTTCGTGATGGACCATCCGCCCGCGTCGCTCGTTCGCCGCATGGAATCCGTCTATCTGAAATCCCACGGCGATATTCGCCAGGTGGTGCGCGCGATGATTGATTCGCCCGAATTCTGGTCTCGCGCCGCCTTCGATGCCAGGGTGAAAACGCCCTTCGATCTCGTCGCCAGCGCCCTCCGCGCGACCGGCGCCGACGTTCAAAACGCCTTGCCGCTCCTCGGCTGGATCGGCCGCATGGGCGAGCCGCTCTATCTCTGCGTTCAGCCCAACGGCTATTCCGAAACCGCCTCGACTTGGGTTTCCACCGGCAATCTTCTCGACCGCATGAATTTCGCCATCGCCCTCGCCACAAACCACGTTTCGGGAACGCAAGTCGATCTCAGCGCCTTGCTCCCCCCCGACGCGGCTCGCAACCCGGAAGAAATCCTCCACGCCGCCTTCGCCGATATTCTGGCTAACCAGGTTTCGTCGGGAACGCGCGCCACGCTCGAGCGCCGCGTCGCCGCGCCGCAAACCCTCAACCCCAATCTCAATCCGCGCGCGCCCAGGCCGGGGCCCGGCCTGATTTTTGGTCTCGTGCTCGGTTCGCCCGATTTCCAGCGCCAATGAAATACGCAATCCAATGGGGGAGGGAATTACCATGCGAGGAATCACGCGCCGCATCTTCCTGAAAAATTCCGGCATCGCCGTTTTCGGTGCGTCCGCCCTCCCGGCGTTTCTGGGCAACGCCGTCGCCGGCACGCTTCCGCGTCGCGCGCCGAAAAAAGTCCTCGTCGCGCTCTTCCAGCGTGGGGCCGTCGACGGCCTGAACGTCGTCATCCCCTACGCCGAGTCCAGCTACTACGATTACCGTCCCACAATTGGCATTCCGCGCCCCGGCCGCGGCAGCAGCGATGGCGCGCAGGGAGCCGCGCTTGATCTCGACGGCTTTTTCGGCCTCCATCCGCAGCTTTCGCCGCTTCTGCCGCTCTACCGCCAGGGCCTTCTCGCCGCCATCCACGCCACCGGCTCGCCCGATCCTTCCCGCTCCCATTTCGACGCTCAGGACTACATGGAAGCCGGCACGCCCGGCGTCAAATCCACCGATTCCGGCTGGCTCAACCGCGCCTTCGTTTCCCGGCCCTCGGCAAAATCCTCCGCGCTCCGCGCCGTTGCCGTCAGTCCCGCCATGCCGCTCACCCTGCGCGGTTCCGCTCCCGCCATCGCCGTTCCCGATCTTCGCCAGTTCCGTTTTTTCGGTCCGCCAAATCTCATCGAAGCCAATTTCGAAGCCATGTACGCCGACGCCTCCGATCCCCGGCTCCGCGAAATCGGCAGCGAAACCTTCGCCGCCGTTCAAACGCTGAAGCAGCTTGATCCCGAAAAATACCAGCCCGCAAACGGCGCCCAATATCCCCGCGGCCATTTCGGTCGCGCCCTCCGCGAAGTCGCTCAACTCATCAAAGCCGACGTCGGCATGGAAGCCGCGTTTCTCGATAGCGGCGGCTGGGATCACCACGTCAACGAAGGCGCGGTGGACGGCCGTCTCGGCAGCCTTCTCGCCGAACTCGGTCAGGGACTCGCCGCCTTCGCCGCCGATATGGGCCCGAAACTCCACGACATCGTCTTCGTCAGCATGTCCGAATTCGGCCGCACCGCGCGCGAAAATGGCGACGCTGGCACCGATCACGGCCACGGCAACTACATGTTCGTCATGGGCGGCCCGGTGAAAGGCGGCAAAGTCTACACGCGCTGGCCCGGCCTCGCTCCCGACCGCCTGAATCAGGATCGCGACCTAAAAGTGACCACCGACTACCGCACCGTCCTCGCCGAAATCCTCCGCCGCCATCTCGGCGTCTCCAATTTCGCGAACGTTTTCCCCGATTTCAACGCCGACCGCGCAACCGACTATCTCAACCTCATCCGCACCTAGCCGCTTAGCGCCCCACGACCAGCCAGTCCAATTCGTCTGTGTACCTCATTTGCCATCCGCCCATCAACCATCCCGATCGCCACAGGCCCATCCCTCGAAACACCTACAATTCATATGCAATAGCGTATAAATCTTCCAAAAACGGGATAATTCTCCGCCGCTTTTCTTCCTATTTCAAACTATCACCTTATCTTTCAATCCGTTACAAAACAGCCGGTTTGGCATCCGAATCGCTTTGGTAAAGGCGGGCATTGAGTTGAGCCGGGTGCCACGGGTCTTGGGCGATCAGGCACCCGACGAGTTTGAGCAGTTCTTCCGGAGGGAAGTCGCTGGCAGGGGGTGTGGCCAGGACTTTTGGGCCCTTAGTTGGGCGGCTCGGGCATTTAGCCGGAAGTAGTTTGGTTTTATCTCCGAGGGCCTAAGTTCTGGGCTTTGGGGCGGATAGGGAGCGCCGTGTTACCGACTCGGCTGCCCCGGTCGGGAATACGGCGCTTTCTTTTTGTCCGCTCGCATCCGCCAGCCGAAACCAGCTTCTGATTTCCCGCCTCCTCATTCGTTCCCGCCGCATTTCCCTCGGACAACGCCATCGGTTTTTCGAACTTTCAATTGCGCCGGCGCATTCGCGGCGCCCTCCGCCTTCCTGTTGCCCAAATCCCGATCGCGCTAAAAATACGGCGCCCCTTCTCGTCGCCGCGCGCCCGCGGATGCTAGCATGTTCCTTCGGCTTTGCGTCCGTCGCCGGCCCGGGATCATCGAACACAGGTCTACTGTTTTTTTCCGGCGCGACGATGCTGCGCCGCAAATCGCAAGCAAAAGCAAATGAGCAGCCAAACGCTTCCATCCAATTCCGCCGGGGAACTGCCGCAAGTCAATCCCTGGATCGTCGCGACCGCCGTCATGTTCGCGACGTTCATGGAGGTGCTCGACACCACCGTCGTCAACGTTTCCCTCCCGCACATCGCCGGCAGCCTTTCCTCGAGCGTCGATGAAGCCACCTGGACGCTCACTTCCTATCTCGTCGCCAACGCCATCGTTCTTCCCATCACCGGCTGGCTCGCGAACTATTTCGGCCGCAAGCGTCTGCTCATCACCGCCGTCATTGGTTTCACCGCCGCGTCGTTTCTCTGCGGCCTTGCACCCAGTCTTGGCATCCTGATTTTCTTCCGCGTGGTCCAGGGAGCCACAGGCGGCGTCCTTCAGCCGATTTCCCAGGCCGTTCTTCTCGAAGCCTTCCCGCCCGAAGACCGCGGCAAGGGTATGGCGTTCTGGGGCCTCGGCATCGTCGTCGCGCCAATGCTCGGCCCCGTCATTGGCGGCTGGCTCACCGATAACTACAGTTGGCGCTGGGTTTTTTACATCAACATCCCCGTTGGCATCATCTCCGTCGTGATGTCGAGCCTTTATCTTTTCGACCCGCCCTACATCCGCCGCCGCATCGGCGAAAGCATCGACTATTGGGGCCTCGGCCTGCTCGCCGTCGGCATCGGCACGCTTCAGGTCATTCTGGATAAAGGCCAGGAAGCCGATTGGTTCGGCTCGGTCTGGGTCCGGGAATTCGCCATCATTTCCTTCGTGGGTCTCGCCGCTTTTCTGATTCACGAGCTGATTGCCAAGCATCCCGTGGTGAATCTCCGCGCCCTCAAAAACCCCACCTACGCCACCGGCGTCTTCCTGATGACGATGCTCGGCTTCGGCCTTTACGGCGCGATGGTCGTCCTGCCGATTCTGCTCCAGACGCTTCTCGGCTATCCGGCGGTCGACGCCGGCATCGCGATGTTTCCCCGCGGTCTCGGCTCGTTCCTGATGATGCCGCTCGTGGGTTTAATCATGTCGCGCGTCGACGCGCGCAAGCTGCTGTTCTTAGGTTGCCTGGGCACCGGCGCCAGTATGTTCCTGCTCTCGGTGCTGAATCTGAATCTCGGCTATTGGGATATCTTCTGGCCGCAGTTTTTGCAAGGACTCGCCATGGGCATGGTTTTCGTTCCGCTCACCACCATCACCATGGACCAGATCCCTCTCGAAGGGATGGGCAACGCCACCAGCATTTTCAATCTCATGCGCAATATCGGCGGCAGCGTCGGCATCGCCACGGCCACCACGCTCGTCACCCGCGCCAGCCAGCGCCACATCAACCTGCTCGGCGCCAACGTCACTCCCTACAGCCTGAAAACGCAACAGATGATCGCCCAGCTTCGCGCCGGTTTCATCGCACGCGGCATCGACCCAGTCACCGCCACGCGAAAGGCCTACGCCGTCCTCTTCGGCATGGTCCAGCGGCAATCTTCCATGCTCTCCTTCAACTACGTTTTCGGCATCATGACGCTCGTCTTCATCGGCATGATCCCGCTCATCTTCATCCTCCGCCGCCCGCGCGGCAAAGGCCCCATCGCCGCCCACTAAGACGTTGGTCGCCAGGGGAGCCGCATACCCTGAGGCCATTCGGAGCTCTTTTGCCTCGAGTCTTTCCGTAGCTGTTTAGCGGCGGGCTGAATCCCGCCAGAATCTCCTCTGCGTCGTTCACACCACCCCCGCATCTTCCGCCGCGCCCAGCGACACGGCGGACCAGTCCCAATCTCCGCGTCCTTTATTGATTCCCGCGAGCGCCCGATTCCGCGCGATGTCCGCGAACGGCAAGGGCACGCCGACCGCCCGCGCCGCGGAAATCGCCAGTTCCACGTCCTTCAATCCCAGCCGCATCCGAAATGCCGCCGGCTCGAATTTCCGTTTAACCACCAGTTGTCCGTAACCCTGATAAACCGGGCACGCGAACAGTGTTTTTCCGAGCATTTCCAGCATGCCCGCCGCGCCCACGCCGCTTTTTTCCGCCAGCGCCGCTGCTTCCGCCATCGCCTCCACCGCGGCCGCGATCAGAAAATTCCCGCACAGTTTCGCCACGTTCGCCGCGCCGGGATCGTCGCCGAATTCAAACGTCTCGCGTCCCATCGCCTCGAATATCGGCCGCGCCCGCAGCCGGTCTTCCGGCCGCCCGGAAACCGCGAACCACAGCATTCCCGCCCGCGCCGCATTCGGCCGCCCAAACACCGGCGCGCCCAGATACGAAGCGCCATGCTCCGCGTGTTCTTTCGCAAGTCGCCGCGAAGTGTCGGGGTGAATTGTGCTCATTGAAACGTGCAATCCGCCCGCGCCCAGCCGCTTCACAACCGGCCCGTCGGCCGCAAAAATTTCCAGCAGCGCGGCGTCGTCCGCCAGCATGCTGATCGCGATTCCGCCCGGCTCGACCGCCTCTTCCGGCCGCTCGACCAGCGTCGCCCCGCGTTTCACCAGTTCCGTCGCTTTCTCCTTGGTCCGATTCCACACGCGCACCGGCCAGCCCGCTTCCACCAGCCTTAGCGCCATCTCCTGCCCCATATTCCCCAACCCGATAAACCCGATCGTTTCGCCCATGATTCCCTCCGCCGAAAAATAACAGTGTATGCGAGCAGGGCAAGCTGCAACTCGAAAATCGGAACCCGAAACTCGGTCCATCTGGACGCGCCCTCGACAAACCCAGCTATCCAAGCCCATCCCCGCGCCGCCGATTTTCGATTTTCGTGTTTCGAGTTTCGATTAGGGATTTTCGAGCTAATCTCAACGCTGGGAACCGAGCGTGCGAAAATTCAGATTCTTCGCGTTTCTCTGCGGACTGGCCCTGCTCGCCTGGCTCGTCGTCCGTTCCGGTCCCATCGGTCTGCTCCACGATCTCGAAAAAGTCGGCTGGTCGATGCTCGCGCTTCTGGCTCTCGCGGCGCTGCGCAACGCCGCCCGCACCCAGGCCGTGCGTCTCGCGCTCGGCGACGATCGCCGCGAATTTTCTTTCGGCTCGATGTACGCGGTTCTTCTCGTCAGCGGCGCGGTGAAATTCGTCGCCGTCGCCGGTCTCGTCGTCGGCGAAGCGGCAAAAGGCTGGCTGCTCAATCGCCGCGTTTCCGGCCCGCGCGCTGCTTCCGCCGTCCTCGTCGACGTTCTTCTCTATTACTTCACCGCCGCTCTCTTCACCCTCGGCTCGATCGCCCTCTTTTTCGCGCTTTTCCGCGCCCCGAGCGCCACGGGCCGCGCCGGCATCGCCGCCGCGCTCGTCGTTATCGTCGCTCTGGTCGTCGGCGTCCTCGCCTTTCGTCGCCGCTGGCTTTCCGCCGCCCGCATTCTCTCGCCACTCGCTCGTTGGGGCTTCATTCGCCGCCCCGAAACCCTTCGCCGCGCTAGCGAGATCGACGCCGACCTCTTTGGTTTCCGCGAACGCCATCCCTCCGCTTTCGCCGGAATCCTGTTTTTCGATTTCCTCTCGCATTTCCTCGCCGCCGCAGAAGTAAGCGCGATTCTCTGGCTCCTCGGTTTCGGCGCGCACTTTTCCGTTGGCGTAATCGGGGAAGGTTTGACGAAAGTCGTTGAAACCGGCGGCCTGCTCGTTCCCGGCGACGTCGGCCTCTATCAAGGAGGCACCGGCCTGATTTTCCGCGCTCTCGGCTACACCGTTTCGACGGGAGTCGCCGTCGGCATTATTCGCCAGATCCGTTCCATTCTCTGGGCCGCCATCGGTTTTCTGGCCCTCCTCATCCCCGGCTTCGCCGACACCCGCTCCCATTTCCTTGGCAAACCGTAGCGCGCGAGCCCTCCGAATTGCGCTATTCGTTTTTCGAGTTTCGAATTTTGCGCCGCTACGCGCGCGCCGCTGGTGGCTTGGTGAACAGCCTCGCCAGCAACCAATCGGTAGGCAAATACCCGATCAGCATTCCTCCGACCCACATCACAAACAGGTGCACCGGCGCGGGTCCCCACACGAGTCCAAAAAACGGATCGCGAAACGCGAAATTGATGTTATGCACCGTCCCGCCCCACATCCGTCCCGCAACGAGCGCCGCCGCCGTGATTCCCGCCTGCAAATTCAGCCCCCGCCGGTCGTAGCCCACGCGCCACACCGCCCACACGAGCACGATGGGCAGCGCCACGTGATAGAACGACATCAGCCGCAGCCAGAGCGGATATTTCGTTTCCCACATGTACTGCACGCCGGGTATCAGCATGTGCCCGGTCGCTTCCCTCCACGCCACGTCCACCATCCAGATGGTTTCTCCCATGAGTGTCGAAATCGCCTGGCTCGTCAGCAGCATCGGGCTTTCGAGCCACAATCCAAGCGCGGTGACCCCAATCGCGATATCGCTCAGGTGCAGAAAATCCGTCCATCCGTAAAAGACGATGTAAATCGGGATCCAGGCCGCGACCCACGTGGCTGCGGCGATTTTCACCCATAGCGGAATCATTCGGCGCGAAGCCAGCGCGTTTTGGGCAGGAACGGCTTGTGTTTGCGCGGGCATGCTCGTGGTGGGAGGAACGCGGCTCGCGTCCGTCCTCGCGATGCCAGCGTGAGACTAACGAATTGGCATGCCGTGCGTCAATCGGAAGCGTTGCACGCGGTGATTTTTCGAGCGGCTGTGTAACTCGGGAGGGTGTCCCTGGCTGGGATTTGCGAGAGTTGCCGGGACGAAGGCGAGGGAAACGGAGTGGCTCGGCCGAGTGCCCAGACTGGCAGGCCCCAACATCCACGAGCGTTTGCCAACCTGCTGCCGAGAGCCTCGTTTCCGCTCGCCTCGCCGCGTCCAAACAAGCGTGATTTATTTGTTGATGGAGAAACTGTCGTCGAAATAATAGAGACCCAGGCCCGTGCCACCCGAGCAGCCAACGCACGGCGGCACAATCAATTCGCCGATACCGGATGACTGTCCGGTCGATGGGTCAGTAAATAGGTTTGTGGGGTCCGGCACGATTGTCCAGGCATCACATGTCCCGCCGGAAACACCCTGGCAGGTAACCTGCGCCTGGGTTGTGCCGGGCCAGTTGTTCGGGTTGAGCCCAATGTTGTACCAGTTGCTCCCGGCGTAAAAGCCGACGTTGAACGGGCAGATCAGCGTCTGACCGACGTAGGTCATGGTGCCGAGGCTAAGATTGTTGTTGTTGGGATTGGTGGTGCAATGCGTGACGATCCGGGCCCTGACCGTTTCCGGGCCCGAGAATGGCGCCGATTTGTTGCTCGAATCGACGGGGATGAAGGTGAGGGAGATTCCCCTCGTTGTGGACCCGGTTGTATCCAGCTCCCAATCGCAGCTGCTTATGATCGTCGAGGAGACGGAGTTGTGCTTGACGTTGAATGTTGAATACGTGCCCAAACCATCGCTCATGATCTGGTAAGGAAGGTTGTTGCTGTCGGTGTTGAACAGAGTCGAATTGACGTTGTAGCCGCAGCCTGAACCCGAGCCGCCGGGTTTCGGCCGCGCCTGCGCCATTGTGGGCAGGAGCGTCCCAAGCGCCATGCTGAGGCTGAGCCAAAGTGCACTTCTGAGAATCATCCGCATCTTCATTCGCTTTCTCCCTTTTTCAGAAATGCGCGCCGATTGACCGTGCGCTCTCTGATCTGTTTTTTCGTTCTCCGCTGCGTCCCCCAAAACAGAAAGGCCGCCGGCTCGTCCCGCTCGACGCGAGGCGTGCCGACGGCCTCTGAGAGATTCAGTCAGCCGTATAAAGACAGCTCAAAGCTCACATCTTGCTATCCAAACTTAATCTTTTTCTTCGTGACCTCCGCGAGGACTGGCACTCCGTCTTGAATTTTCAGACAGTCAATCTCGCCGTGGCCGAGTTCCTCGCAAAAACGGACGAAGGCAGACCAGGCGGGGCGAAGAGAGGCGACGGAGAGAGGATTGGCGGGCTCTCCACCGCTTCCCGTGACCGTTGCGATCGCTGCTCTTGCCGATCCGTTGCTGCTCGCCATACGCTTCTCGTCCCCTGTTAGCATCCTACTTGTGGATCAGGAAGCTGTAGGAGAAGAAATAGAGGCCGATCCCTGTGCCGCCATCGCAGCCGACGCAGGGGGGCAGGATCAACTCCCCAATGCTTGAGTATTGACCCGTCAATGGGTTTGGCACCGATGTCGACGGGTCGGGGACAATCGTCCACTGATTGCACTGGCCGCTGGATGCACCGGTGCAAGTCACCTGGGCCATGGTTGCTCCCGGCCAGTTATAGGGGTTGTCCCCCGTGTTGTACCAGACACCGTTGGGCGCGTAGAAGGCAACGTTGATGGGACAGATGAGCTTTTGGTTCACGGAGGTCATGGTGCCGAGGTCGATGCCGTTGTTGGCAGGATTGGTGGAGCAATGGGTATTGATCCGGCCCTTGACCAGCGTGGCGCTAGTGAATGGGGGCGGCTGCGAGGGACTGGAGTAAGGGTAAGCAAGAGTAACTCGGATTCCTCGCGAGGTGGATGCGGTGGTATCGAGGGACCAGCCGCAGGAACTGTCGATAACCGTGTTAACGGAATTCCTTTTGACCTTAAACGTAGTATAAGGACCGAGCCCGTCACTCTGGTACTGGAAGGGCGCATTGTTGTTGTCGGTGTCGTTCAGGATGGCCGTTACGTTGAAGCTGGTGCAGCTGGTCGTGCCAACGCTCTTGGTCACGGCGAATAGGCCGGTGCCCTTGCCGGTGCGGCCATCAGCGTTTTGGACGACGATGTCGTAACTGCCAGTGAAGCCGGCGGTGGACACCGTAATGTTGGCAGTGAGTTGGGAACTGCTGTCGAAAGCGGTGAGATTCACGGTGACGTCGCCGGGATTGGTGGTGCCCGTCTCAAACCACTTTGCGACGGCGCCGCGCTTGAACCCGCTGCCCGAAACGATAACGTTGAGGTTCACGGTCCCCTCCGCCGCCGAATTCGGATTGGCGGCAGTCACCTGGATGTTTTGGGCCAGGAGCGGAGACGCGTTGCCGCTCCAAAGGAACGCAGAAAGAGCCAGTAGCACTGCCATCCAGAAACTATTCGAGCGCTTCATCGCATCACCCCTGGCACCACGGGCAGTGGCTTGCCCTGGATAGAATCGTCCCTCGCAATGAGCCGGTTGTTCCCCACGCTATCTGACTTACACGGATAATCGTTTACTTTTTCCGCGTCATTCATGAGCCTCAACCAGGACGAAGGGCGCCCAGTAAAAGGGTTGGCTGAAAGGACCTCCGGCCCGAATCAATGCGAGTTGGGCCCTCCTAAGGGCTGCTGCTTCATCGGTTTGACGGAGGCTGCCATAGAACGCACGCATAAAGACGAGGGTCGAGCGATCATTCGCATCCCACAGGCTTGCCAGCACCGACGAGCTCCCCGCGGACAAAAAGGCTCGCGTGAGGCCGACAAACTCGTCGCCGGCCGGAAATCTGTTGAAATAGCCGCTTCCCAGCGCCGTCTCGCACGCGCTCAGGGTAACGATCCGAGCGCGCAGACGCATCCGCAGAATTTCGTATACCTTCAACCGGCCATTGTCGTGTGCCCCTGGCTGGAGCTGGACGCCGGAAAAGAGCGGATCGAGCCGGTCGAAGAAGCCATGCGTCGCCAGGTCAATCATTTCGAAATTGCCGGCGATGCCGAGAAAAGCCTTTTTCGTCGCGGTCCGGCCCTCGAGCGCAAGGCTGCGGCCACCGTACAAAGCGGCGAGGCTTTGCGCCTCCTGTTGCGCGTACTTCAGGCCGGGTTCGGCCGGCGCCACGGCCAACAGTCTGGTTTCTGGATGCCCGGGCATGCGGCCGTAAACGAGCGCCGCAGCCGCTGGAAGGTAGGAAATGTCGTAATCCTGAATCAGGTATCGCCAGGAACCGCCCGCTGAAACGGGCAGCGCCGCAAAGGGCAGGTAATACAGGACGGCGTTGGGAACCAGATACATCCGCGTAACGCCCTTCAGCCAGCCCGGCTTTTCAAGAGGCTCGATCAGCAGCGATTCCAGGCTCTTGGCCGGCCCGAGCCAATCGGCGCTCGGGGCATTCGCAAGCAAATTCCTGAAAAGATCCACTTTCGCGCGCAGGTTCGCGGAGGTAACGGGAACCGTCTCCGCGTGCAGGGCGTTCCGCGTGAGAACGAACGCGGTGACGCCCTCTTTTCCAACCAGGTATTCCACAAGCGCGCTGCGCGCCGGCAGATGGGCTTCCACCTGCCCTGCCGAGGCGACCGCCAGGCCGCGCATGCCCGCCAAGGGATCCTTGCGGCTGCTCAGGTCGTCTAGCTTCGCCTCGAATTCCCGCTCGGCCGTTTCGAGTCTCGCTGAAACGATCGCGCGCGCCTGTCGCGATGCCGGGGAGGGCGGTGCTGCATTTTCACTGTCCAGCGCGCGTTGCAACTGCCGAATGCGGGATTGGAGTTCCTGGCCCGGCACGAGCCCGCCAGGCGACTGAGCAAAAACGATGTCGCGATAACTCAACTCCCGAAGTTTTTCGGAATAGAAAAAGGCCGTGGCTTTACGACCCATCTGGAGGAGCAGGCGAACCAAGGCCACGTACACCTGGTATTTGTCCTGCAAGTAGCCCGCCTGAAAGCGCTTCGCGCCGAGCAGGCTGCGCACGCCCTCGATCACGGCGATCGCGCGGCGGTACGCGGCCAAAGCCTCGGAATCGCGATGAAGCGCTTCGAGAGTTCGGCCCTCGCCGTAGGCAAGCCGCCACTCCAATTCCGTGTCGTCCACCGAGCGCGCGATCCGTTCGCCTGCAATGTATTCCTCAAACGCTTTCGCTGGATTCCCGTTTCGACGATCCACTTCGGCCAAGGCGTAAAACGCCTGCGCATCGAGGGGCTGGGCGCCCGTGGATCGAGCGATAGCCTGCGCCTGGAGCGCCTGCTGACGCGCCTCGGCAAAGCGTTTTTCGTCGCGAAGCGCCAGGGAAAGATCGAGCAAACTGGCGGCCATCGAGCCTTGGTCCTTGACAGCCGACGCGCGGCGGAAGGCCTCGCGATAGACGGCAACGGCTTCCTCGTCGCGCCCGCGCCTGCGATCCAGATCGGCCAGCGCGATGAGGTTCATGGTCACCCCACGCGGATGGTCAATCGCACCGGCCAGAGCGATCGCGCGGCGGAAGTCGGCCTCCGCATCGGAAGCGTCGCCGAGTTGTTCGAGCAGCGTTCCGTCGTCGTTCAGGGCTTCGACGAGTTGCTCCTTCAGACCGGCTCGCTCGTACACCCCGATGGCCTGGCGATACTCGCGCCGCGCTGCGTCGTATCGGCCGAGCTGCAATAGCGCCGAACCCTTGTCCCTGTGCGCGTCGGCCGCCACTTTTTCGAGGTCAATCGCACCGGCCAAAGCCGCGGCGCGATCGAACATCGCGATGGCTTTTTCAGCCTGGCCCAGACCGAGCCGGCACAGCCCCAAATCCACGTAGTCTTCGCTCAGGTTCGGTTTCAGACCATCCTTGGCGTCGAGGTCTCGCGCTTGCCTGTAGTACTTGAGGCCTTCCCTGAATTGGCCCAGCAGTTGATCGTCGCCGCCAAGGTTTCCGAGAACGTTCGCTTCGCCCCGGTCGAAATGAGCGGCGCGATCGGCAGCGAGCGCATGGCGGTAAAGCGGGAGCGATCGATCGTATGTACCCATTTCATCGGAGATGAGCCCCAGATTACTGAGCGCCGAGCCTTCGAGCTTCAGATCGTGGACCTCTCGAGCGATTCCGACCGCCCGATCCAGGTTCTCGTTGGCCTTGGGATAATCCGCCAGGTCCCAATAGACGAGGCCTAGGTCGTTGAGCGTTCTGCCTTCTTCATCCCGGTCGCCGATGGCCCGCTTCAACGCGAGCGCCTGATCGAGATATTGAATGGCGCGGGGATAATCGGAGAGTTCCTCGTAGCAGTAGCCGATGTAGCCGAGCGTAAGAGCCTCGCCGCGGGTGTCGCGGCGAGCGCGAAAAAGCGGAAGCGCCTGTTCGAGCAGCGGCAACGCCGCGCGCGGGCTCTCGTGGAACGCCAACTGGCGCCCGCGCGAAAGTATCTCGCTGGGGTTGGGCGCGCGCGTTTGCGGGCCGGCCGCAAGACTCACGCCCAGCAGGCACGCCGCCAGCGCGAAACCACGCTCGAAAAATTTCCCCATGCCAGCCGCCGCTTCAGACGTCGGTTCTCTACCGCTCTCCCACCACAGAAAACGGCACCGCTTGCGACCGCGCCGAATTTCCGTCGCGCAGGGTAGCGCGAATCCAAACGAAATATCTTCGGCCGGGCGTCAGACGCACATCAGCCGGCAGCTTCGCCGAACTGCATTCGCTATCCTGCTGCCAGACGATATCTCCGTCGGCGGTCAAAACGCTCACCCGGTATTGCACGGCGCGAGGGACCGGTGTCCAGCGGAATTCGAGGTCACGGCCGTCGAGGACCGCGCCAGGGGTTGGCGAAGTCAGTCTTGGCGAGAAGGAAGGCGCGGCGATGCCACGCATGTCCGAAGCAGAGGGCGTTCCAGGCGGCGTTGTCGAGACGTCGCGCCGCACCGGGCGCCGCGTGACCACCACGGCAACGAAAAGGATACAGGCTGTTGCCGCGGCCACCGCCGCCCAGCGCCAATACCGTCGAGTGTCCCCTTTTCGCTGAGCCTGAACCAACCCTCGTGCCCGCGTCAGCCAATCGCCCGGAACGGATTCCGGCAAAGGCGCGTCGCTCAAACGCGCCAGAAGCGCAGACTGCTCGCGGCAGCAAACACACCGCGCGAGGTGCGCCTCCATCCGTTCACGCTCGCGCCCGGCGAGTGTCCCGTCGAAGAAAGCCGCAAGGTTCCGTTCGTCGGGGCACCGCCAAGTCCGCTCCAGACGGTCTGGCGCCGTGTCTCTGAAAAACCGCCGCAATGTTTGCTCGATCGTAAATCGCATGGCTTGGCCCTTGGCGCTCTGGTCGCCTACTTCTTTAACACGGATATCAAATCCGTTTTTCCGCCTGTTGCGAGGGAATCTCTCTGCGCAGTTCCTCCAGAATCTCCCGGAGCCTCCGATCGACCCTCTGCGCGTCCGTCCGGCCCATCAGCCGCGCAATTTCCGAAAGCGTCAGTTCCTGGTCGTATCGCAATTCGAGCAGCAGCCTGTCGGATGCCGGCAGACGCGCGATAGCGCGGCCCACCGCGGCACGTTCTTCTTCCCGCGCGTAGAGAGTTTCCGGATTCGGCGCCGGATCGGGAATCTGCTCGCCGGCCGGCTGACCGTCCTCATTCAACTCGCTATCGATGGATCCGATCCGCGGGCGCCGCATCTGAAGCAGCCAGCGCTGCCTCGGCGTCAGCGCATTCTCGATGCGCGAAAGGCTGGACTCGATGCTGGCCATCGTCAGCCGGGAATCGCTTGCGCGGAGCCGGCCGAGGCAATCTTCCCTGGAAAGGCCCCGCTGATGGACGAGCTGGAACACGGACCGATCGAGCGGATCGAGCCGTTCGATCGCCAGCAGAGTTTGCTGCCTGCCGGATTCGTGGCGGTGCCAATCGAGACAGAGATTTCGCACCACCACCCGCAGCCACGTTGTGAATTTCGCTTTGCCATCCGGCTGAAACCTGCGCAACCGGAGAAAAGTTCCGCGATGCAGCTGTTCGCAAACGAAGACGAAGCAGTCCCCCGCTGCATCCGATTCCCGAGCGAACTGGCGGATGACCTGCAGCAACAGCGGGGAATAATCCGTAAGGAAACGGTTCCAGGCGTCTCGCGGTTCGGCCGAGGCAAGGCCATTCAGGATTTCGACGATCTCGCGATCGTCGTTTTCGAGACGAACGGCCAAGGTGCTGTCCCCGCGCTTTCCCTCGATTCGGCTCACTTCCCAGGGGCAAAGGTCTCGCCAATATACTCCTGACGGCCCGCGCAAGCCAGACTGGGTTTCTGGCCGCGTTCGGTCTATGCGCTCTCGCGCCTCCAGCCGATAGGCGGCCTCGGGAAGGAAGGTCGGGCAGGGAATCGCCTCCGCGCAAATCGTTGCAGTGCAATCCGCGTGGTTCTTTATTTCGCCAGATAAACGGCGTGAGACTGACGAATCGCCGTGCGGTACGTCAATCGTGATCGGGTTCGGTGACTCGTTGGCGACCCTCGTTCAGGAGATTTCGATGTTGAGCTCCCGTTTGCCCGCGAGCAAAGAAGCCGCCAGGCGTACCCCGTCCGGCCGCAACTCTCCGATAGACGCCGATTGCAACGGCTCGCCCGACGGCGGATGAATGTGGACGATCAAATCCGCCGCGAATGGCCGGTCGAAACGGAGCGTGACGCGCCACCGCGCACGGCCCATGCGCTTCGCGGTGGACTCAGTGGTCCAGGTCAACGAGCCGAAGCGCGTCGGGCAATTCTCCACCAGGATTCGCTCGCCGGGCTCGAACCATCGCTCGGGCGCGGCTTTCTGCAAATGAACGACGTCGCGGTCGTGCTCCTCGTAGCAGAGCAGCCAGCGCAATCCCACGGCGATTTGCAATTCGCTATTGACGACGGCAGACCACGCATAGGGACTGCCCTCGCCGGGATAGTTTCCCGGCAGAAGCGCATCTTCGGGCGAATAGCGGCTGCCGGTATCCATCGTGTAGATGGCCAGCGCGTAGAGCGTCAGCAGAAACGGACGGTAATCCTGCTGGCGAATGCGGCCAGCGAGCGTGCCGTGTTCCATGAAATTGGACACGCGGGGATAGGCGCCGTCGGTTCCCATGCCAAGGATCTCCATGCCGGCGATTTTTCTGTGGAGGAAATGCCCCTGGTCCAGAGCCGGATCGCCCCAGTCGCTGGTCCACCAATCCATCATGTAGCGATGATTTTCGTAGCTGGTCAGATCGGTCGGCTTGCGCTTGGTATCGAAAGGGTTGAACGGGGTGATGCCCGCCTGTTTCATCGCCGGGTTGCGGTTCGCCAAAGCCGTGGCCAGCGAACGCTCGATATGACTCCGCATTTCACGCGCAATTTGCAGGATCTTTCTTCCTTCCCTGCGCAACGCGGCGTCGTTGTGCTCGCTCGCGGCGCGCAGCAGACAGCGGCCGTGCTCGCTCAAGCCGCGCCAGGTCCACGACGCGTTTTGGTAGTAATAGGGATGGGAATTGGGATGGTCGTCGGAGGGATCACCTTTGTCGGCCTCGGGAGAGCCCCAGATCAGGCCGTGCCGAGGGTCGCTGGGCGGGTAGGTTCTCAGGCTGTATTCGTATCGAGCAAGAACAAAATCCGTCATCCGGCGCAGCACCGGAAGGCGTTCGCGCAGCGCTTCGACGTCGCCGGTGAAATGGTAGGCGCGCGCGGAATTTTCCAGGAAAACGCCGGCGTTCAGCGGCGCCTCCACTTGGTCCTGCGTGTTGTAGAGGAAATTGCCGTTCGGCAGGATGTAGTTGTCCAAATAGTGCTGGAAATAGGGCTCGACGTCCGCGGCCAGATTCCACAGTTGATGCGCCCAAACAAATTCGTAGTGCGCAACGGGAAACAGCGCGTGGCTGCGAACGGGAATTTTCGTGTACGCTCCCTCGCCGATTTGATAGGTGGGATCGAGACCGTGATAGCTGCACCGGCAGAGAGCGATTCCGGCTCGCGCCGCGTCGAGCAGCCACTCATCCGGAATCTCCACGCGCATGCGGTCTTCGAGCAGCGAATGCCATTTCTTCCAGACCGTTGCCAGCGCGGAAAAGAAATCGCCAGCCGAGCCGTTCCAGTAACGATCCACGGAGCCGGCCGCGGGCGCCGATTCGGAAGCATTCGTGTCGCCTTCCGGAATCAGCCGCTCCCGTGAAGCCGGAGGCAGGGTCGCGCGGACGCGCCCGATCGGACGCGCGTCCGGGCCCGGCGGAAGAACCATCATGACCTCGTAGCCCGCGCGAAACGTCGGATTCCAGACTCCAATATCCGCCGCGGGCAGGTAGCCGCCAACTATTGTGCGTTTGCTGTAGCCCGGAACGTAATCGTACAGATATTCCGAAGGGAGCAGCCGTCGAGGGTCGAACAGACGGCCGGTGAGATCGGGAGCCCATAGGGATTGGGGATCCGAACCGAATTGGCGCGAGGTTCCGTCCGCTTCCAGCCAGAGCGATTTCTGCGGCGCGGACTCTTCATTCGCCACCAGAGTCCATCCGACCAGTTCCGGCCCCAGCGCGGCTACGTTCGCGAAGCCCGGATCCTCGCCGGAATGGAGGATGTGCTCGCCCAGAACGTCCGGACCGGGGATGTATTCGGCGGGCCGAACGAAACGGATTCCGCGCTCGGGGTTGATTGGTCGCGGCCGGATTTTCGAGAGATCGCCTACGTGCTTGGGGATTCGCGCGATTTCGCGTTCCCGGGTCACGTAAACGATTGCGCCGCGATGCGTCACATTTTTTTCGAAAACGGCCGCGGCCGCGCCATCGAGTGAAGGAAGGATCGTCAGCAACTGCCATCCTCCGATCGCTTCGCCGATCCGGCAATCCGCCTCTTCGTCTTGCCATCGCGCGCGGACGACGCCGTTCGTGATCTGAAGGACGCGAGGCGATTCGCGCAGCGCTTCGCGCTCGCCGTCGAGGAACAGGTCGTATTCATTAGGAATCTGGCCGGGCGCGTATCGGCCATTCGGCGTGCTTGAGCTTTGCAATTCGGAGGGGGTAACAACGGCGCTTGCGGCCTCGCTGAGAAGAGGTATCGCTGCGGCTTGCTTGAGAAACGTTCTTCGATTCATGCGCACCTGTCCCAATTTCGAGTCCCTGATGCGCGGCAGTATACACGACGCGGAACCGGTCGCCCCCTCAGCATCCGCAAATCTAAGGCTTGCGCGGCTTCAGAATTTCATCCAGATAATCCGGCGTGCCGGGGATGCGCACGAGATGCGGATATCTCAGCCCGCCTGTGTAGTCGATCACGCAAGTCTTCAAGTAGCCGTCATTCTCCACGACCAAGTCGATCGTTTTCGCGCCGTTTGCCGTCGCCTCGATCGCCTCCTTCATGATTTCGGGCGAAAATATCTGGCCATTCACGCCCACCACTTTCATTCCCGGACTGATTCCCGCGCGAAACGCCGGCCCATCATAAATCGAATCGGCCACGCCGCCATCCGGCCGCAAACTCAGGCCGATGGAATATTCGTCGTCCGCCGCGCTCGACGATCCTTGATTGCTTGTTGGCTGGCTCGTGAAGACGAGTTTCCAACCACTGCGAGTCAACCCTCCAACAGGAGCCTGCGCCGAAGTCGAATCCAGCCGGTCGTGAAGGAATCGAGCCCAAGGGTAGGGAACTACGCGATTCAGCGCATTGACGATGTCTTGAAACGTATAGGTTTTGAGCTGCGGCCCCAGATTCGGCCCACCAAAAAATTCGCGGCAAAAATCGTCGAGCGACTTCCGCCCGCCGGTCCGCTGGCGAATGTTGGCGTCCACTTCGAGCCACAGCAGGTTGCCTTCCTGGTAGTAATCCGATCCTCGGCTCCAGTTCGGCCATCCGCCAAAGGAAAACATTCCCGGCACCGCAATCGCCGTATCGAGCAGCGGCCGCCACGTGCGCCCCGGACGAGCGGGACCCATGCTCGCCGCCATTGCCGCGATGTAATTGTGATAATCCTGCGTCGTCCAAAGCCCGCTCCGCACCGGAAGCACGTTGCCCCAATACGTCGTCAATCCTTCGTAGACCCACAGGAGATCGGTCTTCATCGGCGTTTCGAAATCCGGCGTGCTCAAATCGGCCGGCCGGCGGAATTTTCCGCACCAGGAGTGCGCAAATTCGTGAGCCAACAAACCGCCGGCCTCGCGCCCAGCGTTGGGCATCAGGAACGTGTTCAACGGCAGTCGGCTGTCGTCCGATTCATGGTGTTCGATCCCGAAATGAATCATCAAATCGCTGAGCGTCACCAGAAAGTGGTAATCGCGGTAATGCGGGCCGCCGAAAAGAGCGATCTCTTGCGCCACCAGATTCGTCAGCCCTTTTTGCACGGCAGGGCTGATGTCGAGCGCTTCGGGCTCGTCCGCGACCAGATCAATTTCGTGATGAATGGGTTCACCGGGCGGCGTAAGGTTGTACGCGCGGTAATATTCGCCCGCGATCAGCGGCGAATCCACCAGCCGATTGAGCGCCACTTCCCGAAACGTCACGCGGTCGCCCTCCTGCGCCGCAACCGGAAGCGCCGTGCCGAATTTCCATCCCTCCGGCAACAGCAGCGTTGGCCGATAGAAAATCCGCTTCGAAGGCTCGCCAGCCGGATAGAGCAGAACCTGATTCCACGTAAGATCGAGCAGCTTGTCCGTAGCCGATCCCGCCGCCGGCCCGCCAAACGCGTTCGGCTCGAGATAATCGAATCTCACTTCGAGCTGCGTCGCGCCCGCCGGCACATCCACATGAAACGTGAAAACGTCGAGCAGGTCGCGCTGCCAGGGAATCCGCTTGCCGTCAGCGAAAAATTCCAGTCCCGCCACGTTCGCAATCGGCCCGGCCGGCTCGTGCAATCCGGGAATCCATTTCGGGTAATAGAGCGTTAGCGATCCCGGTTTCACGGCCATCGTCATGCGCGCGCGCAGGATTCTCTCCGGCGCGTGCGTCGCGTCCACCGTCAGCGTAATCGCCGTTCCGGCTTGCGCCGTTTCGCCGCCGCCATTTTGACTCCTCGCCGTCGCGGGACACACCCTCGCCCGGGCGCTCCCCGTGCCGAAAACGCCGACCGCCAGGAAAATCCACGCCGACCGCATTACCGATCGCATCATTCTCATTCCTCTATCCTCGAAATCCTGCCGAGTCTATGCTCGCCGCCGCGGGAAGACAAGGCGGAGGGTCGGAAATGGCTTGACCGGAGACTTAAGGCAACGTCACCACCGTCACCTCGAATCCACCGAGCGCCACTTCGTCGCTCACGAGGTTCGCCGTGCCAATGCCTTTCGATCCCGTTTCTTGATTCACATAATCCTCGTGCGCGCCCTCTGCTCCGGAAAGGGAAACCACAGCCGGCCGGCTCCGCTTGTTGATCAACAAGACCTCGCGTGTGCCGCCCGGAGTGATAAATCCCTGAGCGTAAATCGCGGAAGTGTCGAAGCCGGTTTGGATCAACTTATCGCCTGGACCAAAGTTGTCATGCAGGAGTTTCAGCACCCAGTAGCGAGCGTTCGGCTGGCCCGTTGTCCAATCCACCATCGAGACGCTCGGGTACTGCGTGGGATAGCCAACCATCTGGGATTCACCGACGACGTCGATACCCAATCGCGTGAGCCGCGCGTAGAGGTAGGCATACATGGCGCCGGAAAGGTTCCAATAGAAATGGGGGATGGGACGAACCATGTGCGCCGCGGTGTCGTAAGGCAAGATGGAGCCGAGTTCATCGATGTCGGTGCGGGTGGACGGGGCGAGCCGCTTGCGGATGGACTCGATGTAGTGGACCACGTCCAGAAACCCGTCGGCTTGGGCAAAAAAGGTGTACGGCCAAACCGTAGCTGGCTCTTCCGGGGAGGGACTCGCGTAGAAGTGGTAGGAAATCATGTCGAGCGGCGTGTGGGGGAGATGGTTTTTGGGGTTCAGGAAATACTCGAAGAATCCCGGGTCGCTGCGCGGCGCAGCCAGGGCCATGCCAACGAACTTCGTCTGCGGCGATACGGCGTGAATTGCCTTGACCACGGCGTCGTAGAGGCGCGAATACAACTCCGGACTCATCTGGTGCTCGGAATCCACTTCGTTGAGCACTTCCCAATACGCGATCGGGTAGTGGTATCCGGACGAATGCCATTTCCCGTACTCATCGGTGAATCCGCCCTTCGCGTACCAACTGACCAGGCGCGCGTAATAGTCGGCAACCTGTTTCATCGTCGGATCGCGCATCTCGGTCCCCTGTTCGTAGTTCCAGTCGACCTGGTCGGGATCGGCCGGATAGGCCACCGGTTTGGGAGTCACGAACATCCATTCCGGGATGGTGCTGAAGTTGAGAACGACGGAATGCCCTTGGGCCGCGGTGGCATTCAGGAAGTCAACGGTCAGCGGGTCGATCAGCGAAAAATGCCAGGAAGTCTTGCCCGCACGCGGCGGATCGAGTTCCGCCACGGCCAGTTTCGGATAGGGGAGCCAGGGGACGAAGCGCACGTAATCGCAGTTCAACTCACGCAAGTCCTGAAAAACTCGATTGTGGATCGGCGAATCGCGCCGCAAGAGCGGGTTGACGACCACCTGAAGCGTGGCCGTGGTCTTCGAAATCCGTACCACTTTCCCCCAATCTACGGAAACGCGCGCTCTTGTCTGAGCGCGAGCGGGCGCGGCGCCGAGGGCTGCCAGCGCCGCGAGGATTTGTGCTACGTGAGCTGCCCATCGCCTCAATTGCATTTGCATTCCTCGGTCCTCGAAATCGTGCCGAGTCTATGCTCGCCGGCCCCAGAAGACAACCCACGACGTTATGCAACCCTCGCCGGGCTCGGCGAAATCGCTTGACCCGCGCCGCCGCCCGCCATGTAATAGAAGAGGCGGACGGGTATTTCCGGTCCCGGCGGTTTGCGCGCCGGCTCGCTCACCCGGAATCGCCTTCCCGCCGATCGGCTTACGCCTTTTCGCATCTGCGCTTCCCCGGAGAGACAGGCCGTTGGGAGTGTGTGTGCGGCAATCGAGCGGATGCGGAAGCGAAATCAGCCCGAGTGCCAGCCGCGTTCCCTCCGCCCGTCTCGGCGTCCCAACCGAACGTGTAGCGCCGAGCTTTAGCTCGGCATTTTTATTCCCATCCGAATCAGCTGTCCGTCCGCGCGCCTGCGCGGCCGAGGAGCTTCAGCCATGAGCTTTACCAGTCCTCTGAACCCATCCAGTTCCGACGATTCTCTCCGCGAGCGTCGCGGTCCGCGCCTCGGCCCCGACGAATTGCGCCGCGCTGCGCGCGAAATGCGCGCCGTCGCCATCACCGATATTTTCGCGGCCGGCTCGGGCCATCCCGGCGGCTCGCTTTCCGTCATGGACCTGGCTGCCGCGCTCTATCTGAACGTCCTGAATCACGATCCATCGAATCCCGGCTGGCCCGATCGCGATCGCGTCTTCTGGTCCGCCGGCCACAAGGCCCCGGCTCTTTACGTCGCGCTCGGCCGCGCCGGCTATTTTCCGCTCGACGGCACCGTTTTGTTGCGCCAGCTCGGCTCCGGCTTCGAAGGCCATCCGAATCGCCTGAAACTTCCCGGCGTCGAAATCTCCAGCGGCTCGCTGGGGCAGGGAATGAGCGTCGCCGTCGGCAGCGCCCTTGCCGCGCGTCAACTCGGCCGCGATTATCGCGTCTATTGCATCACCGGCGACGGCGAGCATCAGGAAGGCAGCGTTTGGGAAGCGATCATGGCCGCCGGTCACTATCGCCTGGACCGTCTCTGCGCGATCGTCGATCAGAACGGCCTCCAGATTGACGGCCGCGTCGAAGACGTGATGAACATCCAGCCGCTCGGCGCCAAGTACGCCGCGTTCGGCTGGAACGTCGTCGAAATCGACGGCCACGATATGGACCAGATTCTCGACGCGTTCGCCGGCGCCGCCGCCTGCCAAGACCAGCCCACTGTCATCCTGGCGAATACGGTCAAAGGCAAAGGCGTCTCCTTCATGGAAAATCAGGCCGGGTGGCACGGCGTCGCGCCCAATCGCGAGCAGTTCGAATTGGCCGCGCGCGAACTCGAATCGCCGGAAGTCCCGCGCGAGCGCATCGATCGCATGCTCTCGCACGCCGAGCAAAACGCCGGCCGGGTCGCCGAGCAGGCGCGCCGCCTCGCCCATCTCGCCTCGAGCGACTACTGGTGGAACTCGCGCTCAACCATGAAAGTCGATATGGACCCGACGCGCATGGGTTTCGGCCGCGGCCTCGAAGCCGCCGGCGCCGACGAGCGCGTCACCACCATTCACGCCGATATTTCCGGCTCGATTCGCATCACCGATTTCGAAGCGAAGCATCCCGAACGCATGCCGCGCGTCATCAGCGTCGGCATTGCCGAGCAGAACATGATGGGCGTCGCCGCCGGCCTCGCCAAGGAGGGCCTGATTCCCGTCACCGGCACCTACGGCGTCTTCGCTTCCGGCCGCGCCTGGGACCAGCTCCGCACCACCGTCTGCTACAACAATCTCAACGTCAAAATCGCCGGCGCCCACGGCGGCATTTCCGTCGGTCCCGACGGCGCCACGCACCAATCGCTCGAGGAAATCTCGCTGATGAGCATTCTGCCCAACATGCACGTCGAGGTGCCCTGCGATTCGGTGGAAACGGAAAAAGCGGCCCATGCCACGCTGCTCGAAATCGAAGGTCCGGTCTACCTGCGTTTCGCCCGCGAAGCCACGCCCATCGTCACCACCCCCGAAACTCCGTATCGCTTCGGCGTCTCGAACGTCATCCGGTATCGCGGCGCCCAGCCGCGCTTCGCCGACGCCTTCGAAACCCGCCTTTCCATTGAAGCCGAAAACGAAAAGGAAGACGCCACGCTCGTCGCTTGTGGCCCGATGGTCCCCGAAGCCATGCGCGCCGCCTGGCTCCTGAAAGAGGAATTCGGCCTGCGCGTCCGCGTCATCAATCTCCACACCGTCAAGCCGCTCGATTCCGCCGCGCTCGTCCGCGCCGCCGAGGAAACCGGCGTCGTCGTCACCGCCGAGGAGCATCAAAAGGGAGGATTCGGCAATCTGGTCGCTGGCGCGATTCTCCGCGACCGCAAACACTTCGATCGCCCGCTCTTGCTTGACATGGTCGGCATCGAGGATCGCTTCGGCCTTTCCGGCAAGCCCTGGGAACTGATGCTCACCTTTGGCCTCACCGCCGAACGCCTCGCCGAGCGCGTTCTCGATCTCGAAGCCCGCAAGCGCGGCAAGCAGTTTCCCGACTCCGCGCTCGAAGTCTCGCTCGCGGTCGTTGAATGCTCCCGCTGCCACACGCTCGTCCCGTTTTACGAATATCTCGCTGGCCGTCCGTTGCCTTCCGGTGGCGTCTGCGCCGATTGCGAGCGCCGTTCGGAAGAAAATTGCGCCGCCTGCCAGCTCGCCTGGCTCCGCGCTAACCCGAATTTCCGCCACGTCTGCGCCGATTGCCGCGCCGCCGTCGTCCAATGCTGAACCGACTCGACGCCGCCCGGCCCACCGCGTCCTGCCCCAAGTGGCCACAAGCCTCAGCGCTTTTTACGGTGGCGCGGGCAGGAGTGCCCGCGCGCCTTTCTCTGCCCCCGCCGCTCCAATAAACCTGCATTTCCGTTGTAAGGCGCAGTTGCAAACCCTCAGAGTCGAGCCTGCACCAATATTCATGCGGGTTTCAGAGCAGTAGAGGCATTTTGGAGGGCGACACCCAGTAGGTGAGAGGGAAAATAGACTCGACCGAGATTCCGGTCAACGGCCAGCAGGAGCCGAGCGCCTACAACAGCCACTTCGAGTCTATCTGCTATCACCTCTGCTGTTGTTCAATCGAGAAGGTGACTGCCTGGCGGCCAAGCTGCGGCCGGGAAACGTGCAAAGTGCCGGTGGTCTGGTACAAGAGCTTCCTGTATCACAAGCGGAGAGATGGAAGACGGCGCGCCGCGTGGTGGCGAGGACAGAACATCACGCCGGGGAGCTGTTCCCGCGTGTGGGCTTCATCGTGACGAAACCGACTTTGCCGAGCCGTGATGCGCTTTTACAACAAACGGGGACGGCGGAGCAGTGGATTGAAGAAGGTAAGCAGTCCGTGAAGACAAAGAGGCTGAGTTGCCACCGGCTCCGGCCGAACGCGGTGCGTTTGTGGCCGAGCGCCATCGCTTACAACCTCCGCAACCCGTACCGGCGGCCTGTGCTGCCGAGGAGGACTGCGAGTTGGTCGCCGACGGGCCACCAGCAACGGCTGGTGAAGACTGGCGGTCGCCCAGTGAAACACCCCCGTTACTATTGGCCCCTGTTGGCCGAGGGTCACCTCCCGCCGCGCCTAGTAGGGAGAATGCTGCGACGGATTGCAATGCTGCCGTTGCCCGCAGGGTAGGGTCCGCACCCGGTGGGAGAAAACCCCAGGAAGCAAGTAGCGGGATGGCGAGGCGTCCGAAAAATCACTTGGGAAACGGAGTTGGGCGCTGGCTTACCCCTTGCCGGGGACGCACAATCGGCTGCAGGACGGAACGCTCGCGCCCAGCCCGCGAAATTCCGGTCGCGAGTGGGCCGGTCAGGCGTTTGCCTTGGAACGCTGGGAGTCAAAAAGCAAATTCCATTTACACACGCCCGCCTATCGGTTACGCTCCCGCTGAAATGGAAATGCGAATGAGCCGACTAGGCTGGCGGGCAGCAGTAGGCTTGTTCTGCGCGGCGAGCGCCCTCGCGCAAAACCCCGTCACGGCGCATCCGGCCCGCCTGTCCGCCGCGACCCCACGTCTGCCCCTCGCGACCCACAACTACACCGGCGAAGCGGCCGTTATCGAACGAATTCGCACCGCGTGGCGCTTCGAAAACGACGGTTCAGGGCAGGAAGTGCAGTACCTCCGCGTGCGCGTCCAGACACAGGCGGCGATACAGGTCTGGGGTCAGCTCATTGTCAACTACAACGCGGCGACCGACAGGGTTCACGTGGACTTCGTTCGTGTACACAAGCCCGACGGCCGCGTCGTGACGGCCGGCCCGGACGCGGTGCAAGATCTCAGCTCGCCCGTTTCGCGCATCGCCCCGGTCTATACCGATATGCGTCAACTGCACATCACCGTGCCGGACCTGAGCGTTGGCGACACCCTCGAATATGAATTCTCCACGCACTTGATCCATCCGCTGATTCCGGGCCAGTTCTTCCTCGATTGGAATTTCTCGAAGCAGGCCATCACACTCGACCAAACACTGGCGGTCAATGTGCCCGCCGACCGCCGCTTGCACGTCAAGACTTCGAATGGGGTCGCGCCGCCGGCCATTGTTGACCGAGGCGGCCGGCGCATCTACACGTGGAACTCTTCCTTCACCCACGGGCCTGCGCAAACCGGCGACGAGAGCGCCGGAAGCAACGAGGTTGGGTCGCCGGAATTCGCTGATGTCGCTCTGTCCACCTTCGACAATTGGGCGCAGGTGGGCAGCTGGTACGCCGCACTCGAACGGCCCCGCGCCGCGGTAACGCCGGCGATTCGAGCCGAGGCTGCAGCGCTCATCAAAGGGCATACCACGGCCCTCGGCAAGGTGAGAGCGACCTACGATTACGTGTCGGAGCAGGTCCGGTACGTCAGCCTCTCCTTCGGCATCGGTGCCTACCAGCCGCATGCCGCCGGAGAGGTTTTGGCGAATCTGTACGGCGATTGCAAAGACAAGGCTACGCTTTTCCAGGCGCTGCTTGCAGCCGAGGGTATCGAAGCTTATCCCGTGCTCATCAACGCCGAGGGCAAAGTGGATCGCGATGTGCCCTCGCCCAGCCAGTTCGATCACGTGATCAACATTGTGACGATCGATGGGAAGAACTATTGGGCCGACACGACGCCTGGCGTCACTCCGTTCGGCTTCCTTGTTCCCGACCTCCGCGATAAGTGGGCTCTGACGATTCCTGCCTCCGGACCCCCGCGCCTCGTGCGCACGCCGCAGAATCCACCGTTCCTGCCGCAGCAGACCGTGGACGTGGAGGGCAAGGTCGACTCGTCGGGCGACCTTCAGGGCACTTTCTCTTACTCGGCCACAGGGGAGCCGGCTGTCTTCCTTCGTGCAGTCCTCGCCAGGCTTCCCGATAGCGCATGGTCCAAGATGGCAAAGGCCCTCGTCTCCGTATCGGTCGGGTCGGGAGCGACTGTTAAGAGTTACCATTTCGCGGATTCCAACGACCTTGACCAACCCCTCCGGCTCAGCGTCAGCTTTGCCGACCCGGGTTTCCTCAATATGAGCGCCAAAAAAACTACGCTCACACTGCCCGTCAAAGGAATCGACCTCCCTGACGTCAGCCGGCCCGTTGCGGGCAAAGTCGCGCCGCTCGACCTCGGCGTGATCCACGAAGATGCGGTGAACTGGAAGATTCAGTTGCCCGCAAGCCTGACCGTTACCCTTCCAGTGCCGGTGCATGTGACTCGGAATTACGCCGGGTACCAATCCCTCTACGCGGCAACAGGCCCGACGATGACAATCATGCGGCATTTAGTGATTCGCGATCCCAAAATCCCGTCCACCGCCTACGACGGATTCAAGGCGTTTCACTCCGCCGTCAAAGCGGACGAGGCCCAAGTTCTTTCTTTCGTCAACGCGGCGCCGGGCGCCGCGCCAATCTCCTCAAGCCTAACTGCGAGAGAACTCGATGCTCGTGGTTACAGCGCCTATCGGGCTGGCAACTACCCTGAGGCGGAGCGTCTGTTCAAAGCGGCGGTTGCCAAGGATGCGAGGCTGGCGTACGCCTGGAACGATCTGGGCCTGCTGTACAACTCGATGGGTGAGTACGCCAAGGCTGTTCCCGCGCTCCAGAAAGCCATCGCGGCCGACCCCTACAACCCCTACGCCTATAACAATCTCGGACAATCCGAGCGGGGACTCGGTGACGATAAGGCTGCGATCAGCGACTTCGAGAAACAGATCGCTATCGATCCTCTGGACAAGTACGCTCATGCGAACCTCGCCCAGGTTTATCTTTCCGAGAAGAAGTATGCCTTGGCGCTGCCGGAGTATCAGACGGCCCTGAAGATCACACCCGGTCGCCTCGACGTCTACGTGGGACTCGGCGACGTACAGCTCAGTCTCGGCCAGGGCGCCACCGCTCTCGACACCTTCCAGGCTGCGATGCGGCGCTTTCCGACTCCCAATGCGTGGAACGACGTCGCGTACATACTCGCGAAGCACCGCGTCCATCTCCACATGGCCGAACGGCTCTCGGAAAATTCCATCCTGGCAGTCGAGGGACAGCTGAGCGGCACCTCTCTCGATACTGTTGGCGCGCAGCAGACGAGACTGGTCCTGAGAGTGGCCAACTACTGGGACACCATGGGATGGATCTTATTCCGGGAAGGTGACATGAAGGGCGCCGAGGCCTACGTTCACGCCGGCTGGATGGTCGACGCCGACCTGGGCATGAGCAACCATCTATGCCAGATATACAAGAAGGAAGGCAAGGGTAACGACGCGATCTGCCTGCTTGCCGGGGCGCATCCCGGTGCGAGCAGACCGGTCCAGTTCAAGCCCCGGCTCCAGTCGCTTTCGGCTCACCTCGCCGAGAAAGGTAGCCGTCGCCGGTCATCCATTTCGAATTCCACCGTCCGACGCGGTGTGGAACTGCCGGATCGCGCTGGCCTGAACGGCCAGGCAGAGTTCTGGATTTTGCTCGCGCCACAGAAAGGGCCTTTGCCCTCCGGCTGGATTCCCGCGCGTATCGCGAACGCCCGCTTCCTTGACGGCGACGGTGACTTGCGCGCTTTCATCCCCGAAATTCTATCGGCCCACCTGCCATACAATTTCCCCACTGCCGCGCCGACCCAACTCCCGCTTCGCGCAATCCTCTATTGCAACAATCTCGTCGGGTCCTGTCGGCTGGTTATTTTCCCGGCCGGAGCCACGCTGGACGCTCTCCTCGCCCACCGCTCGCTTCTTGAGCAGTTCGGGCAATTGGAGCGACTGCACCCGCCCGGCAGGACCGTAAAGCCACTCGGACTGCCTTCTTCTCACTAGCCCTGAGGAATCCTCAGTCACGGCATGGATAGGAAGCCTCTGGCACCCAGAGCGGCGCGTGTCAACCCAGGCGCGGGATAGCGGATATGTACGCGAAAAAGGGACGACTCCCTACCTCCTGCGGTCGCTGGGCAGGCATGAGTTCGGACGGGCAATTGCCTCCGGGGATTGCTACGCGTAAGCTGCCGGCTGGCTGGAGTCCATAATGCAAATCCCGGATAAATCCCCTCATCCTGCGGCCGACCTGTCCCGATGCCTTCCAACCGGGAAGGATCCGCTGTTCTTCCCGCCCCACGCCGAAATCCGGCGATAGCAGCACAGCCACTCCTGCGCTCGCCGCTTCTTCGTGGCCTGGCCGCACGCTCACGGCAAAGCCCACACCGATAGCGCCGCCACCAAACTCCACGAATCCGATCAGTTCAAATGTGAAAGGTCTTTTACTGCGAACTTACCGCGCAGGCGTCGAAACCCGCATCGAAACAGCCGGTTTCGCAGCCGGCCCGCTGCCCGGATATTTCCCCGCGGCGATTTCATCCACGATCGTCTGCGCTTCCTTCTGCGAGACCGGGCACGCCGAATCCAGCAGCCGGCACTGCGCAATCGTGTAACCGCAGCCGCAATGACAGCGCTTTTCGTTCAGCACCTTCATCGCCAGTTTCCGCTGCACCGGCGTCAATTTCGACATGTCCACGCCCGGCAGCGACGTCGCGTTCTTCGCATTCGCCGGAAACACCTGGCCCTCGTCCACGAACGTCTTCACCTCAACGTTCTCCGGCTTCCCCGCCAGATACCCGATTTCCGCCGTGTAGTAATCGCTCGGCACCAGCCCGACGTGCTTTTCCACCACCTGCCCCTGCCGGTTCAGCACAAACGAAGTCGGCAGCGCCAGGATTCCTCCGAATTTGCTCTGCAACGCGTCGCTCGCGATGGCCACGGGATAATTGATTCCCATCCGCTGCGCGAACTGCTCGACTTCCGCCGCCGGCGCTTCATCCACCGACAGCCCTACCACCTGCAGCGAATTCGGATATTCCTTCTCGAGCGCCATCAGTTCGGGGATCTCGTACCGGCACGGCCCGCACCACGTGGCCCAGAAATTCAGAATCACCACTTTCCCGCGCCACTCCGCCGGGTTCAGCGTCTGTCCGCTGAGCGATTGCACGCTGAAGCTCGGCACCATCTCGGGGTCCTTCACGAATTGCAGCGTGAAATGCTGCTGGGAAGGATCGGTCGTTATCGCCGCCTGTTGCACCGCGGCTTTCCCCGTGGCTGCGGCCGTCGCCCCAGCCGCGTGCAACGGCTCTCGCCGTGCCGCCAGCACACCAAGTCCCACCGCCAGCGCAGCCGCCAGCGAATAGAAAACAACCGTCGATCCTCTCATCCGATTCTTTACCCCTCCCGCCATTATGCCGGGAAACACCACACCCAACAAGCCACGCGTTTACACGTTATTCCAAAACCCGCGCCGAAAAAGCAGATGAACGCTGCCGGGCCCCAGCCGCTTCACGGTCTTTGCCCCACCGAAGCCGGTTCATGCCGCAAATTGCCCCGCTCGCGCTCATTCGCCGGCACAAGCTGCACCGGATACCCCTCCGCCCGCCACGCATTGAGTCCGCCGGCCAGCGGCCTGATTCGTCCCGTCCTTGCTTCCTTCAGCCTGAGCGCCACACGGGCGCTCGTCACTTCGTTTGGTCAAGTACAGTAAAGGACGATTTCGCGCTCGGGCGGCACATCCCCCAGGCTCACCTCCGCTTCCGCCGGTTCGCAATGCAGCGCCCCGGGAATCACGAACGGTTGATGCTCGAAATCGTGCCGGTGCCGCAAATCGACGATCGTCAGCGGCTCGCCCTCTTCCATCAACCGCCGCAATTCGCGAATCGGAATTCGCTCGGTTCCGATCGCCCTCAGCAGCCGGTGCCGCGCCCGATATTTCCGCGCAATATAGATGCCCAGCAGCAACAGCCCCAGCGCCAGCAGCCCGCCGCCAAACCCCCTCGCATACAACGCCAGTTGATCCAATTGCCGGCTGAACAGCCGCCCCAGCCCCGTAAACGCCGCCGCCCATAAAATCGCCGACAGCGCGTCGAGGCTCAGAAATTGCGGCAAGCTCATGCCGCTCGTGCCCGAAAGCGGCGGCATCGCCGCATTCAGTCCCGGCACGAATTTCGACGCCAGAACCGCGAGCCATCCATGCCGAGTCACCGCTTCCCGCGTCCGCCGCACGCAATTGTCCGGCTCCAGCGAAATCCGGCAGACGAACCGCAGCACCTTTGCGCCACGCCAGCGGCCGAGCAGAAACCAGGTGACGTCGGAAATCAGCACCGCCGATACCACCAACCCCAGCGTCGTGCCGAACTGCAAATTCCCGCGCCCCGTCAGCGCTCCCGCCACAAACAGCAACGGCGCCGATGGAATCGGCAATCCCGCTTGTTCCAAAAGGACCCAGAAGAAAACCAGCGGATACCCATGCCGAAGCAGAAATTGCAGCAATCCGTTCATCGGCGATACCGCCGCACTGGCCAGCGCCAACACGTGCAGCGCGATCGATACACCCAGCGCGGAAGCGAGGAAAAAAGCCGTCATATTTCATAAGACGCGCCAGGCCCCCAAAAAGCTGCAAACCGTGGCAATTCGGGACAACAATTCCCGTTCGGAACATCCCCGCGCCCCGCCCCCAACCGCCGTCAACCTAACGAATTTCTAATCCGCACTTATCAAAGGAGATGCTTCCAGCGCCTTTCCCCATCCTGGCACGCTGCGTGCTCTCCCCACGCCCGAGGTGCACGGAAGCAGTCGACCCGTGACTGGCTGCATGAGAAGGAAGGGGCTCTTGCCGCCGGAAACGAGAAGACTTCTCCCACCTGCCTCTGAGAGGGAAGCTAGGATGGATGACCCCGACGCCCGGCCCGCCTTAGCCGGGCATACCGTGCACCTCGATGGGGGCTTCCGGTAACCACCGGGAGCCCCCAATTCCTTTCCACTTCACCCTCTGCTTTCGCGCACCACTCCCCCGCAAAACCCCGGCCTGATTCCTGCCACCGCTCCATTCCGCAACCCGGCATCTCGTCCCAAAGCCCCAACCAGGGCTTGCCATCTTGGCTGAAGCTGGCATAGTATCCCGCCACACCATGGCTGCCCGTTCCTACCCGATTCAGCGAGCGCTCGCCGAGTGACCATGGTCCCTCCGCAAAAAATTATTGGCCATTATCGCCTCGGCTCGAAGCTCGGCGAAGGCGGCATGGGCGAGGTCTGGCAAGCCACCGATACCAAGCTCAACCGCGAAGTCGCCATCAAGATCTTGCCCGAAGCCGTCGCGTCCGATCCCACGCGCCTGGCCCGTTTCGCCCGCGAAGCTCAAGTTCTGGCTTCGCTCAACCATCCCGGTATCGCCGCCATCTACGGCGTCGAAGAGCGAGCCCTGGTGATGGAACTTGTGGAAGGTGAAACGCTCGAGGAAAAAATCCGCACCGGCCCGATGATCGCTCACGACGCCCTGCCGATTGCCCGCCAACTGGCCGAAGCGCTCTCCTACGCCCACGACAAAGGCGTCATCCATCGCGACCTCAAGCCCGCCAATATCAAAATTACGCCCGAGGGCACCGTCAAAATTCTCGATTTCGGCCTGGCCAAGGCGATGAGCACGGAATCCAGCGCGAGCAATCCTTCCGCGCTCGAGGCGGCGACGCTGACTTCGCCCGCGGCAACGCTCGCCGGCACAGTGCTGGGAACGGCCGCCTACATGGCCCCCGAGCAGGCGCGCGGACAGAACGTAGATCGGCGGGCGGATATCTGGGCCTTTGGTGTGGTGCTCTACGAAATGCTCTCCGGCGAGCGCCCCTTTGGCGGTCCAACCGTGTCCGACACGCTGGCCGCGGTTCTAAAGGAGGCGCCCGATGTCACCAAAGTTCCCGCTTTTGCGCGCCGCCTGATCGGATTGTGCCTTGAAAAGGACCCACGCAAGCGCCTGCGCGATATCGGCGATGCCATGTTGCTTCTCGAAAGCGGGGAAGCATCGCCTTCCGCTCCAGGTCCACGCCGGCGCGTTCTTCCCTGGGCTTCTGCCGGATTATTCGCGGGTGCAGGACTTGTGGCGCTTGCTTTTTGGCTGGCCAGGCCCAAGCCCGCGCAGCAGATGCATTTCAGCGCCGTTACGAATTTCGCCGGTGTACAGGCCAATCCGGCCATTTCGCCCGACGGCCGTTCGATCGCGTTCGTCTCCAATCGCGACGGCAATTACGAACTCTACGTCGGACTGATTGGCGGCGGCAGCCTGGTTGAAATCACCCACGACGCCAATCTGAAATCCCGGCCAGCGTGGTCGCCCGATGGTTCGACCCTGGTCTACGGCGAATTGAATGCATCGGGACTTTGGGACGTCTGGCAAGTTCCGGCGCTTGGCGGCACGCCGCATCGGCTCATCCTCGACGCCGACGATCCCGCATGGTCGCCGGACGGCCGTTCGCTCGCCTACGTCAAACCGTCGGATGCAACGCTGTGGATCGCGAGCGCGACTGGAGAGAATCCCCGACTGCTGGTGACAGCCCCCGGTGACCTGTTCATCGCCGATCCCCGCTTTTCCCCCGATGGCCGCTCGCTTGCGTACATCGTTCACACTGGGGGCCCGTATGGCAGCCTTTACGTGCTCGATCTTTCCTCCGGCCGCTCGCGAAAGCTGACGCACGGGAAATCGCTCGCCATGTCTCCGGCATGGTCCCCGGACGGGCAATCCATTTATTTTGCCTCCAGCCGCGGCGGAACGATGAATATTTGGAAAACCGCTGCCGGCGGCGGCCATTTGCGGCAAATTACCGCCGGCCAGGGAGACGATGCGGAACTCGACGTCTCGGCGGACGGAAAGAGCATCGTGTTTTCGACGTTTCGTGAAAACACGAACATCGGCCAAATGAGCTTACAGCCAACCGCCGGAGAGCCCGCCGTCAGGCTCCTCACCACCGATCCTGCGCGCAATCAACTTGCGCCCCAATATTCCCCCGATGGAAAGCGGCTGGCGTATTTCACCAATCTCAAGGGCGCGGAGCGGGAAAGTATATGGGTTTCGAATGCCGACGGCTCCGACCCGATACAGCTGGTCCGCGACAGCATGATCGACATATTTCCGCATTGGACGCCGGACAATCGCCACCTGATTTTCATTTCAAACCTTCACTCCGGTCCCTTAGGTGAATTGCGACGTGTCGCCATTGCGGGCGGCGCGCCGCAGTTGTTGCTCAAAACCAAGGGTCTGGAGGATTACTTTGATGTAGGAGCCGACGGCAGAGTGCTTTTCGCACCGTCACCTGGCATTGCCGATGTTTTCGATCCTCACACGGGCCAGACGCAGCGCTTGACCACCTACGCAGGCGCCGGTTGGAATCCGGTTCTCTGGTCTCCTGACGAGAAAGAAATCGCCTATATTCGCACGGCCGAATCCGACAGCGATCCCCAAGCCGGAGTCTGGGTCAAGACGCCCGGTGGATCGCCTCGCCAGATTTTCCAGGGATGGGTGGCTTGGTTCGCGAAAGGTCCGAACGATACGATCTACATCCTCGGAGGCAGTCCCGATTTGCACGGCCGGCTCTGGAAAGTCGCGTGGAACGGGAGCAAACCCGTTCTGCTTACGCCGCGAATACCGTTGATCTATTCGTTTTGGGTGCACGTCGGCCAGAATTCGCAGGATTATTTCGATGTTTCGCCCGACGGCCGTTTCCTCGCCTTTGCTGAGCAGTCCGTCCTCAGCGCCAATATCGGCCGAATCGAAAACGTCCGCTGATCCGCGCCGAATCGCTACCGCGCTGGACGAAAACTGCGCGTTGATGCATAGATAGCCCATGCCATTTTCTTTCCTCGCGCACACTGCCGACGTTCGCATGCACGTCACCGGCGCGACGCTCGAAGAACTTTTCCGCGATGCGCTA
>JAKASX010000043.1 GCA_021818865.1 Acidobacteriota bacterium
CGCTTGGCTGCATAATTTCCGCCGCCTCGTCACTCGCTGGGAGTTTCACGAGGCCAACTTCCTGGCCATGCTCCAACTCGGCTGCCTCATCATCCTCTTGAGGCATTTATGAGATGCGCTCTAGTGTTCGAGGGAAGATGCGGCAATGACGGAGGTCACAGGCATGCGTGACGCCCGTCACGTAGGCCGCCTACTCTTTCGCCGCCCCAACCGTCAGCAGAGCGGCGCTCGCGTTCGGAAGAACGAAGACGAATTCTCCCCGCGCGTCGGGTCGCAGCTTTTCGACGTGAGGCGCTCCGATGCGGCCATCGGCGCCAAATTGCTCGCCGCCGTAGCGAACCGCGGAAGCAGTGGAATCGAGACGGGGAGCGCGAAGGAGCAAGAGCTTGGCGGAAGCTTTGCGGCCGGCGATGCGAATGCGCATGCGGCCCGAAGCCGACACATCCTTGTTGATCGCAAACACTTTTACGGCGCAACGCGCACAGGCGGTCACGGCGTAGGCGCGCACATTCGCATCGGTCTCGATCGAAAGAGGAAGGAATCGCCCGGTTTCGGCGTTTCGCGCGAACATGTACATCGCGTAATAAAGAGGCTGCGCGGTGTTGGCGTAGTTCCAGCGGCCGGCACCTGCGCGGGTTCCGATGGTCAGAATGGGATTGTAGGCGCTGCCGCCGGCGCGATAGCTCGAGTGGAAGTTGATGGAGACGAAACCATCGCGAGCGGCTTGAAACATGTAATCGAGCGCCCACAGTGCCGAAGCAAACGCATCGCTCACGCCGGCCATTCCGCCGCAGGAAACCGAGTTGGTTTCGGCCAAAGCGATGGGCAGCCCGCGTCGATGCGCCGCGACAACCCACTCGCGGGCGCGTCGAATGAACGGATCGATGGTGCGCGGCGCGAGCAATTGCGCCACGCTCACCGTGCGCCCGCCGCACACGGTGGCGGGATATTCGTGCACGGTCACCAGCTTCAGATTGGCGTGGCGAAGTGAATCCATGATGGTTTCGAGGTCGCGCGTGTTTTCCCAGCGGCAGCACTCCGCCGGTCCGGCAAGCGCATAGCGCCGCGCCACCGGATTCGCCGCGAACGCCCGGGCGTAGGCTTGAAATTCGCCGAGGTAATCCGCCAGAGAATAATTCCTCGGCCGCGAGCCATCGTCGGGAAACAGGCTGGGCTCATTGCCGATTTCGAGCGCGACGATCTGATTCGGCTGGATGTAGCGCGCGACGCCTTGCGTGACTTCCCCGAGCGCCCAACGCGGCGAGTCCTGCTTCAAATTCAGGCCCAGAATCAGCCGCCATCCGCTTACCCTGGCGGCTTCCGAATAAAGCCGCAATTCGCCAGGCGTAATCTCGCCGTGGCAGAGCGCAGGATGCGGCGCCGCGCTTTTGTCCCAGCACGTATTGTCCTGACTGTTTCCGCCCAGGCGAAGAATGCCCGGTCCGAGATTCCGCATGAACTGAAAAAACGCGCGATTCGGGTCGCCCGGCTCGCCCAGGGCATAGACGAATTCGCCCCGTGGATGGATTTGATTCGCCAATTGTAGATCTTTCGGCGGCACGGGCAAGGCCTGGCCGAGCGTGGAGACTTCGAGGCTCATGCCGACAAATCCAGAGGGAATTTTCCTTCCGAGCGGTGCGGTCCGAACGGAAATCGAGGCGAGCAAGCGACGTGACGGTTTTGTCGGCTTTCCCGTTGCTCGTAGCGGAAGCGACGGGCAAAAGAAAAACAGAAAAAGCGCCACGAACCGGAAATGGCGCAACGACCAGCCGTCTTTTGGCGCTTCGCGTTGACCGCGCATGAAACCCTCCCTTCGAGAATCGCCGCAAATTCTCCGTTGCGCGTCTGGCGGCGACAGCGATTAAGATACAGTCTTTCGTCGAGGAGGCACCATCGTATTTCTCGGCATAGACACGGGTACCGGCGGCACGCGAGCGGTCCTGATCGGCGAAAACGGGCGCGTGGTCGGCGCGGCGTCCAGCGAGCACGATCCCTTTGCGAGCCCACAGCCGGGCTGGGCCGAGCAGGACCCGCTCGATTGGTGGAACGCATGCGGTCTGGCCGTGCGCCAGGTGATCGCGAATTCCGGCCTGCGCGCGAGCGATATTGCCTGCGTGGGATTTTCCGGCCAGATGCACGGCGCGGTGCTGCTCGACCAGAAAGGCGACGTGGTGCGCCCCGCGCTCATCTGGTGCGATCAACGCACCGAACCGCAGTCGCGCGAACTAGCGGCGACAATCGGAACGGACCGCATCATTCAACTCACTTCCAATCCTCCGCTCACGAATTTCACGCTGACGAAACTGCTCTGGGTTCGCGAAAACGAACCGGCTCTCTGGTCGCGAGCGCGGCACCTGCTGCTGCCGAAGGATTACGTTCGATACCGCCTGACGGGAGAACGCGCCATCGACGTCGCCGACGCTTCGGGCACGCTGCTGCTCGACGTTGCCGCGCGCGAGTGGTCGGCGGAAATGCTTCGCCTCGCCGCGATCGATCGGCAAATGCTGCCCGCGCTCTACGAATCGCCGGCCGTTTGCGGAAACGTTTCGTACGCCGGCGCTAATGCGACCGGAATCCCGGCAGGAACGCCGGTGGTTGCGGGAGCGGGCGATCAGGCAGCCGGAGCGATGGGCATGGGCATCGTGCGGCCGGGAGCGGGCAGCGTGACGATTGGCACTTCCGGCGTGGTTTTCGCGGCGACGGATCGTCCCGCGCTCGACCCGCGCGGACGGCTGCACACGTTTTGCCATGCGATTCCCGGCCGCTGGCACGTGATGGGAGTGACGCAAGCGGCCGGGCTTTCCCTGCGCTGGTTTCGCGATCGGTTCGGCGCGGGCGCGGAGGACGGGCGCGAGGCTTACGACCGGCTCGTCGAGGAAGCGTCAACGGCCGGCGCGGGCGCCGAAGGACTTTTCTGGCTTCCCTATCTGATGGGAGAACGCACGCCGCATTTGGATCCGGGCGCGCGCGCGGCGCTCGTCGGCCTGGCCGCTTCGCATACGCGAGCGCACGTCGTTCGCGCGATTCTGGAAGGCGTCGCGTTCAGCCTGAAAGATTCATTCACGATTTTCGACGAGATGCGCGTGCCCGTGGAGCGCATCCGGCTGGGCGGCGGCGGCGCGCGGTCTGCGCTCTGGCGGCAGATTCAGGCCGACGTGTATGGCCGCGAAGTAGAAACGGTGGAAAGCGAAGAGGGAGCGGCTTACGGCGCGGCGATTCTGGCCGGCGTCGGCGCGGGAAACTGGAGCACGGTGGAAGAAGCGTGCGAACAGGCCGTGCGCGCAAGAGAGAAAACAGCGCCGAATCCGGAAACCGCGGCGCTCCTGGCGCGCAACTACCTCACCTATCGCCGATTGTATCCGGCGCTTCGAGCTGCGCTCACGGGTGAAGCACCACCATCCACAGCCCCGGTTTGATTCGCTCGCGTTCGCGCCCGAACAACCAGAAAGATTCCAAGTGAGCAGCCTGCTACGGGTGAAAAACGAATTCCTGGAGAATGCGCATGCTCATGTGAATGCCGGTGTCGATGCCGAAATTCACGAAGATCAAACCAGCGCCTTCGTTTCCCTCGGGATAATAGACATTGGAAAGAGCCGCGGAGGCCAGATCGCCCCCGATCTCCGAGTAGTTTGGCTGCCAGCGGCCGTCGTCTCCCTTGGCGATGACTACGGCGGAGATCGCGTGGAGCACCCGCGACATCGTGCCGCCGGTACCCTGGTAGAAATAGCGCGGATCCTGATGCAGAAGCGACGGCAGGATCGCGCCTCCAATCATCAGATTCGTAAACTGGTTTGCGTAATTTGCGCCGAGCCGCTCCGCGAATCCTCCAAAACCATCCGCATAATTGGGCGTCCCGGTCATCTGTCCGGCTCCGGCGAGCATGCCCACCCCGGTGAGGGTAAATGGGTCTACGGCGGCCCTGAACGCAAGTTCGAATTTCAGCTTCGGAGTGAGTGGCGCGGGATTGGGCTCGAAAGCTTCGTAGAAATTCGGGACGAGGCCAAGCCCGCGCTGCGTCAGTTCCGTCTGCACCTGTTCCGTGGCGATTTGTTCGGTGGTCTGAGGGCTTACGGTAATCGTAGTCCGGACCTCCGCGAGACGCAGTTTGATTCCGGTCAGCATATCGAGTTGCCCCGGGCGGAGGTCAACGGATGAGGTCCATTTGGCAAATCCGGGAGAGCTGATGGCGATGTGATACGGGATTCCGGCCTTGACGTCGTGGACATCAAAAAAACCATCGGCGTTCGTAGTGGCCGTTAGGCGCTCGGCCGGAAGAGGGCCCCGGAGCACGACGGTAGCGCCAGGCACAGGGTTGCTATGCTGGTCGGTAACGGTGCCCATGACAGCCCCCGGCTGCGGAACAGCAACTGCCTGCCCCGTACTTGTCTGCGGAAGCGACTGCGTTTCTGGCTGAAGCGGACCCGGCTGCTGGCCTTGATCTTGCTGCGCTGAATTCTCCGGAGCCGCCTGAGCGGCATATCGCCTGAAGCGCGATACCCGAGCCGAAATGATTGCCGCTCGTGCGTAGAGCGGTGAAGCGGCAAAACAAAGAGTAATAAGGAGAGCCCACCGAAGAGAACACCACCGTGCCACCGTGGGCGCGGTGTTTTCCACAGGCCGACGTGACTCTCTGAGAAGGTGATGTCCGGCTGCCGAGTAAAAGAAACGATACGTTAGCGGGGCAGATTGTTCAAAAGAAGCGATTTGTCGTCTCATCGACGGTGGGACGCTTCATGAGGTTTCCTTGGTTGCCAGCCGAGCGGCGATTCGCACCGCGGTCGCTGACGCTCTTCCGCGCCCGTGAGCTGGCCTCTCGACAAGGAACACGGTTACGGTTTGGCTTGTTCGAACCAAGATGCAAGCGAGGACTAGCCGCCGGGCTGTCATGCACCTTAGAATTGCAAAAGCGTTTCCCGTCGGGGCGTAGCGCAGCCTGGTAGCGCGCCTGCCTTGGGCGCAGGAGGTCCGGAGTTCAAATCTCCGCGCCCCGACCATTTACCGCAAGTTAAAATTGAGGCGTTTAGCGGGCGTCTGAGACCGCTGCCGAAATCCCGGTGCAACCGGGATTGAGCCGCTTTGCGGGCTTCTGAGCTGCGTCCTTTGCATCCCGGCGCTTTGTGCCGGGACCGCTGCCGAAATCCCGGCTTGCGGGGACCTCCGCGCCCCGACCATCCTTTCAAACCCAGTGGCTTCCAGAAGGCAGATTTCGAGGTGCCACGTTTTGGTTCTGCTTGAACTGCGAGCGACTCGGCCTCGGGGTTTTCTGGTTTACGCCAGCGTGCGGGGTCCTTCGCTTCGCTCAGGATGACACGGATTTTTGCGGTGCGGCGGGGCCGGCCGGCTGCCCCATATGGGAAATGCATCCCTGCGGAGCTGCGGCGAGAGGTGCGGCAGGGCTGCGTAAACAGCCCTGCCGCGGCCTCGCAACTTGCGGTTTTCTATCCCCCTTGCTCGAGGGCTGTGATCACGTTGTTGGCGTCGGTGATCATCGTGTTAGCTTCGGTTGCGTTCAGGACTCCGGAGCTGTAGAGATCCTGCACCTCGCTGATGAAGTATTGGAGGTTTTGGATCGCTCCGCTGATCTTCCCCGCGTTCATCATCTTGATGGCTTGATTCAGCTCCTTCACCAGCGAGTTGTCCTGGCCTGAGTTCAGCACCCCTTGCATGTAAAGCATGTTCACGTAGCTGATGGTGCTCTCGGTCGCCGTCTGCGGCGACACGACCGAGAAGTCGACTGCGGAGGAGGAGCTGCCGGCGAATATGGAGCCGGACGTCGGGGTAAAGCTGGCTTGTGCGGTGTGGTTCCCGACGCTGAGTGTGGAATCGGAATACTGGGCGCAGAGGTTATCGGCCGGCGAGCCGGTCGGACAAGTCACCGCAGTTCCGTCCACGGACGCGCCGCCATCTATGGAGAAACTCACGGTGCCTGTGGGTGCGGTAGTGCCGGAGTTCGGGCTCACTATCGCCGTGAAAGTCACCGTATCGCCGTAGATGGGCAAACTAGGCGAGATTTGAACCGTCGTGGAAGTGCCGATGGTGAGAGGGCTGACCGTCAGGCCACGGATCCCGCAGTGATGGAGACAGGCGTAGTGCTACCGCTGGGCGTGAAGAGATTTAGCGTTGAAGAGAGCGTGTCGTTTCCGGCCTGACTTACGGTCAGGTCGCTGAAGGTCGCGCCGGCACCCGCAACCGTGTCCACCGGACCGGTGTTGCTGGCCGTTCCGGTTCCAGAGAAGGTGAGCGAGACTGGAATGCCTCCGATATTCTGACCGTTTTCCGTCACCGAGACGATCGGTGCGGGAGACGCGGCTTGGCCCGCGGTGGCGGAATAGCCGTTGGTGGGAGCGTTCGTGAATTGGATCGAGGTGTAATCGGTCTGGACCGCGCCGATATCGACGCAGACCTTCGAGCTGCCATTGATGGTGTACGTGGTGGTGCGGGAGAAGCCGCGCTGATCGGTGGTCGTCCCGGAGGGCACATCGGAGGCAGAGCCGGCGCAGATCGCCGCGCTGCCGGGAAGCAGAAGCATCGTCTGGGTCGGCCCGCCGTAATTGCCGAGCGGAGCCAGCATCGGGTTCGCAGAAACGTCCGTTGTGGAGAGCGTAAAGCTAGCGTCGCCGTCGGCGTTGTTGTAGAAGAGGTTGTTGCTTTCGCTGGTGATCGTTCCCCCAAAATAATTGCCAATACCACCGCCAGGGGGGACGCCTGAGGGGGCCGAATTGCCGGCGAAGATGCTGTTGCTGACGGCCAGCTTGCCCGAGCTCAATATGGCGCCGCCTACGTTGTCGGCCGAATTGCCGGAAAACGTGCTGTTCGTGACGTTGACCGTGGCCGAGCTGTCGTCGAAGACCGTCGCGATCGCGCCGCCAGCATAGCCGCTGCCTGACGAGTTGCCGGTGAAGCTGCAGTTGGTGACGGTCAGAGTGCCGGAATAGGAGTCGTAGGCGATGGTGCCGCCGCCGTACACGCTGTTGTCGACATTCTGGCCGTAGCCGTCGGCAAGGGTCAGGCCGGAAATTTGGTCAACGCTAGAGGTAAAGTCGAGTATCTGGTACGCGTGGTTGCCGGAGATGGTGAGTGTGCCAGCGCCCGGCCCTTCTATGGACAGATCCTCGCTGATTGCCGGCAAGGCGCTCGTGAGGGTGATGGTGCCGGTGACATTGGAACTGAAAATGATGGTGCCACCCGTGTCTAGGTTCGCCTGCGTGATCGCAGCGCGCAGGGTCGTGCAGCTGGAGGCCGGCGGGCTCGTCGAGGTACAAGAGCCGCTCAAGTCACCTGTGCTGCCAACCGCGAGCGTCTGCGTCGCCGCGCTGGCGCTGGCTGCCATCAGAAACAGAACCGCAATTCCAAACGACAGGAATGAAAACAAACCGCGGCGCATTCCGTGCGACGGCGAAGCGGCGGACAAACTGCTGTTGCTTCTCATCAATCTCCCCCTCGATGTATGCATCGTTCCGACAAATTGCCCGCAGGCCCCACAACACGACGACCATGGCCAGGACGCAAACCCGGGGATGGTCTGGGCCGCAGGGATTTCCCCGTTCCCGCGCAATCCACACGCAAGCCGTTGCCACGGTGCGCAGAGTGGAGTATCCGTTTGGGACGCTAAAGATCAACTAACGGGAGGCAAATTGGAGATAAATTTCGGTTAGTCATCTAACTGCTTTGACCAGAATGTGTTGGATGGTACTGTACCCTTTCGGGAAGTATCGCTTTCCCCGCTCACAGCTTCGTGTGATAGACTCCCACTCGTTCTCCCGGGGGAGAACTTCAGCCATGCCTGCGGATCCGGAATCGCCGAAGGTGCGCTTCGGCCCCTACGAGGCCGATTTTAGTGAGGGCGTGCTGCGCAAGGACGGGCGGCTGGTCAAGATGCAGGCGAAGCCCCTCGCCGTGCTCGAACTGCTGGTACGCAAGCAAGGCAAGGTCGTTTCTCACGTCGAGCTTCGGCGCGCGCGCTGACGCGCACCGCGGTTGACGGGTTTCAACGCGTGGGCCGGCCGCAAGCCGGACCGCTCGAAGAGGCGCGATTCGCTGTCGACGAAGCTCTGGTTGGCGACTACGCGCGTGCGAGCGCTTTCGCACAAGCTGCGCTGTCGAAATGCACCAGGAGGGAGGTCAAGGCGGGCGCGGCGATTGCGTTCGCGCTGGCTGGAAATACGAGGGGGGCTTCGCGCATTGCAGATGAGCTTTCCGCCAAGTATCCCGGCACGACCGACGTGCAACGGAATTTCGTTCCGGCGATTCGGGCTGCGATCGCGCTGCGCAACGGACGGCCCGAGGATGCGATACAGGCACTTCAGCCAGCGACGCCCTACGAAGTGAGCGATCTCGGCTTCACTTTCCTTCCCCTCTATCTTCACGGGATGGCGTTTCTGGCTCTGAAGAGTGGCGAGCAAGCAAGCCGCGAATTCGCGGAGCTCATTGGAGGTTGCTCGGCCTTCGCCGAGCTTACCTGCTCCCTGGCACAGCTACAGCTGGCGCGGGCGTACGCCCTGATAGGGGAAACGGCGAAGGCAAAGAGCGAGTACGCGGGCTTTTTTGCGCTGTGGAAAGATGCCGATCCCGGCATTCCTATCCTGACGAGAGCCAAAACGGCTTACGCGGAGTTGCGGGGCGCGAAGCCGCGGCTATCGCTCGCGAAACTGCGATCCGTCAGCGAGGCCCAGCGGAGGATTGTCGGCGGCCGCGCGGGCCGAGGAGCGCCCTGAAGCTTCGCGTGCGGCGATTCCGGCGCAACGGGAATCGAAGTCAGAAATTTCGAGCGCCGCGTAGCGATTGCCTAGCGCGGAAACCGGCGCAACACTTCCAGGATCGCCTTGCCGTAGGATTCCACTTTGCGCTCGCCGAAGCCGTGAACTTCCAGCAATTCATCGAGCGTGCGCGGGCGGACACGGCACAAATCATCCAGCGACGTATCATGCATGACGACGAAAGCGGGAACGCCGCGCGCGGCGGCGGTGACGCGGCGCCACTCGCGCAGGGATTCGCGGAGCGAGCTCGGCGGCTCGACGGAAACGGCGGCGGAGGCTTCGCCGCCGCTTGACGCGATATGCGAAGCCGCGCCTTCGGCCTTTGCCGAGGCCGGGGCGGCGACGGAGACCGGAGCCGGGGCTTGCCCTTTCCGATTGCGTTTCTTGCGGCGCGGCGTTTCCGGCGCTTCCTTCGCAACGAGCCAATCCGGCACGCCGGCGCAGACGTCGCAGGAGCCACAGGACGTCCATCTGGGCGTTTCACCGAAATGGAGGCAAATCTGGCTCTGGCGGCACAGGCCGGATTCAACGAAGGCGCGAATTTCGCGATAGCGATGCCAGGCGCGGTCGCGCTCGGCGGCGTCGCCAATCTGCATGATGAAATGCGCCAGAAGACCGGCGTCGGCCTTGCGCCAGAGAAGAATGCAATCGGCGGGAAGGCCGTCGCGGCCGGCGCGGCCCGCCTCCTGATAATACTGATCGAGGGATTTGGGCAGCGACAGATGAATCACGGCGCGCACGGAAGCTTTGTCGATTCCCAGGCCAAAGGCGATCGTGCCGACCAGCACGCGCACTTCGTCCGTCATCCAGCGTTCCTGATTGCGGCGCCGCGTTCGCGCGTCCATTTGGCCGTGATAGGCGGTCGCGGCGATACCGTGCTCGGCCAGAAAGCCGACCGTCCGCTCGACGCGCTCGATCGTCGGGGCGTAGACGATGACGTTGCCCTGGGCGGCGTAGCGGCGCACCGCATCGAGAAGCAAGCGCGGCTGGGAGCGCAAATCGCATTCCCGAACCAGGTAGCGCAGATTCGGCCGGCGAAAACTGGCAATGGAAAGGTGCGGATCGCGCAGGCGGAGCTGATCCACGATGTCGTGGCGGACGCGTCGCGTGGCGCTGGCGGTGAACGCGGCGATCGGGCTTTCTGGAAAACGGTCGCGCAGCAGGTTCAGCTGCCGGTATTCGGGGCGGAATTCGTGGCCCCATTCGGAGATGCAGTGCGCTTCGTCGATCACGAAAAAAGAGATGGGAGCCGAGCGCAGCCACTCGGCGGTTTCCGGACGCGCGAGCCGTTCAGGGGAAAGATAGAGCAGGCGAAAACGGCCCTCGACGGCATCGCGCAGCACGCGCTCTTGCTCGAGCGGCCCCAGCGAGCTATTGAGCAGCGCGGCCGGGATGCCCATCTCGTTCAGGCGCAAGACCTGATCCTGCATGAGGGCGATCAGGGGCGAAATGACCACCGCTGTTTTTGGGGCCAGCATCGCGGCGGGCAGCTGATAGCAGAGCGATTTGCCGCCGCCGGTCGGCATGATCACGCAGGCGTCGCGGCCCGAGAGCAGACTGCGCACAACCGCTTCCTGCAACGGGCGGAAAGAATCGAAACCCCAATAGCGGCGCAAGGAATCGAGCAGATCGGACGGTGCGGCCACCGCACGAGTATAGAGCAACATGGTCGCGGTCGCCTGCGTGCGCGAAATGACATATGGGTCAAGCCTGGTTGCGGCAAATACCCCACTGTTCAAGGCCTAATTCGAGCCGCTTCCGCTCATTCCGGCTGACAACGAAAGACTTCGGAGAAGAAGCGCAACGGAAGCAAAACTGCGGGTATAATCGCTTGATGCTTCGCCGCACCATTGTCTTCAATTTAGCCTTCTGCCTCGTGAGTCTCGTGCCTTTGCCTCTTGCGGCGTGCGCCATCGCTTCCGGCCTTGAGGGCCAGTGCCAGTGCCCTATGATGATGCAATGCGCCGGCATGGCGAACTCCGCCGCAACGATGGGCGGCGCGCAGATTTCCTGCCAGTGCGTCGAAACGGCGGCGCCATTTCCGCCAGCCCTGCAGAACGCGACCACCCCCGCGCCATCGCTTCTTACGGCCAGCTTCTTGCCGCCCGGCCTGCCAAGTGCAACGGTTTCCTTCTCGAGCATTGCCGATGTTCCCGCAAAGGCCAGCCCCGGTCCTCCGGGCGGGCGAGCGGGTCTCTGCGTCTTTTTGATCTAGTTCTTCCTCGGGAAGTCCTCCAACCGGGACGCGTGTCTTTGCGCGCGCGCCCAATTCCTAATTCATGCACCAGTTTCATAAATCGATGGAGCTATCAGGATGATTTCTTACAAGGGACTTTTTCGCCTTGCTTTGCTACTGGCCCTCCCGGCGCTTCCAGCCGCGAGCCAGGAAAAACCAAAACCTTCCCAGCCGCCATCCGAAACCGTCGCGGTCGAGCGCCTGAACCTCGATCAACTGGTGGCGCAGGCGCTTCGCGTAAATCCGGAAATTCAGGCGGCCGAGCGGCGCGTCGAGGCGCTTGACGCGCGCGTGCCGCAGGCGCGGGCGCTGCCCGATCCCACCGTGAGTGCCGGTTGGATGGGCGAACCGATCCCGTTCGTCGTGAAAAGCTCGCAGGAGACGAGCTATCGCGGCGTCTCGGCGATGGAGACGTTTCCCTTCCCCGGCAAACGGAAGCTGCGCGGGAAAATCGCCGATCGAGAAAGCCGCGCCGCGTGGTGGGAATACGAAGCGACGAAGCGGCGCGTGGTTTCCGAAGTGAAAGTGGCGTATTTCCGCTACGCGTACCTCGATACGGCGCTCGCGATCACCGAGAACAACCGCACGCTGCTCGAAAAACTCACCCAGATCGCCGAGGCGCGCTACGAAACCGGCAAGGGCGCGCAACAGGACGTTCTGAAGGGGCAGGTGGAGCTTTCGCAACTGCTCGAAAGCATCACGATCCTGCGCGAGCAGAGGGAAATCGCGACGGCGCGCATCAATACGCTGCTCGATCGTTCCCCGGAAACGCCGCTCTCGCCGGCCGAGCCGCTGGCGCGAACGCCGCTGCGGTACACGCTGGCGGAACTGTATCGCCTGGCGCGCACCAACGACACGGGCATTCAGGGCGACGAGCGGGTGGTCGAGCGGGACAAGGACGCCGTCGCGCTCGCCCGCAAATCCTACTATCCCGATTTCAGCGTCAGCGCGATGTATCAGCGTATGCCCGGCGGACCGAACATGTACGGCGGATTCATCGGCGTGAACATCCCGATTTTCTACAAATCGAAACAGCGGCAGGAGGTCTACGAAGCCAGCCGCACGCTGGCCGGCGACCGTAGCGTGCAAGAGGACCGCGAAACGACGGTGAATTATCTGGTGAAGGAGCAATACCTCGACGCCCAGCAGGCGCAGAAACTCATGCTGCTTTACGACCAGGCGATCGTGCCGCAATCCTCGGAAACGCTCGCCGCGTCGGAAATGGAATACGAAACGGGCAAGGTGGATTTTCTGACCCTGCTCGATAATTTCACGAATCTGCTGGATTTCCGGCTGCACGACTACCGCGAAATTTCCGATTACCAGATCGCGCTCGCGCGGCTCGAGCCGCTCGTGGGCGTCACGCTGGCGCAGTGAACGAGGCGCCATGAAAACCGCGGCACATTTCATCTCTTTTTCCGCCGGGGCCTGGCGCCAAGGAGTTTTGTCATGAAATCGTATCGAATTCCGTTCCTTATTCTGTTGGGCTTGAATTTGCTGATTCTGGCCGGGCTCGGCGCGTGGTGGTGGCGCACGCATCGTGCCGCGGAACCGGCGCAGAGCGGCGCGTCAGCCGAAATCGTGGCGGAAGGGCCCTCGCTGAATGCGACCGCTTCGGCGCCTTCCGCGTCACCGGAGGCGTCGGCCGCTTTGACCCCGCTCGCGCCGATTCAGCTCACGCCGCAGCGGCTGCAGAGTATCGGCGTAGAAGTGGGCCAAGTGAAATGGAAAGTGATTCACGACGATATTCGTGTGGTCGGCAACGTGGCCGTCGACGAGCGCGAGCAGGCGTACGTCCAGACGCGATTTTCGGGATGGATTCAAAAGGTCTACGCGAATGCCAATTTCGAGTACGTGAAAAAGGGACAGCCGCTCTTCACCATTTACAGCCCGGACTTGGTCACCACCGAACGCGAACTGCTCCTGGCGCGACAAAACGAAACGCTGTTGGCGAAAAGCACCGTGCCCGGCGTGGCCGCGGGAGCCGCATCACTGGCGCAGGCCGCACTCGAACGGTTGCGGCAATACAACCTGCCGGAACGCGAAATCGCACGGCTCGAAACGACCGGCCAGGTACGGCAATACCTGGAAGTGGATTCGCCGGTTTCGGGCTTTATCACCGAGCGCAACGCGCTGCCGAATCTTTACGTCGAGCCGTCCACGCGGCTCTATACGGTGGCGAATTTTTCCCAGGTGTGGGTCTTCGCCGAGGTTTTTCAAAACGACCTGGGGCGCGTGCGCGCGGGAGATCCCGCCACGCTCACCGTGGACTCTTATCCCGGCCGAACGTTTTGGGGCCGAGTGGATTTCGTCTATCCGGAAGTGGATATGACCACGCGCACCGCGCGCGTTCGGATGCTCTTTTCCAATCCTGGACTCGTCTTGAAACCAGGCATGTTCGTGAACGTGGATCTGCAAATTCCGATGGGGCGCCAACTCGTCGTGCCGGCATCGGCAATTTTCCAGACGGGAACGCGATCCATCGCCTTCCTCGATCGCGGCCACGGCTACCTCCAGCCGCGCGACGTCGTTGCCGGCCCGCAAGTCGGAAACGACTACATTGTTTTGAAAGGGCTGCGCTCCGGCGACCGCATCGTCACGTCGGCGAATTTCCTGATCGATTCCGAAAGCCAGCTCCAGGCCGCGCTCGGCGCGTTCGCGCCGCCACCACCGCCGGCTGCCGGAACGACGGCGAACGCGGAGCAGGCGCAGATCGCCTTCAGCAGCATTCCCTCACCCCCGCGCCAGGGTGAAAACGCGTTCGAGGTGAAATTGACGGACGCACAAGGCAAAGCCGTCGCCGGCGCGCAGGTGACGCTCACCTTCGTCCTGCCGCCGATGCCGGAGATGGGGATGGCGGGCAAGCGCGTCGAGTTCACGCTGAGCGACAAGGGAAACGGCAACTACGAGGGCCAGGGAAATCTGCCGAGCGGAGGAACGTGGCAGGTTTCCATCGTCGCGCGGCGCGGCGGCCAAGTGAGCGCCACCAGCCAGCAGAGCGTGGACGCCAGCGGAGGGTCATAACGTGATCGCGCGATGGATTGATTGGTGCAGCCGCAACCGCTTCCTCGTCCTCACCGCGACACTCGCGCTGGTCATGGCCGGCATCTGGGCGCTTCGAAACGTGCCGATCGACGCCCTGCCGGATATTTCCGACGTGCAGGTGATCGTGCATACCGAGTGGCCGGGCGAACCACCGAACATCATCGAAGACCAGGTCACCTATCCGATCGTCACCACGCTGCTTTCCGCGCCGAAAGTGCAGGCGGTGCGAGCGCAGACGATGTTCGGCGATTCGTACGTGTTCGTTGTGTTTAAAGACGGGACCGACCTCTACTGGGCGCGTTCGCGCGTGCTGGAATATCTGCAGCAGATCCAGGGTCAATTGCCGGCGGGAGTGCATCCGGTACTCGGACCGGACGCGACCGGCGCGGGCTGGGTCTTTGAATACGCGATCGTGGACCACACGCATCGCTACAGCCTGGCCGACCTGCGCGCGCTGCAGGATTGGTATTTGCGCTATCAGCTGGAAACGGTTCCCGGCGTCGCCGAAATCGCTTCGATCGGCGGATTCGTCCGTCAATACCAGGTGAATCTCGATCCCAACAAGCTGCGCGCCTACGGCATTCCCCTGCGCACGGTGATCGAGCGCGTGCGCGAAAGCACGAACGAAGTGGGTGGTCGCGTGCTCGAACTGGGCGGCGCGGAATACATGGTGCGCGGACTGGGCTACCTGCGCTCGTTGAAGGATTTGGCGGACGTTCCCGTGGCCGTCAAAAATGGCACGCCGGTGCTCGTCGGCGATCTCGGCACCGTCACTTTCGGCCCGGACATCCGCGAAGGCGCGGCTGATTGGAACGGCGAGGGCCAAACGGTGGGCGGGATCGTGGTGATGCGTTACGGCATGAACGCGCTCAAGGTGATCCAGGGCGTGAAGCGGAAACTGGCGGAAATTGCGCCGTCACTTCCGCCCGGCGTCGAAATCGTTTCCGCCTACGACCGCTCGGGGCTGATCGAAAAATCCATCCACACGCTCGAACGCGATCTGCTGGAAGAAGCGATCATCGTGAGCCTGGTGACGATTTTTTTTCTGTTTCATTTCCGCTCGGCGCTGATTCCGATTCTGAGCATTCCCATCGCGCTCCTCGCGTCGTTCATTCCGATGCACTACTTGCACGTCAACGCCAACATCATGTCGCTGGGCGGCCTGGCGCTGGCCATTGGCGTGCTGGTGGACGCTTCGATCGTGATGGTGGAAAACGGCTATCGGCGCCTGGCCGAAGCGCAAGCCTCGCCTCCGGCAGCTGATTCCGCATCCGATCCCCCGGCGCTCGGCGATCCGCCGGCATCCTCCGGGCCGCATCAAGGTCAGGCCGCTCTCGACGCGTCTGCGGAACCCACGGCGCCATCATCATCGCACAAACTCACCGAACGCGAACGGCGCCGCATCACGCTCGATGCGGCGAAGCAGGTGGGTTCGCCAATTTTCTTTTCCCTGCTCATCATCATCGTTTCGTTTCTGCCCGTCTTTCTGCTCCAGGCGCAGGAGGGACGGCTATTCCGGCCGCTCGCGTGGACGAAAACGCTTTCGATCGCGTTCGCTTCGATTCTTTCGGTGACGCTCGTTCCGGTCCTGATGCCCGTTTTCATCCGCGGCCGGTTGAGGCGCGAATCGGAAAATCCGTTCGCGCGCCCCAGCCAGTTCCTCTATCAAAAGGTGCTGCACTTCTGCCTGCGCTTTCGTAAAACGACGCTCCTGCTCAGCATCGTTTTCCTCGCGATCGTTGTGCCGCTCGCGGCGCGCATCGGCAGCCAGTTCATGCCACCGCTCTTCGAAGGCTCGGCGCTCTACATGCCGACGGCGCTGCCGGGCATTTCGATCACCGCGGCTTCCGGGCTGATGCAGGAGCAGGACCGCATCATTCGTTCGTTTCCCGAAGTCCAGAGCGTTTTCGGAACGGTCGGCCGGTCGGATTCGGCCACCGACAACGCTCCGCTCGATATGTTCGATACGACGATCATGTTGAAACCGCGGCGTGTGTGGCCCAAGGGAATGACCTATCGCAAGCTCATTCAGCAGATGAACGCCAAGCTGCAATTCCCCGGCCTCTCGAATTCTTGGACGATGCCCGTCGCCAATCGCCTCGATATGGAGCTGACCGGCATCAAGACTCCGGTCGGAATGAAAATTCAAGGGCCGAGCCTCGACGGCATCCAGCAGACGGGCGCGCAAATCCAGCAGATTCTTTCTCGCATGCCCGAAGTGCGTTCGGTTTTTGCCGAACGCGTGGCGCAAGGCTTTTACATCAACATCGCCGTGCATCGGGCCGTGGCCGCGCGTTACGGGCTGACCGTCGCCGACGTGCAGCGCGTGGTGGAATCGGGAATCGGCGGCGAAGACGTGGCCGAAAATATCCAGGGACGCGAGCGCTTTCCGATCGACGTCCGCTACAACCGCGACTTCCGCGACGACCTTCCCGCCCTCCAACAAGTGCTCATCCCGACGCCCACCGGCGCGCAGATTCCCATCAGCGAAGTCGCCAGCGTCTCCTTTTCCCGCGGCCCGGCGATGATTCGCGACGAAGGCGGCTCGCTCACCGGCTACGTTTACATCGATCTGCGCACGAGCGACTACGGCGGCTTCGTGCAGCGGGCGAGCACGCTTCTCCGGCGCAACCTTCACCTCGCACCCGGGTACACGTATCGCTGGTCGGGACAGTACGAATTCGAATTGCGCGCGAAAAAGCGGCTCGAATTCATCCTGCCGGTCGTTTTCTTCCTCATCTTCATGCTGCTTTACCTGGCGTTTCGCTCGGTGGCCGAAGCGGCGATTCTGTTCTTTCCCGTATTTTTCGCGCTCACCGGCGGGCTGCTACTTCAATGGCTGCTTGGCTACAACTTCAGCGTCGCCGCAGCCGTTGGCTACATCACGCTGTTCGGAATTGCCGTCGAAACGTCGGTGGTGATGGTCATCTATTTACATGAAGCGCTCGATCACCGTTTGGCTTCGGGAGTGCCGCTCGTCAAATCCGATGTGGAAAAGGCAACGATCGACGGCGCGGTGCTGCGATTGCGGCCGAAACTGATGACCGTTTTCGCTGTCATTTGCAGCCTCGGCCCAATGCTGTGGGAAACCGGCATCGGCTCGGACGTGATGAAGCCCATCGCCGCGCCCGTCGTCGGCGGCATGGTCACTTCGACGATCGGCGTTTTGTTGCTTGTGCCAGTGCTCTTCTCGCTGCTCAAGGAACACGAGCTGCGCCGCGGCACGCTGCGAGCCTCGACCGCTCGTAACGGCGGAATGTGACGCTACGCCGACCGAGCGACGGAGATTCTCTCTCGAGGAAACGCGGTGTTACTTGCAAGAATTCCTTATCACCTTCAAGCTGAGGACCTGAAAATCGGCGTAAGGCAGTCCTTGCGCTTCCCTCTTTTCGAATTCGGCGAATTTTGCCTCTTCAGCTTCGGGCCGCAGCAGGTAGTGTCCCGTTACCCGAACCGTTTTTCCGACGTGCGCGGCTTTTATCCTGTCGACCAACTCCCACATCCTGCCGTTTTCGACAATAAAGAACCCTCCCGGCTCCTCACCTTTCTGCAGGCAGCCGGTTACCGACTTGACCTGAGTTATGTCCTGCGGTGGCTGAACCGTGGTTGGGCTGGGAACCAGAAACAATAGTGGCAGAAACCAGAGGGACCAAAGGGAAAACTTCGCGTGGGAATGCATAGGTTACCCCCTCAGTGGAGAGTTTTTAACTCGCGAGCAGGCGAACCCACCCGCCCCGTGCCTCGGGATATGTCGAGGTTGCTGGCAACTCACATTCCACATTAAGGAGGCAGATCTCTGGCGTCATCCTGTTCCCTATGAAGCAATTGGCCAGGCGGAAAGACGGTTTTGGGGTTGTTTCTTCCATTCGTTGGGTGTAGAGGCGCGTGCGTTGCGCAATCCTACGCAAGCTAGCATCTTGCGTCTGACTGGCAAACCACGCGCCCCGGCTACGCGACCATCCCGCCACGCCGGCGCTCTTGTACTTGCCCCAGCTCCGGCCAGAGCATGTCCGGAGGCCGGTTTCCTCGCCTGATGTCTCACATCCCGCCGAGATTTTGACATTGCCTTTGATCGCCGCCTATACTCGCGCCACCTTCTCTCGCGCGGCTTCGCCGCTTCGGCACGGGGCAGCCACGGGCGCGAGAAACAGGTCCAACGAGGTGCCGCATGAAGCGAATCGTTTTTGCCGCCGCTTCCCTTTTCTTCCTTCTTTTCTGCGCAACCGCCCTCGCAACGCCGGGACAGACGCCGCTGCTGCTCCAGCATCCCACGATGAACGGGACGGAAATCGCCTTTGCCTACGGCGACGCCATCTGGGTGGTGAGTCGCAAAGGCGGTGAGGCGCGGCGGCTGGTGGGCGGCGTCGGCCGCTTGAGCGGACCGATTTTTTCTCCTGACGGCAAATGGATCGCGTACACCGGCGATTACGGCGGGAATTACGATGTCTACGTGGTTTCGGCCGATGGCGGGCAGCCTCGCCGGCTCACCTACCATCCCGATCCCGATATCGTGCTCGGCTGGACGCCGGACAGCACGCGCGTCCTCTTTTCATCGGCTCGTTACAGCTTTTCCGATCCCACGCAATTTTTCACCGTCCCGATTACCGGCGGTTTTCCCACGGAATTGCCGCTGATGATGGCCAGCCAGGGCGTCTTTTCTCCCGACGGTACAGAAATGGCGTACGTGCCGAATTCGCAATGGGAGCCGGATTGGAAAGGTTATCGCGGCGGGCAGACCACCCCGATCTGGATCGTCAACCTGCAGACGCTCGCAGTGACGACAATTCCGCGCCAGAATTCGAACGACAAGAATCCGATGTGGGTTGGAAACACGATCTATTTTCTTTCCGATCACAACGGCCCGGTGACGCTTTTCGCCTACGACATCCGCACGCATCAGGTGCGCCAGCTCATCCAGAACGGCGGGCTCGATTTCAAATCGGCTTCGGCCGGGCCGGGCGGCATCGTCTACGAGCAGTTCGGCTCGCTTCATATTTACGATTACAAGAGTAAACGCGAACACGCGGTGAACGTCCAGATTCACGCCGATTTGCCGCGCATCGTACCGCATTTCGAGAAAATCACGCCAAACGAAATCCTGAACTCCAATATTTCACCCACCGGCCAGCGCGCCGTTTTCGAAGCGCACGGCGAAATCCTCACCGTGCCGGCGGAAAAAGGAGACGTGCGCAACATCACCCGCTCGCCCGCCGTCGCCGACCGCGATCCGGCGTGGTCGCCGGACGGAAAATGGATCGCCTATTTTTCCGACCGCTCGGGCGAATACGCTCTGCACCTGAAGAATCAGGATGGTCTGGGAGCCGTGCGAACGATCGGCCTCGGCCAGCCGCCATCCTTTTTCTTTCATCCCGTCTGGTCGCCCGACAGCAAGAAAATCGCGTATACCGACAAGCGATTGAATCTTTGGTACGTGGATCTCGAGCATCCCACGCCGGTGAAAGTGGCTACGGACATCTTTTATGGGCTGAGTGATTTCGAGCCGGCATGGTCGCCCGACAGCGAGTGGATCGCCTACGCGAAAACGATGCGGAATCGGCTGCATGCCATCTGCGTCTATTCGCTCGCGACCGGCAAATCCACGCAAATCACCGACGGCATGAGCGACGCGCGGCATCCGCAATTCGACGCGAGCGGGAAATACCTATATTTCACCGCGAGCACGAATACCGGGCTCTCAGAGGGCTCGGGCGACATGACGAGCTTCGGGCATCCCGTGACGAGCAGCGTCTACGTCGTCGTGCTGCGCAAGGATTTGCCGTCGCCGCTCGCTCCAGAAAGCGACGATGAAAAAGTGCAGGCGCAGCCGGGCGCGACGGAAGCGAAAACCGCACCTGGAGCGAAGCCGTCCCGGCACAAAATACCGGCGGTCACGATTGATTTCGCAAATATCAGCCAACGCATTCTGACTCTGCCGATTCCCGACCGGCGCTACGTCTCGCTGGCCGCGGGCAAACCGGGCGTGCTTTTCCTGGTGGAAGCGCCGGTGGTGACGTTTGAATTCGCGCCGCCCAGCCAAACCGTTCTGAAATTCGATCTGAAAACGCGGAAAATGGAGCCGCTCGCCCAGGGCGTGACGAATTTCCACCTCTCGTTCAACGGCGAGAAGATGCTGTTCCGCAGAGGCAAGGAGTGGTATCTGACCTCGACGGCGAAGCCGCCAAAGCCTGGCGAGGGCGCTCTGCACATGGCCGATATTCAGGTGTGGGTGAATCCGCGCGCCGAATGGGACCAGATGTATCACGAGGTCTGGCGGCTGGAACGCGATTTCTTCTACAGCCCGCAATATCACGGGCTGAATCTCGCCGCGGCGGAAAAGGCGTATTCTATCTATTTGCCCGGCATCGCCAGCCGCGGCGATTTGAATTATCTGTTCCGCGAAATGACCGGAAACATGACCGTCGGACATATGTTCGTGCGCGGCGGCGACGATCCCTCCGGGCCTTCGATCAGCGTGGGCTTGCTCGGCGCGAATTACAAAATCGAAAATAATCGCTACCGGATCACGCGTGTCTTCAATGGCGAAAACTGGAATCCGCAGCTCCACGCGCCGCTCACACAGCCCGGCGTTAACGTCACCGCGGGCGACTATTTGCTGGCGGTGAATGGACGCCAGCTCTACGGCAACGAGAATGTCTACAGCTTCTTCCTCAATACCGTCGGCAAGCAGGTAACGCTCACCGTCGGGCCGAATCCGGATATGACCGGCTCACGTGACATTACCATGGTTCCCATCGCGAACGAACGAGGATTGCGCAATCTCGCCTGGATCGAGCACAACCGCCGTCTGGTGGATAAACTCACCGGCGGCCGCATCGCCTACGTCTATCTGCCCGATACGAGCCCGCCCGGCTACACGGCGTTCAATCGCTACTATTTCGCGCAGGTCGGCAAGCAGGGCGCGATCGTGGACGAGCGATTCAATCACGGCGGTTTTCTGGCCGATTACATCATTGATTATCTGAGCCGGAAGCCGATGAGCAGGCTGCACACGCGCCAGGGCCAAGACCAGACGGAACCTTTCGAAGCGATTTACGGCCCGAAAGTGATGATCATCAACCAGTATTCCGGCTCGGGCGGCGACGCGCTGCCGTGGTATTTCCGCGAGGCGCATCTCGGGCCGCTCGTCGGCGTTCGCACGTGGGGCGGTCTCGTCGGCATTCCGGCCGTTCCGCAACTGATTGACGGCGGCATGATCACTTCGCCGAGCCTCGCCGTCTACGGCTTGAACGGCCATTGGGTGGTCGAAAACCACGGGATTCCGCCTTCGCCGGGCGATGAAGTGGAACAGGACCCGAAAGACATGCACGAAGGCCGCGATCCGCAGTTGCTGAAGGCGATCTCCGTCGCACTCGAACTGCTGAAGGCGAATCCGCCCAAGCATTACGTTCGTCCGCCGTTCCACGTTTACCACCATCCGCTGCCCACCGATCCGCACTGACCGGCGCGCGGGGCGCGGTAGGGGCACATTGCAACGTGCCTCTACCACCCGTTGACTGACATACTTTACCGCTATATATTGGCCGCATGTTCGGTCGCGACCTGAAAAAAGGCAGCGCGGAACTGCTGGTTCTAGCATTGCTCGAAGATCGCCCACGGCACGGCTACGAAATCGGCAAACTGATCGAACGGCGTTCGCGCGGCCGCATCACGTTCCGCATAGGCTCGTTATACCCAATTCTATGCCGGCTGGAAGAGCGCGGGCTGATTCGGGGCCGCTGGGTGGAAAAAGCGGGTGAGCGAAGGCGGCGATTTTACCGGCTGACGGCGGATGGCCGGAAATTTCTCGCCGAGCAGCGCAATCTGTGGGAACAGTTCGTCGCGGCGGTGAATCAGATTGCGAGGCCGCGGCATGCCTGATTGGCACGGCTACGTGCGCGAGCGATTGCGGCTGGGCGATGTGCAGCCGGAACGCGAAGCGGAAATCGTCGAGGAGGTCGCGCGTCAGCTCGAAGACGCTTATGAAGAAGCGCTGCGGAAGGGACTGAGCGAAAAAGAGGCCGAAGCCGCCGCAGCTGCGCATGTAGCCGATTGGCAGGCGCTTTCGGAGGAGCTGCGACTTTCGCGCACAGGCAAATTGCCCGGGCTCGACCGGCTGATCGAGCGAAGCAGGGATCGCGCAAGTTTGAGCGGGCGTATGGGCCGATTCGCGTATGGCGTCTGGTTCGACGTTCTTTTCGCGTGGCGCCTGCTCGTGAAAAACCGCGGGTATGCAATTGCCGCGATTCTCACGATGGCAATCGGCATCGGCGCGAATACGGCTATTTTCAGCGTCATCAACAGCGCGCTCTTTTTTCACCCGCCCTATCCGAATGCGAGCCAAATCGTTTTCGCGGCCACGACCAAGCCCGAGGCTGGGACTGGGCGGCCGTTGACCTTCGATCGGGTGTTCGAATCATGGTCGAGGAAGAATCGCTCATTCGCCTTCATGGCCGACTACGACGACATCTGGAAAACAACGCTGACGGGAGCAGGGGCGCCGGAGCGGCTGCCGTATGCGGAGGTGAGCGCCGGATTCTTTTCCGTGCTTGGCGTTCAGCCGATGCTTGGCCGCACGTTTTCCGCGTCGGAAATGGTCGTAGGCGGCCCACCCGCGGCGGTTCTAACGTACGCGGTATGGCGCAGCCGGTTCGATGCGAATCCGGATGTGATCGGCAGAACAATCCACCTGGACGACAAACCTTACACCGTGGTTGGCGTGATGCCCGAAGGTTTCGAGTTCCCTGATTTCAACAACCCCGGCGTCATCCGTCCGCTGCTGAGCGTCCAAGCCGCAAACTTGGCGGCGGGGCAATTCGTGCATGTCGTCTGGGTGGTGGGGCGACTCAAACGAGGCGTTGCACCCAGTCAGGCCCAAGCGGATCTCGAAATGATTTTCCGGCACGTCGCCAGCGCAAGCACCGGCGGCTACCGACGCCTACTCCAACGCGAACGTGCGGTGGTCATCCCTCTTCGGGAGTGGCTGGTTGGCAAAACGCGGCCGGCGCTGCTGGTGCTGTGGGGCGCGGTGGGATTTCTGCTGCTGATCGCCTGCGTAAACGTGGCGAACCTGGCGCTGGCGCGTGCGTTGGCACGAGAAAAGGAAATTGCGCTGCGCGTGGCGCTGGGCGCGGAGCGGCGGCGCGTGATGCGGCAACTTGTAACCGAAAGCGTGCTCGTTGCGACGCTCGGCGGCGCGGCCGGGGTCGCCATCGCGTACGCCGTCGTCTTGATCGTGCGCCATTTCGGCCCGCCAGAGCTTCCGCGGTTGCACAACGCAACGATCGATTTCCCCGTGCTGTTCTTCACGCTCGGCGTTTCCGTGATAGCCGGCGTGCTGGCAGGGCTTGCGCCCGCGCGCGCGGCGTGGCGATTGCCTACCGTTGAGGCGCTGAAAGAAGGCACCAGGTCAAGCGCGGGACGCGGCCATCGGCGATTGCGCAACGCGCTGATGATTGCCGAGATTGCGATGGCGCTGATGCTGGCGATTGGCGCGGGTTTGCTGGTTCGGAGCTTTCTGAAAATCACGGGGCTCGATCTTGGGCTCGATCCACACAACGTTCTCACTGCCTCGCTAGCTTTGCCGCTCGCCAGGTATACAAGGCATGCCGAGCGGCTTGCGTTCGAGCAGTCACTGCTAAAGCGCGTAAGGAATTTGCCAGGGGTGGCCGCGGTCGCAGGCACGGACGATATCCCGATGACGAATTTCAATGAGGCGATGGGTGTGGAAATCCCGGGTGTACCGCCGCCTCCGAGCGGCCCTCTTGCGTTTGCCGCGGGCGTGAGTACCGTAACGCCCGGGTTTTTCCGCACAATGCGCATTTCACTTCTCACGGGGCGCGATTTCCGCGCGAGCGACTCGGCCAGGAACGCGCCAGTCGCCATCGTGAATCAGGCGTTCGCACGCCATTTCCTGCCGAATCGGAAGCCGATCGGCGAGCGGATCGGCAATGGCCCCCAGGCGATGCGGATTGTGGGCGTGGTGGCGGACGTTCGCCAGCGCGGTCTGCTGAACGCGCCGATGCCGACCATATACACGCCGTACGCGCAGCATCCCACGGCTTTCGTCTCGCTCGTGATTCGCACGAGCGGCAACCCGGAAGCGATCGTGCCGGCACTGCGCGCGCAGGTCGAGCAGCTTGACGGCGAATTGCCGGTTTTTGGCGTTGCGACGATGGATCAGCGGCTGGCCAAAATGGAAGCGGAACGCCGATTTGAAATGATCGTGCTGACGGCGTTCGCGATCGTTGCGCTACTGCTCGCCGTCCTCGGCGTTTACAGCGTGATTTCCTATTCGGTGAGCGAACGGACGCGCGAATTCGGCATTCGCATGGCGCTCGGTGCGCAAAGGAGCGCGGTGACGCGCATAGTGGTGGGCAGTACGCTGGCGATGGCGCTCGCGGGCGTCGCTATCGGCATCGGCGGCGCGCTGGCGCTCACGCAGTATTTGCGCAGCTTGCTGTTTCATATTCAGCCGGACGATTTCCGCACGTTTGCAGTGGCCGCGGGCTTGCTGCTGGGCGTCGCCTTGCTGGCCGCAATTTTGCCTGCGCTGCGCGCGACGGAAGTGGATCCGGTCACCGCGCTGCGGTGCGAGTGAACAGGCAGTCAGCGGGCAATCCGGCGGCAAATCGCGCCACCTTGCGGTTCTCTGTTTTGGGGCTTTTCTCGCGGCGAGCGGGCCAGCAAGCTCAACGCAAAACAGCACGGCCCACTTCCCTTAGCGAAACACAAGGAAGCCGCCCCTAAGCTACGTATCCTCAGCTTATTAACAGACGTTTCGGCAATGAGGCCGGCGTAGGGATGGCAGCCCGTTTGCTCCGAAAAAGGGCAAAGGAGCGCCCGCCATCGCTTCCGAACCGCAGATCGCGTCAGTTCCGCCTTCTTCTTACGGCGGATTGACGACGGACGAAGCGCGCGAGCGCCTGGAACGATTCGGCCCGAACGAGCCGACGCCCACGCGCCGGGGCGTGCTGGCGGCGGAGCTCTTTTTTCTCTTCCTGAATCCGCTGGTCATCATTCTCCTGGTTGCCTGCGTCATCTCGGCCGTTCTCGGACAGAGAGTGGATGCCGGAATCATTTTCCTGATGGTTCTGCTCGGCGTGGGAATCAACTTCGTGCAGACGTACCGATCGCAACGGGCGATTCGCAGGCTGCACGAGCACGTCAGCCTGACGGCGACGATTCTGCGCGACGGCGAGTGGCAGGAGGTGAAGCGGCGCGAGGTCGTTCCGGGAGACATCGTTCGGCTATCGGCCGGAGATTTGGTGCCAGCGGATGGCGAGCTCGTCGAGGCGCGCGACCTTTACGTGCAGCAGGCCGCACTGACCGGCGAATCCATGCCAGTGGAAAAGGAAGCACGGGAGCCGGAACCGAGAGACAAAGGCACTCCGCAGGCGATCGATGCGGTTTTTCTGGGAACTTCGGTGGTGAGCGGAATCGCCGTGGCGCGCATCAGCGCCACCGGGCGGCGCACGGCGTTTGGGGCGATCGCGGAAAAACTGGCCGCGCGGCCGGGCGAAACGGAATTCGAGCACGGCCTGCGGCGATTCGGCCTGCTCATCATGCGAGCGGTGCTCTTGCTGGTACTTTTCATCCTGGCGGTGCGAGTCGCGCTGCACAAGGACGCCTTCGAATCGCTCGTTTTTGCCGTGGCGCTGGCGGTGGGACTGACGCCGGAATTCCTGCCGATGATCGCGTCGGTAACGCTGGCGCGCGGCGCGGTGCGAATGGCCCGCGATCAGGTGATCGTGAAGCGGCTGCCCGCCATACAGAATTTCGGCAGCATCGACGTGCTGTGCAGCGACAAAACGGGAACGCTGACTACCGGCCAGATGAGCCTGCATTCCGCGAGCGACGCTTTCGGCCGGCCGGCGGACCGTCCTTTGGCCCTCGCGTATCTCAACAGCAAATTCGAGACGGGAATCCGAAGCCCGCTCGACGCCGCGATCTTGCAAGCCAAACGCCACGACATGGACGATTACTGGAAATACGACGAAATCCCGTTTGATTTCAACCGCCGCCGGCTTTCGATCGCCGTCGAGCGCGCAACGCCAGACGGCGCCGCGCGGCTGCTCATCACGAAGGGAGCGCCCGAGGGCGTCCTGACGCTCTGCGATTCCTACGAAGCAGAGGGAGATACGCGACCGTTCGATTCCGACGCGCAGGCGCGGGCGTGGCGCGTCTGCGAAGGATTAAGCGCGGAGGGATTGCGCGTCCTGGCGGTCGCGGTGCGCTCGATTCCGGAGCGAGGTGCGCTTTCGGCCGCGGACGAACGCGCGATGATTCTCGCGGGTTTTCTTGCCTTCGCCGATCCGCCGACGGCAGACGCCGCGGCTTCGCTCGAGGCGATGAAGCGCGACGGCATCCAAGTAAAAATTCTGACGGGAGACAACGAACTGGTGGCGCGGCACGTCTGCGCGCAAGTGGGCTTGGAAAATCCGGTGGTGGTGCAGGGCGAACAGCTGGCGCAGATGACCGATTCCGCGCTCGGCTACGTGGCCGAGCAGGCGACCGTCTTCGCGCGCGTGACGCCGATGGAAAAGCTGCGCATCCTCCACGCACTCCGGCGGCGCGGCCACGTGGTGGGATTTCTCGGCGACGGCATCAACGACGCGCCCTCCCTGCACACGGCCGACGTCGGCATTTCGGTGGCGACGGCCGTGGACGTGGCGCGCGACGCCGCCGACATCATCCTGCTCAAACCCGGCCTCGGGATCCTGCACAAGGGAATCATCGAGGGCCGCCGCGCGTCGGCGAACGTGCAGAAATACCTGCTGATGGGCACCAGCTCGAATTTCGGCAACATGTTCAGCATGGCTGGCGCGTCGCTCTTTTTGCCGTTTCTGCCGATGCTTTCGACGCAAATCCTGCTGAACAATTTCCTCTACGACACGGCGCAGATAACCATTCCCTCCGACAACGTGGATCCCGGCTACCTGCGCAGTCCGCAGCGCTGGGACATGCGGCTGATCCGGAATTTCATGCTGTTTATCGGCCCGATCAGCTCGGTCTACGATTTCCTGACGTTTTTCGTGCTGCTGCATTTCTTCCACGCGAACGAGCCGCTGTTTCACACCGGCTGGTTCGTGGAATCGCTGGCCACGCAGACGCTGGTGCTGTTTGTGATCCGCACGGCGGGAAATCCGCTGCGGAGCCGGCCGAGCGTGCCACTCGCGTTGACGACGATATTGATCGTTCTCGTCGGCGTTGCGCTTCCCTTTTCGCCGTTGGCCGCGCTCTTGGGATTCACGCCGCTTCCGGGCCCTTATTTCACGTTTCTCGCCGTTTCTACGGCGACGTATCTGTTCCTGGTGGAAATCGCGAAACGCCGCCTGTTTGGGCGAAGCGGGGTTTCACCGATTGCCGGGAAGCCGAGCGCGACTGCCGAACCGAGTTCCATCGGCTTGCGATCGTAAGCGCGCGACTAGAGACCCATTTTCACGATGTAGACGATCGTCATGGTCCACGCCACGCCCAGCACCACGCGGCGCGCGAGCAGCGGATTCAGCCGGCGCATCGCCATCGCGCCCGCGACGCCGCCAACGATCGCGCCCGCGGCCATCACCCCCGCCATCGGCCAATCAATCCGGTGGCCGAACAGGAATACAACGACCGCCGTCGTATTGACGGCCGTGCCGCACCACGTGCGCACGCCGTTCATCGAGTGGATCGTGCCGCCGAGCGTGAGCGAAAAAAGCGCGAGCATGAAAACGCCCATCGCCGCGCCGAAATAGCCGCCGTAAATCGCGACGCCGAATTGGCCGAGCACGGCCACGGCCGCTAGGCGATTCGTCGAGAGCAAACTCCGCTCGGCCATGCGGCGCACCCAACCGCTTGCGGTGAAAAGCGTCGCGGCGAAAAGAAGCAGTGGGGGAATCAGTTCGTGGAAAACGAGATCGGGCGTATGGAGCAGCAGCCAGGCACCGGCGAAGCCGCCGAGGATGCTCGAGCCGACCAGCGCAAGCACCACTTTCTTCGGGGTGGTGATCTCCTTCCGGTAGACCCAGCCGCCCGTGGCCGCGCTGGGCCACAAACCGAGCGAAGTAGTGGCGTTTGCCACGACCGGCGAAACGCCGGCGAATAGCAGCGCGGGAAACGCCACCAGCGTGCCGCCGCCGGCGACGGCGTTCATCGTTCCGGCGAGCAGGGATGCCCAAAAGACGAGAAAAAGGTAAACTGTTGGTGTATGCATGAAGTTCGTGCCGCGGCCGTTCCTCTTCCTTCCCCAAGCGTATTTTCGCCGTTCTCCTCGCCCGCCGGTGCCGTGACGAAAGTCATTGGCCCGCTGAGCGCTCCACGCGATGCTTTTCGGCGAGGAGAAACCCGATGGCTTACGTTATTGCCGAACCTTGCATCGGCGTCAAAGACACCGCTTGCGTGGACGTCTGTCCGGTGGATGCCATCCACCCGCGCAAGGACGAAAACGGCTTTGCCGCCGAGTCTCAACTGTACATCAACCCCGACGACTGCATTGATTGCGGCGCGTGTGTGCCCGTTTGTCCGGTGGCCGCGATTTTCCCGCTCGACGATCTGCCGCGCCAGTGGCGCCATTTCGCCGCGATCAACGCCGAGCATTTCGCGAAAACCGGCACGGGAGATTCCACCTGAAGGAGACATTCGATGACGGTAGCCAAGCCCGGCGATGCGGCTATCGGCAAACAGCCGGAACTCGATCTTCCCGATGAGTTGTTGCGCAAATACAACCGGCCGGGGCCCCGGTACACGAGTTATCCGCCGGCCCCCGCGTGGGACGACGAGTTCACCCGCGCCGATTTCGAGCGAACGCTCGTCGCGGCGGACGCGGCCGGGAGCGAGGTTTCGCTCTACGTGCACATTCCGTTTTGCGAGAGCCTCTGCCTGTTTTGCGCCTGCAACGTGGTGATCCAGAAAGACCATCAGGTGGCCGTCGGATACCTGGAAACCCTGCGAAGGGAAATCCGTGCGGTCTCCCGCTTCGTTTCCCGCGATCGCCCGGTGGTGCAATTGCATTGGGGTGGCGGCACGCCGACCTATCTTGAGCCGGGACAGATGGAGGACCTTTTCGCCGATCTTTCCCTGGCTTTCCATTTCGCTTCCGATGCCGAACTGGGAATCGAAATCGATCCTCGCGTCACGACGCGCGCGCATCTCGAAACGCTTCGCCGGCTGGGATTCAATCGGCTGAGCATGGGCATTCAGGATTTCACGCCGGAAGTGCAGAAGACGGTGCATCGCGTGCAGCCCTACGAAATGACGCGCGACGTCATCGAATCCGCCCGTTCGCTCGGCTTTACCAGCCTGAACGTGGACCTGATCTACGGCCTGCCGCATCAGACGGCGGAGACATTTTCGCGGACGGTCGAGCAGATCATCACCCTTGTGCCAGACCGCATCGCGATGTTCAGCTACGCGCACGTGCCGTGGATCAAAAAGCAGCAGGGGAGTTTCGTCGCCGCGCTGCCGCCGGATCAAGAAAAATTCCGCATTTTCCGCACCGCGCTCCAGGGCTTCCGCGACGCCGGCTACGTTTACGTCGGCATGGACCATTTTTCGCGGCCGCAGGACGAGCTGGCGCTGGCGCAGCGCAACCGCACGCTGCACCGGAATTTCCAGGGCTATTCGACACGCGCCGGCGCCGACCTCTACGGTTTTGGCGTCAGCGCGATCAGCCGCGTGGGCGACGCCTACGCCCAGAATTTCCGCGACGTTCCTCACTACACCGAAGCGGTCGACGCGAACGGCATGGCGACGATGCGCGGCTACCGTCTCACCGACGACGACCGCGTGCGCGGCGCGGTGATCAGCCGGCTGCTCTGCCACGCCGTGGTGAAGAAACAGGAGATCGAGCGGGAATTCGGCATCCGCTTCGACGACTATTTCCGGAGCGAACTCGAAGCCTTGCGCGATATCGAAGCCGACGCCCTAGTGCGCGCTTCCGCCGAGGAAGTCGCCATCACCGAGCGCGGCCGAGTGTTCATGCGCAACGTCGCGATGGTTTTCGACGCCACGCTGCCGAAACTCGAAGCCGGCGGCAAGCCTCGCTTTTCCCGCACTCTCTGAGAATCGGCCACGTTGGCGCTGGACCAGGACGCCAGCTCGCCGGCTCGCATTTGTCGCACCACTCGGCATCTCACCACTGTGGGTTTTCCCTCCCATTTCAGCTAGGCGAGACCTGAATTTCCACAGATGACAAACCTTATCGACGGGGGAGACCATTAGACTCCTTCTAAAGATTGCCGTCGCTGGTTCGATCGCTAGGTGTGGGCCTCGGGGATTCTCTAGCCGAAAAGCCGGTAATTTGGCCTCGCGGCTTGGCTTGCGCCGAGTTCCGGCCAGTCCCGCAGTGGTCCGGGAACCCGCCACGGCCAGGCCGGAGGGTCATTCTCACGCCGGGAGCACCCTTTGGAGTGAAAATTGCAACCACCTCCGACAACGCAGCATCGAATGGATGCTCAGAAGTTCCTCTTTGGGGCTTTTGAGAGCCCATGGGGATGGAGGACAAACATGTTGGCCACGAAAAAAGCGCGCGGGGCTAATAAAGCCGAGTTCGCCAAGTTGCTGAAAACCAAGAGGAACGAACTGCTCCTGCAGAT
>JAKASX010000044.1 GCA_021818865.1 Acidobacteriota bacterium
GTCGCCCCGCCCCAGCAAAATCGAAACCGTGTTCGACCCGCTGTTGGCCACCGCCAGGTCGGTCACGCCGTCGCCGTTGAAATCCCCCGAAGCGATCGCCACGGGATTCGTGCCCACGGAGATCTGGGCGCCCAGCGTAAACGTTCCGTCGCCATTGCCGTTCAGAATGCTCACCATTCCCGCCGTGCTGCTCACCACCGCCAGATCCTCTTTCTTGTCCCCATTGAAATCCCCCGCCGCCAGCGCCACCGGCCCCGGCGGCACCGAAATCACTTCGCCTTGGGAGAACGACCCCGAGCCGTCGTTCAGCAGGATCGTCACGCTGTTGTCGCCCTCGTTGGCCACCGCCAGATCCGCATAGCCGTCGCCGTTGAAGTCCGCCGCCACCACCGCCGCCGGCTTCTGCCCGACGGGATAGTCGCTCGTCGGAAAATTCGAGTTGCTCACTTGCGGCACCAACGCTGGCGCGGCCAAGCTCGAGGAATACGAAGCCAGCGCCACTGGGTACCGGTCGCCGACGAAAAGCGTCGCCGGTTCGCCGTCTTCCGCCCGCAGCATCATCTGCTGCCCGCTCTGCACCAGGTTGAGCGATTGCGCCAGTTGCGCCACGGCCCCGGGCAGCGTGTACAAAAACGTGGTCTGTCCGCCGCCAAAGGCCAGCAGCGGCGGTATCAGGTCCGACACGCTCAATTGTCCCGCGCCAAGCAGCGCCTGCACCTGGCTCGCCGGCAGGCCCGCTATCGCCGAAGGCTGCCCGAATACCTGCGTGATCACGTCGAGCAGCCCGGCGAACGATTGTTGCGCCTCCGAGATTTGCGACGGGGTGAGCGTGTACACCGTCGCCGAAGTCGGCGGCGTGATGCCGAGTTGCTCGGCCATGTTCCGATTCACTTCCAAAATGTCCATCTCTAGCAGCATTTCCCCGCGCGGCTGTTCGATTTCGTGAATCAGGTTCGCCGCCAGCTCCACTTTCTCCGGCGGTCCGCTTAGCGTCAGCGTGTGCGTCTCCGTGTCGAGCTGGGTTCTCGTCAACTCGGCGATGTCCCGCACCACGCGCGCCGTTTCTTCCATCCCGCTCACGCTCGAGGACGACGAAAGCAGCACCGTCCGCACTTCGGTCGGCCCGAATTTCTTCACGTTCGCCGGCGTGTTCGCGGTCACGAAAAACAATCGCGATCCCATCGCGCTCCAGTACGTTCCCGTCATCTCCGCCAGCAGCCGCATCGCCGTCCGGAAATCCACGTCTTTCACGCGGAATCGGATCATCCGGTGCGGCATGTCCGGATCGAACGCCGCCGCCACGCCGAATTGCCGCGCCACTTCCTGATACGCTCCCTCCGTGTCGCCTCGATAATCGAAACTCTGCACTCCCGGCAGCGGCCGAATCTGCGGCAGCGCCGGCGCCGCCTGTTGCGACTCGGCCGCCGGCAGCTCCACGATCATCTGATCGATTTCCTCGAGCCGCTCCCGCGCCACGCTGTAGGTCGGGTCCAGCTTGAGCGCCATTTCGAAACTCTGCCGCGCCTGCCTCAAATGGCCTGCCGCAGCCTCGCTTTCCGCCCGATAGGTCCGCGCCTGCACCAAGTGGAATCGCGCCAGCGCTGCCTGCAATCGGTATTTGCCGTTCTTCGGCGAATCCAAAACAGCGCGGCCATAATGCGCGAACGCCAGCGTCCAATCCCCGCGCCGCTCGGCGCGCTCGCCTGCACGGAATTCTTTTCGCGCTTCCTGCTGCTTCTCTCGCGAGATCTTCGCCTTCGCTCCGCCCTCAGGCGCGGCCACGCAGACCGCCGCCAGCGCTCCGGCGGCCAGAAACGCGAATGGTAGGCTCCAGCGCATAAGTCTTGCCTATTCTAGCGAAACCGCCAGCTTCACGCGTCGTTTCCTTGACGGTTGTAGACAGGGGCGCTAGACTCGGACCTTGTTGGTCTTATTTGCGTCGGCGCTTGTTGCAAACGGTTTGCAACTAATGCGACCTAAGGATATCGTCTTTCCCTCATGTTGAGCGCGCTCCTCATCGCTCTTCGCGAAGGCGTCGAAGCCGCACTCGTCGTCGGCATCGTCCTTCTCTATCTCGCCCGCACCGGCCGCAAGCAGCTAGCCCGCGCCGTTTGGATCGGTGTCGTGCTCGCCGTTCTCGTTTCCGGTGGCGTCGCCGATGCCCTCGACCGCCTCCGCGTCAATCAGGACGGTTTCGAAGGCGTGCTGATGATTGTCGCCGCCGTCTTCGTCGTCAGCATGATCGTCTGGATGAACCGCGTCGCCCGCCATCTCCGCAAAGAAATCGAGCAGAAAATAGAGCATTTCACCCAGCGCGAAGGCTGGACCGCCGGCCTCGCCGTGGGTTCGTTCGTGTTCCTGATGGTCGTCCGCGAGGGAGTTGAACTTGCGTTGATTCTCCGCGCGGTGGAATTTTCCACCGCCAGCCTTGAGGTCTGGCTCGGCACCGCGATGGGTCTCACTCTGGCCGTCCTCGTCGGCCTCTCGTTTTTCAAAGGCACGCTTCGCGTTTCGCTCGGCCGCTTTTTCAAGGCCACCAGCATCATTTTGACGGTCGTCGCCGTCCAGCTCGTTATCACCGGTCTGCACGAAATGAGCGAGGCGATGTGGATCCCGTCGAGTCACCGGGAAATGGAGATCATCGGGCCCATCGTCACGAATCAGGTCTTTTTCTTCGCGGTGGTGCTGGGCGTCGCGCTGGTTCTCGCGCTGCGCGAATGGTCCGCCACGCGCGCCGTCGCCATTCCTTCCGGCGCAACCGACGCCGAGCGTCGCCGCGCCGAATGGGAACAGCGACGCCAGCGTCGCTGGATGGTCGGCATGTCCACCGTTTTCGTGATCGTCCTCGTCGCGCTCAGCGCCGACTTCGTCTACAACCGCGTCGAAGCCGCTCCTCCGCCCGCTCCCGACGTCGTTTCCATCGGCGAAACCGTTCGTTTGCCCATCGCCAGACTCAACGGCGATCCCGAAGTTCACTTTTATTCCACCAACATCAACCGCACCAGCATCCGTTTCCTCGTCGTGCATCTGCCGAACGGCACGTTCCAGGCCGCTCTCGACGCCTGCCAGATTTGCGGCAACGCCGGCTACGTCGTCCACGGCCAAAACCTCGTCTGCCGCCTTTGCGGTTCACCCATTTACATTCCTTCGGTAGGCACGCCGGGCGGTTGCAATCCCATCGCCTTGCCCTCGCACGTCGTCAACGGCCAGTTGATTGTCGATTTTTCGCACGTGAAACCCGTCCACGCCGGGATGCGTATGCCCGGCATGGGGAACTGAGGCCTCCGCCGCCGATGTTCCTCCGCATCCTTCTCGAATCCGTTGCGCGCAATCCGCGGCGGAAACTGCTCGCTTCGGCCGTGCTCGTTCTGGCTTCGGCCGTTGCCGCGGCCACGCTCACCGTCGCGCTCGACGAAGGCAATCGCCTCGCGCGCGAATTTCAGAGCTTCGGCGCCAATATCCAGGTCACGCCCCAGGCCGATACGCTTCCGGTCGAAATCGGCGGTCTCGATACGCGTCCGGTCACCGAAGGTTCCTATCTCGAGGAATCCGATCTTCCGAAACTCAAGCGGATTTTCTGGCGCAACAACATCAAGGGGTTCGCGCCGTTTCTCGACGCTCCCGTCACCGTTTCTTCGTCTTCCGCCACGCTTTCCGCGACGCTCGTCGGCACCTGGTATCGCCACGCTGTTCCCGTTTCCGGCGAGCCGTCCTTCGTCACCGGCGTCGAAGCCACCAGTCCCTGGTGGCGCGTTCGCGGCGCCTGGTTCGGAAGCGGCTCGTCGAACGAATGCCTCGTCGGCCGCGCTCTCGCCGCGCGCCTCGGCGTCGAGCCCGGCTCATCGCTCGGCGTGAGCGAAGGCTCGCGCCAGGCTACGCTTCGCGTTTCAGGCATTTTGACCGCGGGCGCCAGTGAAGACCGCGCGATTGTCACTTCGCTCGCTCTGGCCCAGCAACTCACCAATCGTCCCGGCGAATATCGCAGCCTGATGGTCACCGCTTTCACCAAGCCCGAGGACGCCTTCGGCCGCGAAAATCCCAGGCAGATGTCGCCCGCCGAATACGAGCGCTGGTACTGCTCGCCCTACGCCGCGTCGATCGCCTCGCAGGTGCAGCAGGTTCTCCCCGCGTCGAGCGCCAAAGTCGTGCGTCGCGTCGCCGAAAGCGAAGGCAGCATTCTGAATCGCGTCAGTTCGCTTTTCTGGCTGATCACGCTCGGCGCGATGGCCGCGGCAACGCTCGCCATTGCCGCGATGGCCGCCTCGAGCGTCATGGAGCGCCGCGCCGAAGTCGCGCTGATGAAGGCGCTCGGCGCCACGACGGGCCTTCTCGCATGGATTTTCCTCGTCGAGCAGCTGGCCGTCGCCATCGTCGGCGGCGCGATTGGTTTCGGCATCGGCACGCTGCTGGCGCGCGCCTTGGGCCGTCTGGTTTTTGGCGTCGCTTCGGCGCCCCAACTCATTTTGCTTCCGGTCGTGCTGGCGATTGCCGCCGCCGTCGTTGCGCTCGGCAGTCTCGTGCCGCTTCGGCGGATGACGCGGCTCGATCCGGCGCCGGTTTTGCGCGGGGAGTGAGCGAGAAATGTTCTGGCGTATTTTTCTCCGGGAACTCAGCGCCAGCCGGGCGCGGCTGGCTCTCGCGCTGCTCGTCGTCGTCAGCGGCGCCGCCGTCGTTTCCGCCCTCCTCAACGTCCAGCTCGATATCGACTCCAAGCTCGCCCGCACTTTTCGCGTCTTTGGCGCCAACGTCGTCCTCGCGCCGCAGGGAAAATCCTCCGGCCAGGCCTTGCTTCCCGATTCCGCTTGGCGCCAGGTCGCCGCGCGTGAAGCCAGGGATCGTCGCATCGCCGTCGCCGCGCCTTTCCTCTACGTTGTCGCCCGCGTCAGCGCCGCAAGCCAACCCGCGCCCACTCCGATTTCCGCCATCGTCGCCGGCACCGATTTCTCCCGCGTGCGCGCGATGAATTCCTGGTGGAAAGTCGAAGGCCACTGGCCGGTCGCCGAAGACGAAGCGCTTCTGGGCTCCTCCGTCGCCCGCAAACTCCGCATCGCGCCCGGCGCCACTTTCCAGGTTCGCTACGGCCCGACCGATCGCGCCTTCACCGCTTCCGGCGTCGTCGTCACCGGCGGTCCCGAAGACAATCAGATTTTCACGAGCCTAGCCGCGGCTCAGCAGCTCGCTGGCCTCGACGCCAAAATCAGTCTAGTTCAATTGAGCGTTGCAGGCTCGGCCGCGCAAATTCGCGGCGAAATGAGCGATTTGTCCGCCGTGATTCCCGCCGCCCACGTACGCCCGATTCCCGAATTCACCACCGGCGAAGCCCAGCTCGCCCGCAAAATCCGCCTGCTCGTCGGCGCCACGGTCGCGCTCATTCTCGCGCTCACCGTTCTCGGCGTTCTGGCTTCGATGGCCGCGCTCGCCACTGAGCGCCGCCACCACGTCGGCGTAATGAAAGCGATTGGCGGTCCCGCGCGGCGCATCATTCGCCTGTTCCTCGCGGAAGTGGGCCTTCTGGCCGTTGTCGGAACGCTCGTCGGCTGCACGCTTGGCTTTCCGATTTCCAGTTGGATCAGCGAGCGCGCGTTCGGCTCGGGCGCGTCGCCCGATTGGATTGTCGTGCCGCTCGTTGCGGCGCTGATGTTCGGCGCCGCTCTCGCCGGAGCCCTGCCGTTGCGTCTCTTGGGCCGCGTGCGTCCGGCGGTGATTTTGCGAGGCGAGGGATGGAGCCTGTAATCGCGATTGAGGGGTTGACGAAGCAGTATGGCGGCGTGCGCGCCCTCGATGGCGTCAGTTTCACCATCGATCCCGGCGAATGGGTTGCCATCATGGGCCCGTCCGGTTCGGGCAAGACCACGCTGATCAATATTCTCGGCGGCCTCGATACGCCTTCGGCCGGCAAAGCTCTAGTGGACGGCGTCGAACTCGCCGGCCTCGGCGAAGAGTCGCTCACGCGCTACCGCTCGGAAAAAGTTGGCTTCGTTTTCCAGCAGTTTCATCTGGTGCCCTACCTCACCGCGCTCGAAAACGTCATGCTCGCCCAGTATTTCCACAGCATGACCGACGAAAAGCAGGCCACCGAATCGCTCGCTCGCGTTGGCCTCGCCGACCGGATGACCCATCTGCCTTCGCAGCTCTCCGGCGGCGAACAGCAGCGCGTCGCGATCGCCCGCGCCCTCATCAATCAGCCGAAAATCCTCCTCGCCGACGAGCCCACCGGCAATCTCGACGAAGCCAATCAGCAGCTTGTTCTGAATCTCTTTCACGAACTCCACGCCGCCGGCCAGACCATCCTTCTCGTCACGCACGATCCCGCCATCGGTCGCCTCGCCGGCCGCCGCATCGAACTCACTCACGGCCGCCTCGCGCAGATCGTCGCCTCCACTGCCGACGACGAGGTCCGCTTCGATCACCTGCTCGAGGAAATCTTCATCTCCGGCGAGCGGGGAACCGTCGCCTGTGCCGAGCAGCTTTCCGGCGTCGGCCCGCTCGAGGTCAGCCATTTGCTGAAGCACATGGCCGAGCTTCGCTTGCTCGATCAAAATGGCGGCGGAATCTTGCTCACCGAGCGCGGGCGCAAGCGCGCCTGCGATCTCGTTCGCCGCCGCCGTCTCGCCGAGCGCCTGTTCATGGATACGTTCTCGATTGATGATCCCGAAGCCGATACCCACGCCTGCAAGTTCGAGCACATCATCAGTCCCGAGCTCGATGAAAAAATCTGCACCTTCCTCGGCCATCCGCGCACCTGTCCACACGGCCATCCCATTCCGCCCGGCCATTGCTGCCGTCCGGAATCGCCGAGCGAGCCACAGAAGCTGGCGAAGATTAAAATCTAGGGCCTGGCGCCCGCTCCCCGCCCGGCGAACGAAAGCGAGGAAATGCGATGCCTGCCGCAAGCGACGCCTCTTCGAAGCCCGTTGCCGTGAAGATCCACGTTTCCACCGGCCAGGGCATGGATATCGCCTGGACCGACGGCCATCAGAGCCACTACGAATTCTCTTATCTGCGCGACCGCTGCCCCTGCGCTGTATGCACCGGCGAACATAGCATCGCCCCTGCGGCGGCTACGCCCGCCGCGCCTTCTCCGCTGCCGATTTATAAGCCTCGCGCCACCGTTCGCGCCGCTTCCGCCGTCGGCCGCTACGCCGTTCAATTCGATTTCTCCGACGGCCATTCCACCGGCATCTTCAGTTTCGACTATTTGCGCGAAATCTGTCCCTGCGAAGCCTGCCTCGCCGTTCGACCGTCACCCTAGCCTGGCTCGCGGGTGCCGCAGGCACCCCGGCTCTGCGGTTATTTTTCCCTCTCGCGCCCCGCTCCGTCTTTGACAATCCTGACGTTTTCAACGTATCGTCACTCGGATTCACTCATTGATGGCCTCGAATTCCTCAACCCCGGGCTCCTCTCGCGCAGCAACGCGGGCCCTGCCGCAGGTGCTGGTAGCCACGACGGCGATGCTGTCGTTCATCAGCTATTGGCGCGCCGCCGCCGTTGTCCTCAACGACCTCGCCTCCTCCGCCTACTACGCCGCCGGCGCCGCCGAGGCTTTCATCGGTCCCACCGCGCCTTGGTTCGTTCTGGCGATCATGGTCTTCAGCTACGGTGTCCGCGCGATCTACATCGAAAGCTGCAGCATTTTCGTCCGCGGCGGCGTCTATCGCGTGGTCAAGGAATCCATGGGCGGCACGATGGCCAAATTTTCCGTTTCCGCCCTCCTCTTCGATTACATCCTCACCGGTCCTATCAGCGGCGTCAGCGCCGGCCTCTATTTCGCTGCGGTCGTCAACGAAATCTTCTCCTACATGCACGTCTCCTCGCGGCTCCCGATGGGAGGCACAGCGGTTGTTTTCGCCGTCGCTGTCACGCTCTATTTCTGGTGGCAAAACGTCAAAGGCATCCCTGAATCGAGCGAAAAAGCCCTCCGCATCATGCAGCTCACCACTGTCATGGTGGTGATCCTGCTCGCCTGGTGCGGCTACACCATCTGGGTCCGCCATCCCGCGCTGCCGCCCGCCCCGCTCCCGCAAAACGTTCACCTGACCAAGGAATCAATGGGCTGGCTTTGGGGCACCCACATCCCGCTCGCCATTTTCCCGCTCCTCGCCATTTTCATCGGTTTGGGTCACTCCGTGCTGGCGATGAGCGGCGAGGAAACGCTCGCCCAGGTCTACCGCGAAATCGAGCATCCCAAGCTGCCAAACCTGAAAAAAACCGGCTTCATCATTTTCATCTACAGCTTCATTTTCACCGGCGTCGTTTCCGTTTTCGCCGCGATGATCATCCCCACCGCCATTCGCCAGCATTACCTCGATAACCTCATCGGCGGCCTCGCGATGAACCTTCAGGGCCCCTACATCGCCCGGCTCGTCTTTCAGATCTTCGTCGTGATCGTCGGCGCGATGATTCTTTCCGGCGCGGTGAATACGGCCATCGTCGGATCGAATGGGGTGCTGAACCGGCTCTCCGAAGATGGCGTGATGCCGGAATGGTTTCGCCGGCCGCATCGCCGTTTCGGCACCACCTATCGCACGATCAGTTGCATCGCCTTGCTGCAGCTCGCGGTGATTCTGATCAGCCGCGGCAACATCACCCTGCTCGGCGAACTCTATGCGTTCGGCGTGATATGGAGTTTCACGATGAAGGGCATCGGCGTGCTCGTCCTTCGCTACCGCAAGGACGTTCACCGCGAATACAAGATGCCTCCCAACATCACGATCGGCGGCGTCGAAATCCCGCTCGGCCTCGGTTTTGTCACGCTCGGCCTGCTCGCCATCGCCGTCGTCAACCTCTTCACCAAGCCCACTGCCACCATCGCCGGCGTCAGCTTCACCGCGCTGCTTTTCGGCGTTTTCTACGAGTCCGAGCGCCGCACCCGCCGTACCCGCGCCCCGCACATCGAGCTCGACGAATTCAACCTCACCCAGCGCCAGGAACTTTCTCTCGAAGCCGTCGGCGCCCGCCCAGGAAACTATCTGGTTCCCGTCGGAAATTACTACCACCTGCACCATCTCTCCGCCCTGCTCGACCGCGTCAATCCCGCCCGGCGTGATGTCGTCGTCCTCCACATCCGTCTGCTTCGCCGCGGCGGCTCGGGCGAGCACGATCTCGCTCCCGATCAGCTCTTCACGCCGATCGAACAATACCTCTTTACGAAATCGCTCGAAATCGCCGAGAAAAAGGGCAAAACCATCCATCTCGCCATGGTCGCCGCCAACGATCTCTACGACGCCATGCTCCGCGCCGCGCAAAACCTCCAGTCCTCGGCCATCATCCTCGGCGATTCCTCCAAAATCACCCTCCCGGAGCAGGGCCGCCTGCTCGGCAACGCCTGGGAGCACCTGCCCGAGCCGAAGCCACAGCTCCGCCTCGAGATTTACACGCGCACCGGCCAGACGGAAATCATCTATCTCGGCCCCCACGCTCCTCGCCTCACCCGCAAGGAAGTCGATCTTCTCCACAGCGTCTGGCTCCGGCTCAGCGAAGCACTCGCGCCCGAGGAACTCCATCACCACGATATCGTCCACTTCGCTCTCGACGAACTGATCAATGAAATGAACGCCCAAGGTGTCACTCCGGTGATCGAACGCCTGCGCAAGCACCTCGAGGACATCAGCCAGCGCCGCCAGCCGCCCGGCGGCGGCGCGCCTCCTGCCGATTCTCGGCCGAATTAACGCGCCGCTGCGCCCGCGCGCCCGTCCTTGCCCTGCCGCCGTGCTACAATTTCCGCGTTTTCCGAATCGTTCCAGCGATCCTTTCCATCCAAGGCGTTTGGGAGACCATGAATCCATCCACGCGAGAGATCGAAAACGTCGTCATTATCGGCAGCGGTTGCGCCGGCCTCACCGCCGCCGTCTATACCGCCCGCGCCGAATTGCGTCCGCTCGTCATTGACGGCCACGAGCCCGGCGGCCAGCTCAGCCTCACCACCACCGTCGAAAACTTTCCCGGCTTTCCCGAGGGGGTGCTCGGTCCTGATCTGATCGAGCGCGTGCGCAAGCAGGCTGAACGTTTCGGCGCGCGATACGCCGAAGGAGCCGTCCGCTCGGTGGACTTCGCCCGCCGACCGTTCACCCTCGCGCTCGACGGCCGCCAGGTGCAAACACGCGCTCTCATCGTCGCCGCCGGCGCTTCGGCTCGCATGCTTGGCCTGGAATCCGAACGCCTTCTGCTCGGCCACGGCCTTTCCACCTGCGCCACCTGCGACGGCTATTTCTTCCGCGAACGCGAAATCGCCATTATCGGCGGCGGCGATTCCGCCATGGAAGAGGCCACGTTCCTCACGCGCTTCGCCAGCCGGGTCACCATCGTTCATCGCCGCCGCGAATTCCGCGCCTCCAAAATCATGCTCGAGCGCGCCCGCGAAAATCCCAAAATCCGTTTCCTCACGCCCTACGTCGTTGAGGAAATCCTCGACGTCCAAAAGGGCGCCGTCGAATCGATCCGCTTGCGCAACACCGAAACCGGCAAGGAAGAACTCCTGCCCGTCGACGGCGTTTTCCTCGGCATCGGCCACGAGCCGAATACCCGCGTCTTTCGCGGCATCTTGGATATGGACGACGAAGGCTACCTGAAGACCTACCACGGCAGCCACACCAACATCGAAGGCGTCTTCGCCGCTGGCGACGTCGCCGACCGCATCTACCGCCAGGCGATTACCGCCGCAGGCAGCGGCTGCATGGCCGCCCTCGACGCGGAAAAATTCCTCAGCGAACATCCCTGAGCGGGAAACTGCCGCGCCGGTTTTTCAGTCGAAGAAAAATTCGGTCGGAGAAGAAGGGAATTGCCGGGAAAACGATCGTCTCGAATCAACCCTTCCGGCAGATCGCCACGCCGTCCCGCAGCGGAACGATCACCGGAAATAGATTCTTGTCCGCGTAGATTTTCTGGTTGAATTCCTGAATCGCGCGCGTGGACGTATCCCCGCGTTTCGCCGCGTGCGCCACGCGCCCGTACCACAGCACGTTGTCGGCAACGAGCAGCCCTCTGCGCCGCAGCCGCCCCAGCGCCAGCCGCAAAGCGGCCGGATACTGATCCTTGTTCACGTCAATGAAAATCAGGTCGAACATTCCCGAAGTTTTGCGCAGCACGTCCAGCGCGTCTCCCTGATGCATTTCCACGCGGCTGCTGACGCCCGCTCGCCGCAGAAATGCCCGCGCCCGCGCAACGTTTCGCGGATCGGAATCGGTATAGTGGATTTTCGCTCCGCGCCCGGCCGCCCGCGCCATCCACAGCGCCGAATATCCTATCGCCGATCCCATCTCGAATATGCGTTTCGCCCCGCTCACTTGCACCGCCAGCGCCAGCAATCGCCCGCAAGCCGGGCCGATGATCGGAATGTCCTCGCGTTTCGCCAGCCGTTCCATCTCGGCGAGGATGGAATCGCGCCGCGGCAGCAGCGCGTTCAGGTAGCGATCCACGGCGGGCTCGAGCACGCCTTCGTGCGCGTGTCGCGGAACCTGTCGCGCCATCCTTTCCTCCGTTGGGGGTCGAACGCGGGCTAGCCCAGCGACTCGCCCGGCCGCAGCGCATGGATTTCGAGCCCAGCCACGTCGCCCGTTTCCGCCTTCAGCGCCTCCGGCGTTCCCGTGAGCAGGGGAAATGTGCCGTAATGCATCGGCACCACCTGCCGCACGCCCAGCAGCCGAATCGCGTGCGCCGCTTCGTGCGGCCCCATCGTATAAACGTCGCCGATCGGCAGCAGCGCGAGATGCGGCCGGTACAGTTCGGCGATGAGCCGCATGTCGCCAAACACGTTTGTGTCGCCCGCATGGTAAATCGTGACTCCACCCGGCAGCCGCACGATGAATCCCGCCGGTTCGCCCGCGTAGATGATTTTCCCGTCGTCCACGATGGAATTGGAATGGTTGGCGTGAACCATGGTCACTTCCACGTCGCCCGCGCGCTGCGTTCCGCCCTTGCTCATGGGCATCACGTTCGCCACTTTTTTCGATTCCAGCCACATCGCCGTTTCGAAAATCGCCATCACTTTCGGCTTGTACCGCTGCGTGATTCCCACCACGTCCGAAAAATGATCCCCGTGGCCGTGCGTCGCCAGCAGCAGATCCACCTGCTCGAACGTCTTGTTCTTTTCCGGGCAGGTCGGCCCGCTGATCCACGGATCGATCAGCACGGTTTGGCCTCCGGCCGTCGTGATTTGAAAGCTGGCGTGGCCCAGCCACGTGATTTTGTTTCCTCGCATGTCGAGCATGGGTGGTTTCCCTCCGAGGGCGAGCCGCGCGGTCGCGCGCGGCCGTTTTGAAAGCCGGATCGCAGCCGCCGCGTCTCGGCCGCGAAAAACTCATTCTATTCGCCGCCCGCGCCGCCCCGCAACCGCACGCTCGCCACGTTCGAGCCGAAAATCCCGCCTTTCGCCTCGCTTGGCCTTGTTGGCTCCGGCCCGTTGGTGGTATAAGGGATTTTCTGGGGGACGTTGGCGCCAGCCCAATGGGCCAGCCGAGTGTCGTTGAGGAGAACTAGATGGCTTACGTAATCGCCGAACCGTGCATCGGAACCAAGGACACCGCTTGCGTCGATGTTTGCCCGGTAGATTGCATTCATCCGCGCAAGGACGAAAGTGATTTCGCCGCCGAAACGATGCTCTACATCAATCCCGACGAATGCATCGATTGCGGCGCTTGCGTCCCGGTTTGCCCGGTGACGGCGATCTTCGCCCTCGAGGATCTGCCGGAAAAATGGCAGAACTTCACCCAGATCAACGCCGACTGGTACAAGAAAAAACAGGCCGCCGCCAATCAGTAAGCGCGCCCGCCTGGCCCCCGGCTCGCGTCCCGCATCCGCGCCGTCTTTCCCGCGCAATCTGCGTTGCTTCCGTTCGCCGCGCCTCGCTCCCGGCTGCGCGAACCCTCCCGCCGTTCCGCTATTCTCCCGCCACCGGCTTGAACGGTGAGAGACTCTGCTGCGGCCGGCTTGCCAGCGTCCGTCGGCACACTTCCGCGAAATTCGAGTTGAAGAGAATTTTGTCCACGCTCTCGTGGACATCGTGCCACACGTGCCGCAGCCCGCAACTCGGCGCTTCCGGGCAGCTGTAGTGGTCGCCCGACTCGGCGCGCAGGCACGCCGTTTCCGAAAATCTTCCGTCCACGGCGCGCAGTACTTCTCCCACGGTAATCTGCTCCGGCGGCCGCGCTAGGGTGTAGCCGCCGTGCACGCCGCGCCGGCTCGCGAGCAACTGGCTCTTCTTCAGCGTCAGCAGAATCTGTTCCAGATATTTCAGCGGGATGTTATGCCCGGCGGCCACTTCCTGGATCGTGACCACGTTCGGGTACCTCAAGCTGAGGTACAGCACCGCCTTGGCCGCATATTCCCCTTTCGCGGTAATTCGCATCAGCCTTCCCCGTTTCTGAAAGATAACCACACCCTGCAACGAGGGTCAATCTAAAATGTCTCCCGCGCAGCCGTTCTTTTGCCGCGCCTCGGCAACGGTCTGGATGTGCGGCAGCGCGTGCGGATCTCCGCCGCGTTCCATGATCTCCACCCAACGCATCGTTTCCCGCCGCAGCCGGCCCAGCTGGATCCCGCTATAGGAGCGAGGGAAGCCTTCGAGTGCCGCTTCGGCCTTCCGCAAAAGCGAAAGCGCTCCCCGGCGATTCCCCTGGCCCCAATGGTGAAACGCCGCGGCGATCTGGATCGCTCCTTGCAAAAATTGCTTTTCCTCGCCGTTGGCGGAAAGCCAGAGCGCTTCCCACGTTTCGTGTGCCTGGAAAAATTCCCCGCGGTTGAACTGTTCGATACCGCGCAAAAATCCTGCATTGACCCCGTGCATCAAATGCCAACTCCCGTCCCCGCGCTATAAGCGTAGACGCGCGCCGCGCCCGCTCCGTTCCGTCTCTCTGAAATTTTCCTTCCCGTCGTCCGCCTCTTGCCGGGTTGACGCCAACGCCTCTTGCCGCGATGATGGAATTTCGCGTTCCCATGATGTCCATTCGCATCCGGCTCGGCTCGGTCAGCCTCGCTCTGGTCGAAGCCGCCGACGTTCACGTCCAGCCGGCCCCCGCTGGCCTGCGCGACGAACTCGTCGGCGTCGCGGGAAAACTCTCGCAGCACCTGACGGTCGAATTGCTCGCGCAAGACCCGGCGGCGCGCGCCGTTCGCGCCATGTTCCGCGATTGGGGACTCGACCCGTCGAAATACCGGCCGTCGTCGGAGGCGCTCCTGCGCCGCATCGCGCAGGGCAAGGGAATCTCGTTCGTTTCGAACGTCGTGGATATCGTCAATCTCGGTTCGATCGAAACCGGCTGGCCCTACGGCTGCTACGATCGCGGCCGCGTCTCGCCGCCCGTCGAATTTCGCCTCGGCCTGCCCGGCGAAACCTATCACGGAATCGGCCGTCGCGTCTGGCATTTGGCCGGCCGTCCCGTGATCGCCGATGCCGAGGGGCCGTTCGGCAGCCCGATCAGCGATTCCACGCGCACCATGGTCACGGAGGAAACGCGCGCGCTCGCCGTCGTCATTTTCGCGCCCAGGCCCGCGCAACGCGCTCAAATCGAGCACGCGCTCGATCGCCTCGCCGGGCGCCTCGCGCTTTGGGCCTCTGCGGCGAACACTCGTCAGGAAATTCTGTGCGGGGAAAAGGGGGAAGCCGCTTGAGCCGTTTTCATCTCGTCCTTTTGCTTCATGCGCATCAGCCGGTGGGAAATTTCGAGGACGTTTTCGAGCGCGCCTATCGCCAGTGCTATCTGCCGTTCCTCGATCCGCTCGAGCGCCATCCCGCCGTCCACGTCGGCCTGCATTTTTCTGGTCCGCTCTGGGAATGGCTCGAAAGCCGTCATCCCGATTATCTCGATCGCCTGCGCGGCTTCGTCGCTCGCGGCCAGGTCGAACTCGTCGGTGGCGGCTTCTACGAACCGATTCTGATTTCGATTCCTCACGCCGATCGCATCGCCCAGATTCGCCGCATGGAGGAATTCCTCCAGCGCCGTTTCGCCGTCCGGCCCCAGGGCGCCTGGCTCACCGAGCGCGTCTGGGAACCGCATCTGCCCCAGTCGTTTGGGGCCGCCGGCGTCGCCTATACGCTCGTCGACGACAATCATTTCCTCCTCGCCGGTTTCGAGCCCGATCAGCTCTTCGGCTACTACCGCGTCGAGGATCTCGACGCCGGCGTCGACGTTTTCCCCGGCCTCGAAAAGCTGCGCTATTTCATCCCCTTCCAGAACGTCGAGGAAATCGTCGAATTTCTGCGCGGCGCTTCCAGCGCTCATCCCGGCTGCATGGCCGCCATGGGTGACGACCTTGAAAAATTCGGCTCCTGGCCCGGCACCCACGAGCACTGTTACACCAACGGCTGGCTCGACCGTTTCTTCGCCGCGCTCGAATCCTGCTCCGATTGGCTCAGCGTCTCCACTCCCGCCGAATTTCGCCGCCTCAGCTCCCCGCTCGGCCGCGCCGCCCTGCCCACCGCCTCCTACAGCGAAATGATGGAATGGTCGCTCCCCACTCCCGCACGTCTGCGCGTCGAATCTCTCGTTGCCGAATTCGCCGGCCGTCCCGACGTTCAGCGCTCACTCCGCCGCGGCACTTGGCGCGGATTTTTGGTGAAATATCCCGAAGCGGATCTGCTCGTGCGCAAAATGGAACACGTTTCCCGCCGCCTCCGCGCGCGTACGCCCGCGCTCGCCCACTCTGATCCCGCCCGCCTCGAACGCGCGCGTACCCACCTCCTTCGCGCCCAATGCAACGACGCCTATTGGCACGGAATTTTCGGCGGCCTCTATTCGCCTCATCTGCGCGATGCAGTCGCAAGCGAGCTCGTCGAAGCCGAACGGCTGCTCGACGGCGAACCGGCTCCCGTCCGCGTCCGTCGCGACGGCCTCGGCTCGCCCGAACACGGCGAACTCTATTTCACCTCCGGCGTTTTCTCTGCCCTCCTCGATCCCTCCGACGGGGCCACGCTCTCCGCCCTCGATTTCCGCGCCGCCGGCGCCCCGCTCGTGAATTCCATCGCCCGCCGTCCGGAAGCCTACCACGCGCATCTCGCGCAGGCCTCTTCGAGCAGCGGTTCCCAGGTCGCTTCCATCCACGACCGCGTCCGCGTCAAGGAGCCGGGCCTCGAACGCCTTCTCCGCTACGACCGCTGGCGCCGCAATCCTTTTCGCCTGCTCGTCTTTGCCGAGGAAAAGCAATCCGCCGATTACGCCGCGCTCTCGCTCGGCGAAGCATCGGATCCCGCTGGCGCCGCATTCCGCGTCCAGCGCGCCTCCGCCGCGGCCACCGAACTCGAAGCCGATGTTTCGCTCGATCCCGTTGCCGGCCTGCGCGCCCGCTGCGCCAAAATCTTCCGTTTCCGTTCGCACGACGCCGAAGCTTCCATCCACGCCGCCGTTTCGCTCGCGCCGCTCGAAGGTTCCCAGGTCCGTTGCCGCGCCGGAATCGAGCTGGTGCTGAATCGTCTCGCGCCTTCGAGCGACGATCGCTATTTCGCCTTTGGTTCCGAGCGTCATCCGCTCAGCTGGCAAGGCGTCGTTCCCGGCGGCGCTTTGCGCCTCGTGGATGAATGGAAGCGGCTGGCCGTCGAAATCTCCGCGCCGGCCGCGGAAGAACTGTGGATCACCCCGATTGAAACCGTCTCGGAATCCGAAGATGGTTTCGAGCGCGTCTATCAAGGCTCGCAAATCCTCGCCCTTTGGCCGCTTCATCTCGCACCCGGCGCCGCGCCTTGGCAAGCCGAAATCGAATTGCGCCTCACCACGCTTTAGCCACGCCGGGCTTGCCGCTTCGCCATCGGTCGCGCCTCGGCGCTCTACGCGCCTGGTCCCGTTCCCCCCGGCCCTTGTGGCCGCACGCTTCGCTCTGGTAAAGTCAGGCGAAATCCTTCGCGGCTGGGAGGTTTGCCGGTGGCCATCAACAAGGAACTGCTGGAAATCCTCGTCTGCCCTTTGTGCAAGGCGCCCGTTCAACTCACCCCGGATGAGCAAGGCTTGAAATGTCCGGAATGCCGCCGCGTCTATCCGATTCGCGATGGCATTCCGACGATGATCGTTGACGAAGCCCGCATTGAAGGCGAATAAACCTGCCGAAATTCTTCCTGGTCTCGCTCCTTCGGCGGAAATTCTGTTCCTGCGCCTGCGCTCTCTCGGCGACATCGTTCTGACCACGCCTGCCATCGAGTCGCTCCACGCCTGGCGTCCCGATCTGCGCGTTGTCGTCGCCATCGAGCCCACTTTCGCGCCCGTGCTCGAAGGCAATCCTGCCGTCACCGAAATTTTCCCCGTGCGCGATTTCGCCGGTACGGCGTTCCGCCTGGTCCTCCGCCGTTTCCCGGTCGTCCTCAATCAGCACGGCGGCCCGAGCAGCGTTCTGCTCGCCGCGGCCTCATTCGCCCCGGTTCGCGTCGCCTGGCAACGCAGCCAGTTCCCGTTTCTCGCGAACGTGCTCGTTCCCGGTCCACACGAATTTTTCGGCGATCGCGGCGTTCACACGGCCGAGCATCGCCTCACCCAGCTCTGGTGGATCGGCCTGCCGCGCGGCCCCGTTCCGGCCGCGAGCGTTTATCCTCAGCCGGATGCGCTCGCTCGCGTCGAATCCCTGCTCGCCTCGCGTGGCGTCGAGTCCGGCCGTCCCTATGCCGTTCTCCAGCCCGGCGCCGCCTTCGCCACTCGCCGCTGGCCGCTCGATCGTTTCGCCCCGCTCTCGGAATCTCTTGCCGGCGATCAGCATCTCGTTCCCATCCTGCTGCTCGGTCCCGGCGAGCGCGCAATCGAAGCCGAAGCGGCGCGACTCATGCCCGCTTCCGCCGTCACCTTGAGCGGCCTCAATCTGCGCGAGTTGATCGCGCTCGTCTCCCGCGCCCGACTTTTCGTTGGCCACGATACCGGCCCCACGCACGTCGCCGCCGCCGCCGGCTGCCCCGTCGTCGAAATTTTCGGCTCCAGCACCCCTGTCTATTGGCGCCCCTGGGCCGTGCCGTCGCGCGTTGTCATGAATGGTTTTCCCTGCCGTCCCTGTCGCGGTGATCGCTGCTACGCATTCGACGAGCCGCGTTGCATTCTTTCGGTGACGGTGGATCAGGTCGAACGGGCTTGCCGGGAACTGCTCGCGGAAACTTCCAAATAGAATATTTCAGAAGAATTTCGGCGCGTCGGAAATGCTCTGGTCGCTGAACTGCACCCACAGCCGCGCTTCCTTCGTCTGCCGCGCCTTTTCGTAGTCGCTTTCGGAAGGGAAGGGAACGTACGGGCTCACGTCCACCACCACGATCACGCCCGATGCTCCCGGCGGCTCGTGAGCGGTGACGATGCGGAAGCTACGCACCGGCCCGTAGTAGCCCGAGGTTCCCCAATCCTGCAGGAAGTCGCTGTATTGGTAGCTCGCCCCGGCCTTCCACATGTGGTACGCCTGCTCGTAGCGGCCGTTGATGACGTTTTCCATGAACGTCCGCACCGTCTCCTCTTCCGAATGGAAACGAAACAGAAACCAGAACGTCCCGCCCAGAATCAGGCACACCACCACGATCAGCGTCGCGAACTTGAAGTATTTCCCCCGGTTGCTGATCGGTTCCGGTTTGAACAGGCTGGGCAGCGATGATGCCATGCTTCGCGTTTTCTCCCGCTCCCACCGTAGCAGAACGGGCTTGGCAAAGTAAATGGCGCGGCGGCCCGCGCCGTCGCCGGCCGCCGCGGGCGAAACTCAGCGTCTTACTGTCCCAGGAATTTCAGCGCCACGCGCTTCGGCCGCTGCCCGTCGATCTCCACGTACAGCAGCTCCTGCCACGGCCCCAGGTCTAGCCGACCCTCGGTGAACGACAGCGTGATCTGCGGCCCCGCCAGAATGGATTGCAACACCGTCGCCGCGTTCGATTCGAATCCGCGTCCCAGCTTGTAATCCTCGCGCGCCGGCGCCTGCCCGTCGAGCCACGCCCAGAAATCCGCGAAAAAATTCGGCTCGTTCAGCCCGAGCGTCACCGCCGCGTTCGCGTGCAGCGCGCAGATGGAAACGATTCCATCGGTCAGCTCACCTTTCTTCAGCGCCGCCTTCACCTCATCGGTAATCGCGCGAATTTCCCGCAATTCGCTGGTGTGGATGGTCAGGTATTCCGTGTACGTTTTCATGCCGCTGGCTCCTCGCAGGTTGGAAAGGCGCGCATCGCGCGCCGAGCGGCCGATTGTAGCGAAATTCCCGCCGCCGCAAAATCCGCCTCGTGTTGCGCGCCCGGATGCTCAGGCCCGCACGCCGCCCAGCAGTTGGATCACCGCCCCGGCCACTTCGCCGATTCGCAGCGGCTTGCGCAGCACCACCGCCGCCTTCTTCGGCCAAACGTCGCGATTCGACGCCGACGCTACCACCACCACCGGCAGCCGCCGCGCCAGCAATTCCAGTCCCGGCTCCAGCTCTTCCGCCGCTTCCAGCACCACCGCCGAAGGCACCATTCCCGACGCGATGCGCGTGCCGACTTCCGCCGCCGTTTGCATCCCGAGCGCCTCAATGCCCCTTTGGCGCAATTCCGCCCGAAGCAGCGCGCGCAAGGGCCAATCGCGCGCCACGATGAAGACCATCGGCATCCCGAGCCTGCAATATAGCATCCTTTAGGAAGGGCCGCCGTAGGCAAGCGGAGAGGTGTTTGTTAGAATCACCGTTTGACTGCACTCCGGAGAATGGCCCCAAGCGCATGACGGTGAGGCGGAGAACATGGGTTGGGTTGGGGATTGTGGCCTCGGCGGTGGCTCTGCTCCTGCTGGGCCTCGCCGGGCGTCATCCAGCGCCCGACGTTAACGTCGCCCGCGCGTATCGTCAGCAGATTGAATCCTGGATTTCCACCAACGGTACCGTGGAACCCATTCACCCATTCATCCTCCGGGCTCGCCTCGATACCTTCGTCGCGTCCGTGCCTGTCGCGGAAGGCCAAACCGTCCGCAAGGGCCAGCTCCTCGCCGTCCTCGACGGCAGCGCAGCACTCGCCCAACTCGCCCAGGCCCGCCAGAATCTGCTCGCCGCTCGCCGTCAGCTCCAATACGCCCAGGCCGGTGGTCCGCCCGACGTCCTGGCCCAACTCGCGAGCGACATCGCGAAAACCCAGGCTTCGCTCGATCATCTGAAATCACAGAATCAGGCGCTCCAAACGCTCGTCGCGGAGCACGCCGCCACGCGCGACGAACTCGCCCAGAATCAGCTCCAGTTGAAACAAACCGAGGCCAGCCTCCAATATCTCCACCAGCGAAAGCAGGATCTCGCTCGCCAGGCCGGCTTCGATGCCGCCCAAGCCCAATTGCAAATCGAGCAGGCGCAGGCCCGCATTCGCGATCTCAGCGAAAAAGTCGCTTCCACCCGCGTGCTTTCTCCCTTGGACGGCACCGTCTATGCCCTCTCGGTCAAGGCCGGTGATTTCGTGCAGATCGGCCAGCCCGTCGTCTCCGTTGCCGATCTCCGCCATGTCCGCGTCCGCGCCTACGTCGACGAAGTGGATTTGGGCTCGCTCGCCTCCGGTGATTACGCCCAGGTCCAATGGGACGGTCTGCCGGGCCGCATGTGGAAAGGCGCTGTCGAAAGGTTGCCGAAACAGGTTGTGCCCTACGGCCATCGCCGCGTCGGCGAAGCCCTCTGCTCGATCGATAGCCTCGATCAGCGCCTGCTCCCGAATACCAATGTCGACATCAAAATCCGCGTCGGCCAGCAAACCGGAGCCCTCGTCGTTCCCCGTGCCGCCATCCGCGGCCAGGAAGGCGACCATTACGTTTTCCTCGTCGTCAATGGCGACCGTTTGCGCCGCCAGCCCGTCAAGGTCGGCCTCGCCAGCAGCGACCGCTTCGAAGTCCTCTCCGGATTGACGGAAGGTCAGCAGGTGGCCCTCCCGAGCGCCTCCATTCTGTCCGATGGCATGGAAATTCATCCGGTGGAAGTGCGCTGATGCGGCGATTCGCGCTCGCGGCTGCGGCATTGTTGTTTCTGGCAACCAGCGCTTTTGCGGCCCAGGGTGGCTCGCCGTTCGAAACGGCTCATCAGCTCTTTGAAGTCGGCCACTTCGCCCAGGCCGCCGAAGCCCTCCAGGCCGCCATCCGCGCCGAACCCTCTAACGCCGGCTTGTACTACTGGCTCGGACGCTGCTACTTCGAATTGCGCAATTTCGATCAGGCTTCCGCCCAGGAGGAAAAAGCGGTCAAGCTCGACGGCCAGAATTCCGATTATCACCTCTGGCTCGGCCGCGCCTATGGCCACCTCGCCGACTCTCGGCACAGCTTGTGGCTGGGCATCAAAACGCGAAAGGAATTCGAGGAAGCCGTCGAACTCAATCCCAAAAACATCCCCGCTCGCCGCGACCTCACCCAGTTCTACACCACCGCTCCCTGGATCGTCGGCGGCAGCCGCAAAAAGGCCCAGGAACAGATTGCCGCCATCGCCGCCCTCGATCCGATTCAGGGCGCGCTCGCCCAGGCCGAATACGATCACCAGACCGGCAATCTCGCCGCCACCGAGGCCGAATACCAGAAGGTGCTCGCCGGACCGACCGCTACCGTCCTCGAATATTACGAAATCGCCGATTTCTACGCGGCGCAGAATAACGCCGCCATGCTCCAAAAAGCCGTCGACGGCGTCCTCCGCATCGCTCCCTCCGATCCGCGCCTCAGCTACTATCGCGGCGTCATTCTCACGATCGAGGGCCAGAATCTCAGCGAAGCGGAAACCTATCTCAAATCCTATCTCGCCTCCACCGTCGACCGCAGCGGTTACCCTCAGCATTCCGACGCCCGCACCTGGCTCGGCCACGTCTACGAGAAACTCGGTCGGCGTCTGGAAGCAGCCGAGCAGTACCGCGCGGCGCTCGAAATCAATCCCGATTCGAGCTTCGCCAAACAGAGCCTCAAGCGGCTCGAAAAACAGGTGAACTGAGCGGCCAGCCCGCTCTGCCGAGACGCCCGATGTTCGAAATGGAAACCTGGCGCGTGGCCTTCGACGCCCTCCGGGCCAATAAGCTCCGTGCGTTCCTCACCATGCTCGGCGTGGTGATTGGCAGCGCCTGCATCGTTCTCGTCATCACCATTTCGCTCACCAGCAGCCACTACATCATTGGCCAGATCGAAGGCGTCGGCGCCAATCTCGTCTACGGCAACCTCGTCGGCAACGTCGAAACCACCCAGGCGCTTTCCGACCAGATCACTCTCGCTGACTTGCGCGCCATCAAGCAGCAGGTCCCGCAGGTCGTCGCGATCACCGGCGAGCACCAGGTTTCTCTCACGCTCAATCTCCAGGGCGTCTCCCGCGCCGTCAACGTCGTCGGTGTCACCGAGTCCTACTTGCAGGTCCGCAATCTCGTGATTCTCAAGGGCCGCTGGTTCGACGACGTGGATATGCAGATGCGCTCCAAGGTCTGCGAGGTCACCGAGCATCTCGCCACGCTCGTCTATCCCGGCCAGGACCCTATCGGCCGCTCCCTCCGCCTCGGCGATCTGAGATTCACCATCATCGGCATTTTCCGCGAGCGCGTCTCCACCTACGGCCAGTCGGAAATCACCCGCGATACCGCGCTGATCCCGTTCTCGCTCGTCCAAACCTTCGCCGGCGATGAATCCGTGCAGACCTTCTACGCCACCAGCGACCGCCCGCAGGACGTCCCGGTCGTCACCCGCGAAATCGGCGAGGTCCTCAAGAGCCGCCACCGCTCCGGCGCCGAATACCAGATTCAGAATCTCGGCTCGATCCTTACCGCCGTGAAAAATATCGCCGCCGCGCTCACCATCGTCCTGCTCGTGATCGCCGGCATCGCCCTGCTCATCAGCGGGATCGGCATCATGAACATCATGCTCGTCACCGTCACCGAGCGCACCCGTGAAATCGGCGTGCGCAAGGCAGTCGGCGCGCGTCGCCGCGAAATCCTCGATCAATTCCTTCTCGAAGCCCTCATCATCAGCGGCACCGGAGCGACGATTGGCGTCCTCATCGCCGCGTTCCTCGCCGCGCTCACCCGCTCTTTCCTCCCGCCGGAATTTTCCGTTCCCGTGCCCTGGATTTCCATCGTTCTCGCCATCGGCGTTTCCTGTCTCACCGGCCTCATCTTCGGGTTCCTGCCGGCCAATCGGGCCGCAAAACTCCAACCTACGGAATCTCTGCGCTATGAATAAGCGAACGTTTCTCGTCTCGGTCGCGATATTCCTGGTCGCGGCGCTCGCCGCCGTTGCCTCGCCCGTCCCCGCTCCCGCGTCTGCGCCCGCTCAGTCGTCGCCCCAGCCGCTCACCCTCAAGCAGGTGCTCGAAATGGCGCTCGACAACAGCAGCGTCATCGCCATCGCCAGGCTTCGCGCCAATATCGCCGAGGGCCAGACGCGCGTTACCCGCTCCGCGTTCCTTCCCAATCTCTACACCGGCAGCGGCGCCGCCTATTCCTATGGTTTCCCTTCGATGCCCGGCGGTCAGGCCCCCAGCGTCTTCAGCCTGTCCTACGTTCAGAAGCTCTTCGATCCGCCAGCCCACGGCGCCGTCAAGGCCGACCAGGTGCGCACCCGTGAGCAGCGCGTCGCCATCGAAACCGCTCGCGATCAGGTCATTCTTCAGGCCGCGTCCGATTATCTGCAATTGAACGAAATTCGCCGTTCCCTCGAGCTGCTTCAGCAGGAGCGCTTGAGCGCCGCCAAGGTCGTCCAGATCACCGCCGAACGCGTCGGCGCCGGCCTCGAACTCCCCATGGACGAAACTCAAGCCCAGCTCTCCCAGGCCGAAATCGAGCAGCACATTCTCTCGCTCCAGAATACGCAGGATCTCCTCGACGACGACCTGCGCTCGATGATGGGCCTTCCCGAAGACGCCCCCATCGTCGTCACCGACGCCAAATTGCCGCCGGAAACCACCCTCGCCACCCCGCAGCTTATGATCCTCGCCTTGTCCCACAGCCCCAGCATTCGCCAGGCGGAACTCGAAACTCAGGCGCAGCTCGATCTTCTCAAGGGGCAGCGCGGCGGCTATTGGCCCACCGTGGATCTCGTCGGCCAATACATGATTCTCAGCAAATTCAACAATTACGATCAGTTCTATCGCAATTTCCAGCGCAATAACCTCAACGTCGGCGTGCAGATCAATATCCCCGTCTTCCAGTCGCGCACCTCCGCCGCCATCGCCCTCGCCAGCAGCCGCTACGAGGAAGCGCAAGCCGATTTGGGCAACCAGCGCCGCGCCCTCGAAATCCAAGTACGGCAGGAAAGGCGGCAAACGCTCTTCCAGAACGCGGCGCGCAATGTCGCTCGTCTGGAATTGAAACTGGCACAGGAACAGCTGCAAGTCGTTCAGTCGCAATACAATCAAGGCCAGGCGACCCTCGCTGCGGTCGAAAAAAGTCGCCTCGACGAAAGCGAAAAGTGGCTGAACTTTCTCGCGGTCAATTTCGACGGTCAGGAAGCGCAGCTCAGATTGATGCGTACCACCGGCCAGCTCGCTGAGCTGCTCCACTGAAGTCTCCGGGTCCGACCGGACCTCGGCCTCGCCGCCGGGAACCCCGGCCGGAATTGTGCCTTTCGGGAGTTCGGCTCATCGAGTAAAATGAAGTCTTCGACCTGTTTCCGGCGTAAAGCCTTTCGAGTGGGGAGGAAACGCGCTTATGTCGTCTGTTATGAAGACACTGCTGTTGAATCCGCCCAGTTTTGAAGGTTTCGATGGCGGTGCCAGTTCCCGTTGGCCGGCGACGCGTGAAATCGCCTCCTTCTGGTATCCCGTCTGGCTGACCTATCCCGCCGGAATGTTGCCGGGCAGCCGCCTGCTCGATGCCCCTCCGCACAACGTTTCCGGCGCGGAAACGATTCGCATCTCGCGCGACTACGAATTCGTCGTTCTCTTCACTTCCACCGTCGGATTCGATAGCGACGTCAAGTTCGCCCACGCGATGAAGGAGTCCCGGCCGGACATCAAGATCGCTTTCGTCGGCCCCCACGTCCAGGTGTTGCCCGCTCAGAGCCTGCTCGCCAGCCGCGATATTGATTTCGTCGTCCGCGGCGAATTCGATCACGCCGTCGTGGATTTCGCCCAAGGCAAGCCGCTTTCCGAGATTCCCAACGTCAGCTATCGCAACCAGGACGGCCGCATCGTCCACAATCCCTCGCGCCCGCTGCTCCACGAGGAATTGAACGATCTGCCTTTCGCCGTCAACACCTACAAGCGCGATCTCACCGTCGAAAAATACAACGTTCCCTTCCTGCTCCATCCGTTCATCAGCTTCTACACCGCCCGCGGTTGCCCGGCCCAGTGCACTTTCTGCCTGTGGCCCCAGACGCTTTCCGGCCACGCCTGGCGCACCCGCGCCGTCGAAAACGTCGCCGAGGAATTCGCCCTCGTGCCCAAGCTCTTCCCGCAGGTCAAGGAAGTCTTCTTCGACGACGATACCTTCAACATCCGCAAGGATCGCGTCATCGCGCTCTCGAAGCTGCTCGGAAAGGTCGGCCTCCGCTGGAGCTGCACCTCCCGCGTTCATGGCGATTACGAGTCGCTCAAGGCCATGGCCGACGGCGGCTGCCGCCTGCTCATCGTCGGCTTCGAATCTTCCGATCCGAAAATCCTCAAAAATATCAAGAAAGGCGCCACCGTCGAGCAGGCCCGCGCCTTCGTCAAGAATTGCAAGCAGCTCGGCATCGTCATCCACGGCGATTTCATCATCGGCCTGCCCGGTGAAACCCCGGAAAGCATCGAGCGCACCATCGAATTCGCCAAGGAACTCGATTGCGAAACCATCCAGGTTTCCATGGCCCACGCCTATCCAGGCACCGAGCTCTACAATTGGGCCCGCGACCGTAACTTCCTCGCCTCGGAAGCGGCCGCCGACGCTTCCGGCCACCAACTGCCCCATCTCGAATACCCCGGCCTCGGCCGCGAGCAGATGATGGCTGCCGTCAACCATTTCTACGATTCCTATTATTTCCGCCCGCGCGTCGTTTGGCGGATCCTCCGCAACGCCCTCTGGGATTCCCACGAGCGCAGCCGCCTCTACCACGAAGCGGTCTCCTTCCTCCGTCTGCGTTCCGAGCGCTGGCGCTGGGCGCGCAAGGTCGCGGACGCCGGCCCGCCGAAGTCCGGCTCGATCGTCGTTCCGGAAATCCAGCCCGCGCCCCCCGTTCGAGTGGAGAGCGAGTCGCAAAGAGCATGAGTCTTGCCCGGCGCCTTCGCTTGAAAACCTACGTCATGATCGCCCTGATGATCCTCTTCGGAGCGTCCGGCGACGTGATGCTCGGAAAGGGGATGCGGGAATCCGGCGGCTTCTCGCTCGCCTCGCCCGCCTCCATCTTCGACGGCCTGCGCCGCGGTTTTCAGAATGAAATGGTCTGGCTCGGCATGACCAGCCTGATCGTCTTCTTCATCTGCTACATGCTCGTTCTGTCTTGGGCCGATTACAGCTTCGTCAGCCCGGCTTCCGCCTCCAGCTACGCCGTCGTCACCTTTCTCAGTTGGGTCGCGCTCGGCGAATCGGTTCCCTACCTCCGCTGGATCGGCGTCGCCGTCATCTGCCTCGGCGTGTTTCTCGTCAGCCGCACTCCCACCCGCACCACCCAGGAGAACTGAGCGATGGGCGTTGCGCTTCTTCTCGGCATCGTCGTTTTCGCCGGCACGTCCGGCGAAATCTCCGTCACACGCGCGATGAAGCAGATCGGCGAGGTGCACCATTTTCATCCCCGCGCCATCCTCGGCGTCCTCGGCCGCGCCATGCGCAGCGCCTGGATGTGGCTGGGCCTCGCCCTTCTCGCGGTCGCCTTTTTCTCCCTGCTCACGCTCCTCTCTCGCGAAAATGTCAGCTTCGTCGTCCCGCTCACCGCGCTCAGCTACGTCGTCGGTGCGCTGATGGCCAAATTTTTTTTGGGCGAGGAAGTGAGCCACGTCCGCTGGATCGGCGTCCTGCTCGTCGTTCTGGGCGTCGTGCTGGTCTGGGTGGGATGAGCCGCCATGCTGGAGTGGATTCGCTGGGCGATCTTACTTGTCGCGCTGGCTCCGTTCGTCTACTACCTGCTCGTCCTCTATAGCGGCCATCGCTTCTTTTCCCATCGCCCGCCCGAGCCGCCCGCCGATTTCACCCCTCCCGTCAGCGTCCTCAAGCCCGTTCGCGGCCTCGACCGCGACCCCTACCAGAATTTCGCCAGCTTCTGCCGCCAGAATTATCCCGGCGAATACGAAATCCTCTTCTGCGTCTCCGAGGAAACCGATCCCGCCGTTCCCGTGATCCGCCAGATCATGCGCGATTTTCCCGACCGTTCCATTCGGCTGCTCGTTGGAGCCGAAGATCTCGGCGCCAATAACAAGGTCAATAAGGTCGTCCGCATGGTCCGCGAAGCCCGCTACGATTTCCTCATCGTCAGCGACAGCGATATCCGCGTCGAACCCTACTACCTCACTTCCATCGCCCGCCTCTTTCGCGAACCCTCCGTCGGCGCCGTCACCTGCGTCTATCGCGGCTTCGCCGGCGATTCCTTCGCTTCCGAACTCGAGGTCATGGGCAATTCCACCGAATTCCAGCCCGGCGTCCTCGTCGCCTGGCTTCTCGAGGGCGTCAAATTCGCTCTCGGCGCCACCATGGCTGTCCGCCGCAAAGCGCTCGAGGATATCGGCGGTTTCGAGGTGCTCGCCGACCACTATTCCGACGATTTCGAAACCGGCAATCGCATCGCCGCCAGGGGTTGGAAAGTCGAATTGTGCCGCTGGCCGATCATCACCGTTTTTCCCCGCCAGACGTTGCGCGAATGCTTCCGCCATCAGGTCCGTTGGGCGCTCACCACGCGCCACTCGCGTCCCTGGGGCCACGTCGGCCTGATCTTCACGTTCGGTTTGCCCTGGGCCGTCGTCGCCGCGCTCGTCGCGCCCTCCTGGCCTATTTCCGCCGTCTATCTTGGCGCTTACGTCGTTTTGCGCCTTGCCGTCGCATGGCAAATCGGCGTCGTCGGCCTGCAGGACCATGTCCTCAAGCGCTATCTCTGGCTGCTTCCGCTGCGCGACGTTTTCGGCCTCGCCGTCTGGGTGATGAGCTTTTTCACGCGCCGCATTTTCTGGCGTGGCTCGGCCTTCTACGTCCGCAATCAGCGCCTGGTTCCCGCCGGCCGCAGTTGACGATTCCCGGCTCTCCGTTTACAGTTTCTTCTGGCGTTCGCCAAAGCCGGACCCCGTGTGTAATTCCGAGCGCAGCGAGGAATCTGCTCGGCGGGCGTGTGGGGCGGGACGCTTTTGCGGCAACGCAAAGGGCTTGTCGTGGCAGGTTTTTCCAGCACTTTCCCCCTGCTGGGAGGTCGTACAATCGGTAGTACACCAGACTCTGGATCTGGTTATCCTGGTTCGAGTCCAGGCCTCCCAGCCAATCCTTTCCTGAAACCGGCGCTGGCCGGGGCTTGCCCAAACGCTGACGCCCGGAGGTTCGCGATGACCGACGCCGAATGGATGGAGCGCTTCGAAACTTGCACGTTGCCCGAGGGCCCGTTTCACCATGCCGACCACGTGAGAATGGCCTTCCTTTTTTTCCGCAAATACACTCCAGCCGATGCGATCGCCCGGTTCTCCGACTCGATTCGCCGTCTCGCCATCGCCAAGGGCCTCCCGAATCTCTACAGCGAAACGATTACTTGGGCGCTCTTGCTCCTGATCCGCGATCGCATGGCCCGCGCTCCCGAGTCTCAGCCGTGGGAAGCCTTCGCCGCCGCCAATCCCGAACTCCTCAACTGGAAAGACATTCTGAATCGTTATTACCGCCCCGAAACCCTCCAATCCGACCTGGCCAAAAAAACGTTCCTCTTCCCCGATAAATTCTAGGGAAACCGCGAAGTTCGAGACCCGCCACCCAGGGAGAACGCAGCCCGTTCCGCATTTCCCGCCCAGGGCCGGTCGCTAAGCCGCCGTATAGCAAAAGGTTGTGTCACCCTGAGCGCAGCGAAGGTTCCCGACAATCCCGAGGCGGAGCTGCCGACGGTGGCGCATTGTCAGAAAATGACAGCGATAGCAACGCAAGCGCCCCAGTCCCTGCAAGCAAGAGCTCCTTCGCCCCGATGCTTTTCCGGTGAGGAACCGGACTACCGTGCCGGAACCTGCAAGGGCACATCCACCCGGCCAAGCGCCGCCGTGCGATTGTCTCGCACCAGAAATTCCAGTTGATACCGCCCGGGCTTGACCGGCAATTCGTAGCGGAACGCAAGCGTGCCGCGCTGAGCTGAGGTGCATTGCTGCGTGCTGAAATGCCGTCGAACGTCGTTCCCTCGTTCCGCGGCAATCGTGCCGGCGGGCGTAACAGCCGCAACCCGAAAACTCACGTTGAGCGAGCACGACGCACCCAAATTCACGCTCGCTGCGGGCAGCAGGATTTGCCCGGTCGCTTCCGGATGCGCGCTCGCCGCGGGCGGTGGTGCGGAAACGCGAAACGTCAGCGCCGTCGCCGGCAAGGGGTCGAGCAGCGCGGCCTGCAATTGTGCATTCGGCGCAATTTTCGGTTTGGCCACGCTGCGCGCGAAGCCGGGAATCGCGTAATAACCGCGCCGATATCGCAGCGTCACGCCCTTTTCCGCCACGTCCACTTTGATATGCCGGAATTTCCCGTTCCAATCCGAATTCGTCGGATAGTAGCCGATAACGTAGGAATTTCGCACGTCCGCCGCGGCCTGCGCGATGGCACGAACAACATCGTTGGAATTGTAGAACGCGACGCCGCCGGTCGCTTTCGCGACGGTGCGCATCGTCGCTTGCGTGGAAAACACGTTGTACAGCGGCGAGCGAACGTTCCGCTCCCAATTCTGGTAGTAATCCCGAGAATCCTCGAAGTAGTTGTGTCTCCCCTGCAACTCGAGTTCTGCTTGGCCGGCTGTGCTCGGGTGGGGCGTCAGACCGACCATCAAACCGCGCGGATCGACGGGGTAGACCGATATGCGTGCTTCGTTCAGCAGATCGGCGGCATGATGCAGCTGGTTTTCGGCAGACCACGGCATCTTGAAATTGGGGCCGCCGGGATAAAGCGGCGGGAACGACGCCGAAATCCAGATCAGACTCTTGCGGCCGCGATACCCGGCAAACGCGCCGGCGATGCCGTCGAGCGCATCGGCGGTCATCTCCGCGCGCTGCTCGTTGTTCATCGTCAAGATGTGCCGGTCCATCGCCTTGAAGTTGTTGTAGAAATCGATCAGCGCCTGGCAGGAGCCGCCGCTCGATCCGTGGGGTTGACAGGCCTGCACCGTCCGCAAAACGTCTAGAGCGCATCTCATAAATGCCTCAAGAGGATGATGAGGCAGCCGAGTTGGAGCATGGCCAGGAAGTTGGCCTCGTGAAACTCCCAGCGAGTGACGAGGCGGCGGA
>JAKASX010000045.1 GCA_021818865.1 Acidobacteriota bacterium
GGCGTACCATGGCCAACCTCTTCAGCACCCATCCGCCGCTCGAAAAGCGGATCGAGATGCTGCAGAACATGACGATTCTGCGCTAGGCGGTTTCTCCCGGTGGTTGCGCGGGCAGGGTTCCAGAACCCCGCCCGTGCATCTTTACGACACAAAGTACTTGACGAAATTATAGACTGAAGTACCCTCGTCTCATGAGCTTCCCTCACCGCTCCGGCACGCCGTCCGATCCCATCCCGATCGACGCCCGCGCCCGCGAGGAGTTGCGCTACATCCGCGACACCCTCGAACGCGCCGGCTCGTTCACCGCCGTCCCCGGCTGGGGCGGCGTGATCGTCGGCCTGACGGCGTTTGGAGCGGCCGCGGTGGCCTGGAACCAGACATCACGCGCCGCTTGGATCACTGTCTGGCTGGTGGAAGCGGCGCTCGCCGCCATCGTCGGGATCTGGGCGGTCGCCTGGAAGGCGAAATCGGCCGGGGTGCCGCTGCTGAGCGGCCCGGGTCGCCGGTTTGCATTGAGCTTTGCGCCGCCGATCGCCGTCGGCGCGCTTTTGACGGCGGTGCTCTGGCGCGCCGGGCTGGTGACGTCTTTACCAGGAATGTGGCTGGCGCTCTACGGCACGGCGGTGATCACTGGAGGCGCATTTTCGATCGAAATCGTGCCATTGATGGGGCTCTGCTTCCTTGTTCTGGGAGCGGTCGCGTTGTTTTCTCCGGCAGCCTGGGGAGACGCGTTTATGGCCGCCGGGTTCGGCGGTTTGCACGTGATTTTCGGGACCCTGATTGCGAGGCGATACGGTGGGTAAGAAGGCCCTGGCCGAGAAGGAAACTCCGGCGGCGGAAGCGCGACTGCGCCCGCTGCGCCAATTCGCGCGCGAACGCGGTGAAGGCGCGCTCGAATTCGACCGGCTCATTCACGAACGCACTCGGCTCGGCGTGGTGAGCGCGCTCGCGGTGAATCGTTCGCTCACTTTCCGGGAATTGAAGCAGCTTCTGGGCACGACCGATGGAAACCTTAGCGTCCACGCGCGCAAGCTCGAGGAAGCCGGCTACGTGGCCTGCACGAAATCCTTCTCCGGGCGCTTGCCGAAAACCGAATACCGGCTCACGGGCGCCGGACGAAAAGCTCTCGAACGGTATCTGGACCATATGGAGGCGCTTATCCGCCTCACGCGGGAAACCTGAGAGGAAAGTGGCAATGGACCCCAACCGGATCGTGAAACCGCATTATGGAAATGGAAATGGCGAACCGCGGCTGCTCCACGTGGCGGTGATCCCCGACGGGAACGGCCGCTGGGCAGCCACGCGAGGTCTCGCCCGCACCGCTGGGCACGAAGCAGGGGTTGCGGCGGTGCGCCGGCTGGTGAGCGCGGCTCCGGACTGCGGCATTGGCATGCTGAGCCTCTACGTTTTTTCCGCCGATAATTGGGAGCGGCCCCAGGCCGAGGTGGCCAGCCTGCTTGGCCTGCTCGAATCCTTCTTCCGCGACGAGGCCGATCGCTTCCGCGCGGCCGGAATTCGCCTGCGTGCGATCGGCCGGCGAGACCGCCTGCCCGAAGGCCTGCGCGCCGCTATTGCCGCGATCGAAAAACAGACCGCTGCCGGCCGCAGCCTCTACCTCCGGCTGGCGATCGACTACTCCGCGCAGGACGCCATCCTGCGCGCCGCCTGCCGCATGATTTCCAGCCTCGAAATTTCGCGCCGCGAATTCGCTCGCGTCCTCGGTCTGGCGAATCATGGCGACGGCCCCGCGCCCGACGTGGATCTGTTGATCCGCACCGGCGGCGAACAACGCCTAAGCGACTTTCTGCTGTGGGAATCGGCCTATGCCGAGCTGGTTTTCTCGCCGAAATTGTGGCCGGATTTCGAGCGCAACGATCTCGAGGCGGCGCTCGAGGAATTCCGCCGGCGCGATCGCCGCTTTGGCCGGATTCCCGAAGCGGTTGCCGGCTGAACCAGCAATCCCCGCCGCGCCGTCCGTCGCGGCCGCTCCCGTCACTTCCCGGCGCGCCACATTTCGAACGCCTTGCCCACCACGCGGAGAACGTCCTCGCTGAGCGCGTATTTATCCAGCTCGTTTTCCGCGACGAACGCCACGTCCAGCGCATCTCCACCCGCTACCGGATGCCCTGCGAGCGCGTTGCAGCGGTAATCGAGAATCAGGAAGTGGAATCGCACGCGACCGTCGGCGTCGCATTCGATTCGCTCGAGCGCCTCGATCAGTTCGCCCACTTCCACGTCGAGCCCGGTTTCCTCGCTCAGTTCCCGGCGAACCGCCTCGACGATCGTTTCCCCCAGCTCCAGCTTTCCGCCCGGGATGGACCAGTCCCCCTTGCGCGGTTCGTGCCCGCGCCGAATCAGCAGCGCTCGTCCCTCAAGAATCACCACCCCGCCCACGCCGACCACCGGCCGTTCGGGGTATTCCCCGGATGCCTTCACCGTTCTATCCTCGGAAAGATGCATTTCCCGGCGGCGATATATAATACCCCGCAAGCTCCGGAGCCGGCCGACGGAACCGGGCGAAGCGAGGCGAGAAGGAGGAAAGATACCGTGGCTCGCTGTCCCGACTGCGATGCGGAAATCGATCTGGACGAAGACGAAGTCGAAGAGGGCGAAATCATGACCTGTCCGGAATGCGACGTCGAACTCGAAGTCGTACAAATCCATCCGGTTCAACTCAACGTGGTTTCGGAAGACGCCGACGAACTTGAGGACGAAGGCGAAGAGTCTCTCGAAGACGAGGACGAGGACGAAGAAGAGGACGACGAGGATCCCGAGGAAGACGACGAGGACGAAGAAGAGGACGACGAAGAGGAGCGGTAACCGGTTGGCGGAAATCGATCCGGCAGCCTTTTCGGCCCGGTCCGCCATCCCAGTATGCGGCGCTTCCTGCGCCAGCGTGGTGACCCATGGTTCCTTCGACCCAAATACGCAGGGCGCGGCTGCCTTTCCTGGTTCTCAGCTCGCTGGCGGTTGTCGCGTTGCTAGGAGTTCTGGCGACCGCGGCTTCGGCCAGGCAAAGAGACGAGGAATTGCGCACGGTGCACGGCACCATCCTCGACGCCAGAAACGCGCCCATGCCCAGCGCGGTCGTCTATCTCAAGAACCTGCGCACGATGTCCATCCGCACCTACATTTCCAGCCAGCACGGCCACTATCGCTTCAGCGGACTCGATCCCAACGCCGATTACCAGATCCACGCCGAGCATGAAAATCTGACGTCGATCACTCGGACCATTTCCAGCTACGATAGCCGGCACGATATCCTGCTCGACCTGAAAGTGGATCGGAAAAAACCGCAGAAGTAGCTCGCGACGAAGCGATCACGGCGCGGCGACCGCCGCGCACACCACGCGCAAGGCTCCCGGCAATAGCTCAATCTCGATGGGCGCGTGCCCGAACGGCTCGCCGTCCCCGTGGAAAGCGACGCCGGGCGATGCTTGGATTTTGAGTTGCCGCGCGGAAAATCGCAGCGGATGCAAACCGCCCATGCCGCCCGACCAGCACAACGCAGGCAGCGCCCAAAGCACCTTTGGCCAGCTCAGCGCTTCCACCACGACCACGTCCAGCCAGCCGTCGTCCATCCGCGCACCCGGTGCGATCTGAATTCCACCTCCGTATGACGCGGCGTTCGCCAGCGCGATCATGTCCGCCGGGCCGCGATAGATTTGCCCTCCGAAATCGAGCGTGACTTCAAACGCCCGGCGCCCCGAAAATGCCTGGAGCGCCCCGGCCAGATAACGCGCGCGTCCCGGCAGGAACCGGAAGCGCCCCCCGGCCAGACGCGCCGCTTCCGCATCCAGTCCCGCGCCGCCCACACCGGCGTAAAGCCTCGCCTCCGCGTCCGCGCACTTTGCGCGGACCAGATCCACCGGCCGCGTATGCCAATCGAACAGCAGCCGCGCGGCCACGAGAGGATCTCGCGGCAGACCGAGTGCAGCCGCAACGTCGTTGGCGTCTCCCGCGGGGATGATGCCTAGCTCGATTCCGCTGCCGTGAATCCCGTTGATGGCATCGAGCAGCGTTCCGTCCCCGCCGACAACCACGAGCTTCCTGTGGCCGCATCGCGCCGCTTCCGCCGCCAGCGCGCGCATTTCCTCTCGGGTGGAGGGCCAGAAGAATTTGGCTCGAAATCCTCCGCTTTCCAGCAGACGCTCGAGCGCCGGCGCAAGCCTGCCGGCACGGGCGCGCCCGGCCCGCCTGTTGCCCAGGACCCATACCGTGTTGTCAGACGATTCGGAATCCATCGCGCGCCCGTGAGAATAACCGGATTTCGAGCGGGACGCGAGAACCGGGCGACAGCCCGTTCGGCCCAAGAGTGTCACCTATGTGACCGGTACATTCTGTTACCCATGTCTCCGGGCTGGACACAGAAGGGAAGTGGTGCCGGCGGTGGGACTCGAACCCACGACCTAGGGATTATGAGACCCTCGCTCTACCTCTGAGCTACACCGGCAGGAAACTCACCGATGGTAAGAGGGGCGTCCAAAAGGTGTCAAGCCACTCGCCAGGATTGAGGCATGGAAAAACCAGCCGACGGCAGAACCCGGGAGCCAAAATACAGGGAACAGGGCCCCGGAGGGTGAATCAGAGCAAAATCCGATGGGGAGGGAGCGTTCCGGTGTGGTCGATGGTTCCAGTACAGTTATTCGATGATTCCAGGACCTGTTCGTTGAAGGGTAACCGAATCCTCCAGAGGTATTGACTTTTAGGTACCGCAGGCCTATTGACATGATGACTCGAAAGGCATAGGCTGGCGGCGTAGCAAAGTGAAAGAAGGCTGGCCAATAGCCAGGGATGGAGGAGTCCGGGTTAACCGTTTAGACACACGCTCGTCGTCTTTGTGACACAGTCAGCTTTTGCGGGATATATTGCCTTGGGTGAGTTATCTCTACCGGAGGCGATGTGTCATGCAAAAGTGGCTGGTAGTTGTTGTTTTCACAATGTTGACCTTGGTTGCGGCGATGGGCGTGAGGAATCTGACGGTTAGCGCGTCGGCCGCTAAAGCGCAGCCGGTTCTTGCTGCGTGGGGTGGTGGCCCGTATCCGACGGGCGGTCTTGCGGTAATCGCTCGCTGGGGCGGCGGTCCTTATCCTACGTACAAGGGCAGCAAGGGCCTGAATTAGGCCGTCGCCGTTTCGGGGCCCCTGTCCTTGAAGCTGGGTAGCTAGGCCGGCCAGAAAGAACTTGCTTTCTAAATGGATCTTTTTGGTTCGGTCGTATGGGCGGCAACCTTCCTGCTAGAAGTGTATGTGTTCCTGAGATGTATTCTTGCCCGATCCGCCTCCAAATACCTTAGCATTGGTTTGTTCGTTGGGGCGACGGCGCTCAGGGAGCCGCTTCAGTATCTTGTGCTTAGCCGCTATGGCCAAAGCTCTCCGCAGTATTCAGCGTTCTACTTCTACACGGACGCATTGCTCACTGTCTTTATGTACCTGACGATCATGCACCTTTGTCAGCAGGTGTTCGAGCGCACCTGGGTTCAGAGGTACACACGGCGAGCTGCAATGCTCTTGCTGGGTCTGACCGCCCTGTTTTCTTATTTCGTCGTCCGCGGGAGCCCCGGCCAAATGAGCGCCCTCTTCGCCAACGAACTCTCACAGGACCTTTACTTCGTGGGGCTGGTTCTAACGTATTTGCTATGGGCGGCGGTTTTCAGGCTTCGTGAGACTCGAATTCGGTTGGTGCAGCTCGTGCTTGCACTGGGCGTGTATTTCAGTGGGACTGCAGCCCTGTATGCTACCCGGAATCTGTTCCCCGCCCTGCATATCGTGTGCGGCGACCTGTTCCCCGTCTTGAGTCTGCTGCTGATGGCATCTTGGGCTTACACCTTCACGCGTGTTCCAGAGGGCGCGCGGCTTGCGCCCGCTCATTTAGTGAGAGAGGCGACCGCAGAGCGATGATTGCAGCACTGATACTGGTTGTTTCGCTGGCCGCGTTCGTGCAGTTCTTTGTCTTCTACACGCGGTCTCTGATTGCGGCGTCCGGAAAGCTGAAGCTTTCCGAAAATGTCCGCGAAATCACCGGGCTTTCCGGGCACGGCGTCGAAGCGATGCAGTTCGATCGCTTGCTCCAACTTGTTGAGCTGTGTCCGGGCTCCGGCAACGATCTGATGGGCATCCGCGCCGTCCGCGCCTATTTCGCTACGTTGGGCGTCCTCCTTTCGCTTTTGACGAAGATGCCCGGTGGCGTGATGGCCAGTATGGCGCAGTGGCTCAATCGGGAGCGGGCTTCTTGCGCCTATTTCGCGGCTACCGCTCTTGACCAACGCATGGCCTATAGCCGCACGCTGCTTTCCTCCGGATCGTAAAGAGCCGGGTCCTGTCTTCTTCCCGCGTCCTTGCGGGTTTCCTTCCGCTTTTGCCTTCGCCATTGGTTCCCCGGAACGTTCTTCCCTGCCGTGAAGCGTCCGGTCCTTGATACCATTGTTGCGAGGGCTTTACCCGCCGAAGATCATGCTTTCCGCTCTCGCAATGCGTCTTCTCGATGACATCCAGCGCCACCGGATGGTCGCGCCGGGTGACCGTGTTGCCGTGGCCGTTTCGGGCGGAGGCGATTCGGTTGCTCTGCTGCTCTTGTTCGAGGAGTTGCGCGAAAGGCTCGGGGTAACGCTGGCCGTGATCCACTTCAATCACCGATTACGCTTGGGCACGGCCGAAGCGGATGAGGGCTTCGTACGCGAATTCGCGGCCTCCCGCGGGCTGGCCTGTTTAGTTCGTTCGGAGGATGTGGCGGCTGAAGCGCAAAAACAAGGCAAGAACATCGAGGAAGCCGCCCGGGAACACCGCTACGCCTTTTTCCGACAAGTGGTTCAGGACCGCTTTGCCACTCGCGTCGCCACCGGCCACACGGCCGACGATCAAGCCGAAACGATTCTGGGCCGTCTTTGCCGCGGATCGGGATTACGCGGCCTGGGAGGAATCCATCCGGTGCTGGGCTCGGTGGTGCGGCCGTTGCTCGAGGTGCGCCGAGGGGAATTGCGGGATTATCTGAACGAGCGTGGCCAGGCGTGGTGCGAGGACGAAACGAATCTCGACACTTCACGATTGCGAGCACGAATCCGTCAAAATCTGCTCCCGGCCATGGAGGCAGATTTTAGCCCGAAAATTGTGGTTCGCTTGGCCCGGCTGGCCGAACTGGCGCGGCGCGACGAAGCCGTTCTTGATGCCCTTGTCGAGAGCCGTTTTGCCGCCCTCGCTCGGATGGAACAATCAGCCGTAGTGATTCAGGCCAAGGATTTGATTGCCCCGTGGTCCGAGCTCCTCACTGACGATGCCAGGGATGGTCTGGCGGCGCGTCTGGTGCAGCGTGGCGCGCGCGAGGTGACCCGAGACCCGCGCGGGTTGGACGCCGGGCACGTTCAGCAAGTCTTGGAATTGGCTCGCCAGGGAACCAGCGGAAGCCGCCTGGAACTGGGCAAGGGCCTGAGCGTGGAGCGTGTGCTGGACCGAATCGTCTTCAGCGCCGCGGCCCTTCGGCAGGGAACGTCCCTGCCGTCCCGTTCGTACCTCTATTCCGCCGATCCGCAAGCGGAGGGTGACGGGGAAGTGGTCGTGGAAATTGCCGAAACCGCCAAGCGGCTGCGCCTGAAATTGATTGACTGGCCCGCGGCCGGGAGAGAAACTTACAAAGAGACAGCAGGGGCGCTCGACGCGGGCCTGCTCGAAAAGCCTCTGGTGGTGCGCAACTGGCGCCCTGGAGACGCTTATCGTCCGGTGGGCCGCAGTCGCAGCGAAAAACTGAAGCGTTTGCTCCTCGAAAGACGAATTGCCGCCCGGGAGCGCGCCCTTTGGCCCGTGCTGACGAGCGGCGGAAAGCCGGTCTGGGCAAGCGGTTTGCCGGTATCGGCTGAACATGCTGCGGGGCCGGGGACGCGCGTGGCGTTAGTCGTTTGGGAAGAAGCGGCTGCCAGCGGGGCGAAGGGCGCGACCCGTGACACCGAACGCGAAGCTAGCGCATCTAAATAGCTAGGAACATAAGGCGAGACTGATTTCAGAGCTATGCGCTTGGGCGTGGACGAGGGTCCAAAGAGAGGCTAAACGTGAGAAGGTCGGGCAGCGGGATTAATTCGACAGGGCGAGCCATTCTCTTCTGGCTGATCATGGTGCTTCTGGCGGTCGTCCTTTGGAAGATGGCGTCGGCGGGCACGCAAGCCAGCCGCGACCTCACGCCCAACTACACCGATTTCACCGCCCAACTGCAAAAGGGAAACATCAAGGACGTCACGATCTACCTTTCGCAGAGCACCGCCGAGATTCGCGGCGATTACCGCGAGCCCGCCGAGCATTTCCGCGGCGTGATCGTGCCGAGCACAGTCCTTTCCGACATCACCTCTCAGCTGCAGCAAAAGGGCGCGACGATCAACATCAAGGAAGTCCGCACCGGCGACTGGTTCAATATGCTGATCAACGTGGCCCCGTTGATCATACTGGTCGCGCTCTGGATTTTCATGATGCGGCAGATGCAGGCCGGGGGAAACAAAGCCCTCAGTTTCGGCAAGTCCCGCGCGCGGCTGCTCACCCCGCAGCAGAAAAAAGTGACCTTTAAGGACGTGGCCGGCGTTGAAGAGGCGAAAGAAGAGTTGCAGGAAATCATCGAATTCCTGCGCGATCCTCAGAAATTCCAGCGCCTGGGCGGCCGGATTCCCAAGGGCGTGTTGCTCGTGGGCCCTCCTGGCACCGGCAAAACGATGCTCGCGCGCGCCGTAGCGGGCGAGGCGAACGTTCCGTTCTTCTCGATTTCCGGGTCGGATTTCGTCGAAATGTTCGTCGGCGTCGGCGCCAGCCGCGTACGCGACCTTTTCGAGCAGGGCAAAAAGAACGCGCCTTGCATCATCTTCATTGACGAAATCGACGCCGTCGGCCGCCATCGCGGCGCCGGGCTCGGCGGCGGGCACGACGAGCGCGAACAGACGCTGAACGCGTTGCTGGTGGAAATGGACGGTTTCGAATCGAACGAAGGCGTCATCCTGGTCGCGGCCACCAACCGCCCCGACGTGCTCGATCCAGCGCTTCTGCGGCCGGGGCGTTTCGACCGCCGGATCGTGGTGCCTCGCCCAGACGTTCGCGGCCGCGAGGAGATCCTGCGCGTTCACACGCGCAAGGTGCCGATCGCGCCCGATGTGGATCTTTCCGTGCTCGCGCGCGGCACGCCGGGATTTTCCGGCGCCGATCTGGCGAACATGGTGAACGAAGCGGCCCTTCTCGCCGCACGCAACAGCCGCAAGACCGTGATGATGGCCGATCTCGAAATGGCCAAGGACAAGGTCCTGATGGGCGTCGAGCGCCGCTCGATGATTCTCTCCGACGAGGAGAAGAAAACCACGGCGTATCACGAGGGCGGCCACGCTCTGGTTGCTGCGCTCACGCCGGGCGCCGATCCGCTGCATAAAGTGACGATCATCCCGCGCGGCATGGCGCTGGGCATCACGATGCAACTGCCGATCGACGACAAACACACCTATTCCAAGGAATTTCTCGAGGCCCAGCTTGCCGTGCTCATGGGCGGCCGCGCCGCCGAGGAAGTCGCCCTGCACCACGTCACCACGGGCGCCGGCAATGACATCGAACGCGCCACCGAGATCGCCCGGCAGATGGTTTGCGAATGGGGCATGAGCGAAATGGGGCCGCTCACCTTCGGCAAGAAGGAAGAAGCGATTTTCCTGGGCCGCGAAATCGCCCAGCATCGCGACTATTCCGAAGACACCGCCATCCTGATCGACCGCGAAGTGCGCCGGATCGTCGGTCAGGCCTACGAGCGCGCGCGCAACATCATGGAAACCCACCGCGACGCTCTCGAGCGCATCGCCCAGGCGCTGCTCGAGCGCGAAGTGCTCGACGCGCACGAAATGCGCATGCTCATCGACGGCACGCCGCTGCCGGAAAAGCCGAGCGCACCCGCTCCCGTTCAGCCCGCGCCGGCGAAGGAACCGCAAATCGCGGCGCGGCCCGAGCCCCGCGTCGTCCCTGGCTTGACCAAGGGCGAAAAGCCGGCGACAGCCTGAGTCCGGTCCTCTTCCATCCCGTCATGCGATTCGCGGATTCCCGCGTTTACCGCAAAGCGCTGGGCTCCGCTTGCTTGCCATCCCCGGCGCATTCCGGAAATATCCCCTTGCCCGGCGCTGGCGTACAATAGACGCATGGCCAAGAAGAACGCCGCCATCGAAATCCTTTGCCCGTGCTGCCAGGCGAAGCTCACCGTGGATCGGGAACTCGGCGTCGTGCTTTCGCACGCGGAAGCGCCCAAGCCGCCCAAGGTGGACCTGGACCGCGTGGACGAGATGCTCCGCGAGCAGACCCGGCTGCGCGAGGAAAAATTCCGCCTGTCGGTCGAAGCCGAGCGCAACAAGGAAGAAGTGCTGAACCGCAAGTTCGCCGAAGCGCTCGAAAAGACGAAAGACCAGCCTGCGGAAAAGCCGCTGCGCGATTTCGATCTCGACTGACGCCTTGCACCGCCTACACTCCTCCGCGCTTGCCGCACCCTGCGGGGAAAGCGTCTCCGCGAAATGACCGGAAGGCGGAAATTCCGTTTGCGATTGCACGGCCGCACGCTCGCGCTCGGCGAGCGCACACTCGTGATGGGCGTGCTGAACGTCACTCCCGATAGTTTCTCCGACGGAGGGCTTACGCTCGATCCCGATGCCGCCGTCGAGCGTGCCCTCGCCCTTGAGCGAGCGGGCGCCGATATCGTGGACGTCGGCGGCGAATCCACACGGCCCGGCGCGCGGCCCGTTCCCGCGGAAGTGGAACTAGATCGCGTCTTGCCCGTGCTCGAAAAGCTGCGCGGCCGGTTTACCGTGCCGATTTCGATCGATACGAGCAAGGCGCAGGTTGCCGATCTCGCGGCCGCAGCCGGAGCGGAGATTCTGAACGACGTCACCGCGCTGGAGGGCGATCCGGCGACGGCCGAAGTTGCCCGCCGCCGGCGTCTCGCCGTAATCCTGATGCACATGCGCGGCCGGCCGCGCTCGATGCAGCGCGGTCCTTTCGCGCGCAATGCGCTGGCGGACGTCCGCAAGGGCCTCGAATCGGCCATCTCCCGCGCGCTCCAGGCCGGTGTGCGGCGCGACCAGATCCTCGTCGATCCTGGCATGGGATTCGGCAAAAATTTCCGGCAGAATCTCGAGCTGTTGGCCGAGCTCCCGGAACTCGGCCGCCTGGGATTCCCGCTTGTCGTCGGCCCATCGCGCAAGGCGTTCATTGGGAATGCGCTGGGAGGCGTAGCCGCGGCCGGGCGGGCATGGGGAACGGCGGCAACAGTCACCGCGGCCGTGCTGGGCGGGGCACACATCGTGCGCGTTCACGACGTTTCGGAAATGGCCCAGGTGGTTCGCGTGGCCGACGCGATGTTCGATGCCGGCGCCCGCATTTCCCGTTCCCGCCTGGGGCGATAGCGGGCCGCGCGAGGAAAATTTCCGGGCCGGAACGTTGTGCGCCAGCCGAAATCCAGAAATTAGGGAACTTGCGGCAGGTTCGGCAAGCTGCGAACGAAATCAACCAACTGCCAGATTTCGTTGTTCGTCAGCGTGCGGCCGAAGCCCGGCATGCCGGTCATGCGGATGCCGTTTTTAATCACCCAAAAAAGCTCGCGATTGGATAACTGTTGCACTTCCGGCGAGGCGAGATCAGCCGCGCGCGGGTACAGACCGCTGCCGATTGCGGTCGGATGCCGGCCATCCTGCCCGTGGCAGGTTGCACAGGCCATGCCGAACGTATTCGCCCCCTGCGAAATGAATTCGGGCGTCGCTGGAGGAGCCGGGGGAATCGGTCCGCTCGCCGCGCGGCGAATCAGCCAGTTTCGCAAGGGCACGGCGATTGAGGTTTCAAAGCCTCCGGGTTTCGGCAGCGCGCTGATATTCGCATGAGCCAGCGCGTAAAACCCCACCGCCGCGAAAACAGCCGCCAGAATCGCCACAACCCAAAGCGCTTTCTTCCGCACGCTCAGCCCTCCGCGCTCGCCGGCATCTTACCGAAAGCCCCGTCACCGTGCGGCAGCGATTTTTTCGATGTGAATCGTTCGCGTGCGGGGATCGTACGTGCCGAACACTTTCACCGCTTGCCCAGCGAAAGCGCGCGCCTTTGCCTGATCGTCAAGCAGGTAAATGGTTTTCGTGGCCGCGTCGTAGAGCACGATTCTCGAGCCCGCATTCGCGCAGGCCAGCGTGCAATCCTTGGGCGTGTGCGTACCCGTCATTTGATAGCCCATTTTGTGGTTGCCCTGTTTGGCGCAGGGCTCGTCCATAATTTGTCCCGCGAACGCTCTCGGCTTTGGCCGGGGCAGGGCAAAGGCGCCAACCGCTAGCCATAGAGCGGCGGCGAAAACCAGTTTTCTCATTCGACCTCCTTGCGCGCGTGATGAAAGATGGGATGCCAAACCTCGCGGTGAAGATTCCTTTCCGGCATTGCCAAGAGCGGCCTTGACCATGCCGAGAAACGGGGCGCAACTGGTGCGACTACCGCGTCGCGCGCCGAAGAAAGGGCTACAATGGCCGCTGGGCATCCGCGAGGACGTCGAAGTGAAAATAGACCGGAACCGATGGATCCATCTGCCGATACTCATCGCCGCGCTCGCTGCGATGGCGGGCGTTTTGTCGGCACAGCAGAAAACCACGCCGCCGAGCCTGCCGCAGATCAATAGCGCCGGCCAGCTTGGCCCGCAACCGCCGGTCGGCAGCGGCGGCTGCTCGGTGACGGCGCCCACTTGCGCCGACGTTGCTCCGGCGATCATTCAAAGCGCGCTCGGCCGGTCTTCGTTTGCGGAAAACCTGCATCACCTTGTCGGCCAAAGCAGCGGCGTGGCAGCCGGAGCGCGAGCCGTGCGCTGGGCTGTGGCGGCGTTTCGCCAGGCCGGCGTGGACGACGTCCATGTAGAAACCTACACGCTCTCCACGCGTGCCCTACGGCAAATTGGAATCCCAGCGAGCCATCCGATTCAGGGCCAAGACGTGATAGCCGAAATCCGTGGCCGCATGCAGCCAAACGATTACGTTCTGCTCGGAGCGCCGCTCAATTCCTCGAATCATTCGTCTTCGGCTTACGACGACGCGTGCAACGCCGCGATCGTGATCGCCGCGGCGCGCGCCATCCACGCCGCCGGCACGCGCCCGTTGCGTTCGGTTCGCTTCGTCCTCTTCACCGGCGGCGAGCGGGGAACGATCGGCGCGTGGGCGTACGTCAAGCGGCATCGCGCCGCGCTCGGCCGAGTGGACGCGGCGATTTTTTACGACCGGGGCGCAGGCCGCGTCACCGGCTACGATCTTGGCGGCAGAAAAACGATCGAGAAACGCCTGCACGAGGCACTCGTGCCGGCGTCGCCTTTGGGCGCGCTGCACGATACCGACGGCGCCCAACTGGGCGATGAAAATTTCGATTTCCTGCTCGAGGGTGTGCCGAATCTTGTGGCCAACCGCGCGCCGGGCGCCGATTCCGGCGCTTTCACCAAGTCCCGCATCGCCGCTCTGGAACATCAAGCCGCTCTGGCCGCTCTCACTGCCTACGGTATCGCCGATCTGCCCGAGCGCCTTGGCCCGCGCCAATCTCGAGCGCAAATCGCGACGTTGCTCGCGCAAACCGGCCTCGAAAAAGAGATGAAATCGCGCCGAATCTGGTCCCTGTGGCAGGAAGGCAAACGGGGCCGCCGGCCGTAGCGCTCGCGATCCCGCCGAAACCACCCCTCTGGTCTTCTTTCGGGAAACACCACGGAATTCCATTGCCCGTTTCCGGCGAGCCGTGGGGCTATAATTTTGGGATGGGTGTTGTGTTGGCAAAGCAAACGCAAATAGAGCGCGCGCCTGGCTCCGGCACCGGCGTTGTGCTGGGCATCGACTACGGCCGCAAGCGAATCGGCTTGGCGATTTCTGATGCCATGGGTTTCACTGCGCGGCCATTGGAGACGATCGAAGCCAAGAGCGCGGCCGAAGAACTGGCCCGCTTGGAGCAAATCGCGCGCGAGCGTGGCGTCGCGCGAATCGTCGTCGGCCTGCCCTTGCGGCTCGACGGGACCGAAGGCGCGATGGCCGGGGAAGCGCGGCGTTTCGCCCGGCGTCTGGAACGCGCGTTGCATCTGCCGGTGGAAGTTGTGGACGAACGCCTGACGAGTTGGGCGGCGCGGGAATGGAAGGCAGCGCATCCGGAATTGGGCCGCGGGAGAGGCGAAGACGAAATCGCGGCGGCGATTCTGCTGGAGGATTTCCTGGCGCGCAAGCGGGAAAGCAGCGGCTAACCATGCGGCGTCTCGGTCGGATGATGCTCGTGATATTCCTGCTGGCAGCTGCGGCGGCGGGATGGCTTTATTTTGAATGGGAGGCGTCCTATCGCGGATATCCAGGCGAGGCCGCGGTAGTGAACGTGGCGCGAGGCGCTTCGACGGACGAGATTGCGCGTCTCCTCGCGGGTAAGGGAGTGGTTCGCAGCGCGCTCGCCTTCGAATTATGGAGCCGCTGGCACCACGGAAGAAGCCTCGAAGCCGGCGAATACCGCTTCGATCGCTCGATGAGGCCGCCCGAGGTTTTCGACAAGATCGCCAGCGGCCGCGTATGGACGGTCATCCTGACGGTTCCCGAGGGCTGGACGATGTTCGACATTGCCAACGCGGTTCAGCGCGCCGGCCTCGTTAGCCGCGCGGCGTTCCTGCGCGCGGCGCGCAATCCCGCGCCCATCCGGGATATTGCGCCAACCGCGCCCACGCTCGAAGGCTTCCTCTTTCCCGCCACGTATCAGTTCCCGCACCATACCACCGCGCAGGCGATCGTAGGCGCCATGGTGAGCCGTTTTCGCGAAGCCTGGGCGCAAGCCACACAAAACGACGCGCCGCCGAAATCGCTGACCCTCGAACAGGTCGTCACGCTCGCCTCGCTCGTCCAGGAAGAGACGCCGAAGGAATCCGAGCGCCCGATCATCGCCGGCGTTTTCACGAATCGCCTGCGGCTCGGCTACCCGCTCGAATGCGACCCCTCGGTGGTCTACGCGCTCAAATTGAAAGGCCGGTACGACGGCAAGCTCGTGCCGGCCAATTTGAAAATTCATTCGCCCTACAACACTTACCGCCATTACGGTTTGCCGCCCGGACCGATCGGCAATCCTGGCATGGCCTCGCTCCAGGCCGCGCTCGATCCGGCGCGCGTGGATTATCTCTATTTCGTCGCCAATGGAAAGGGAGGCCACGTTTTCAGCCGCACCTTCGCCGGACAGCAGCGCAACGTCGAGCGATACCGCGAGTTGCTGCGTCGCGAAAAGGAAGAGGAAAAACGCAAGGACGCCACGGGAGAATCCTCGGTGAAAAGGACGCGCGCGCGCATTCCGGGGCGCGTCGCCGCCGCCGAGGCCCACGATCCCCGGAGCGGGAGCTTTCGATGACCAGCATATCCGAAACGGAAAGGAACGAAACGATTCTGGAAGTCGCGCGCGAACTCGGCTCCAGCATTTTCACTTCGGCCGAAATCGAGCAGATTCGCCGCCAGGTCCTCGCCCGCCTAGGCGCCGCCGGTAAGATTGCGCCCGAGCAGATTGCCGCCGTTCTCGCCGCTTCCGGCCTGCCCGTCCGGCGCTCACCCGAGCCGGCTCCCTCGCGCTACGAGGAGGAATTCCGCGATCTGCTCCATTTCGCTACTCTCGAGGAAGCGGAAATGTGCCTGATCCGGCTCGACGAGCTCTTACGCAAATTCCGTCAGCAGGGCGACCACGCCGGCGAAGCTCGCGTCATCGAAGTCGGCCGGTTGGGACGCCGCCGCGCCGTAATGATTGCGCGCAATGCGAGAGTGGCCCCGGAAAAGCGTGAGGAAAAGGAGGAGGTCAGCCTGTGGTTCAAACTCTGGCTGGAAAATCCCGGCGCATTCTTCGATTGGCTCGAATTGCGGAAACAGGCGCCCGAATTCCGGCGCCGCTTCGGCCATCACTCCCCGGTCGAGTCATAACGCGATGTTGCGCCTGACGGTGGAAGCTCTCGATCTGGGCCCCGATGTGCGCGCCGTGGGCCTCGAGCTGACCGACGACGAAACCGAAGAGCCCGTCACCGGACCCGACGCGGCGCGAATCTGGGGCCTCGCGCTCACGCGCCTAGCCGGCGAGCAGCCTTCCGCCGTCGATTTCTTCGCCCATCTCGACCGCATACGCCAGTTCTGCCGCGAAAACGATATTCGTTTCCGCGATACCACCGCGGGCGGCCTGGCCGTCACCGAATCCGACCCCGAGGAGCTCGCCCGCTTGTTCGAGCGGTTCGAGGGTGAAACGTTCGGCGCGCGCGCCGGTGCTCCCGTCGAAGCCGGCGACGACGAACTGGAACGCGCCATTCGCCAACGCGGCCTCGACGCCTATCAACAGGCCTATCCCCGCTACCTCTTTTGCGCCATCTGCGAGCCGGAAACCGGATCGGTGACCATCGTGAGCGACGAACTCTGGGCGTCGGAAGTGGCTCGCCGGTTGCGTGCCGCGCTCAAGCCGCTTCCGGTTTCCGTCGAAATGCTGATGTAGCCGCGGTTCCGGACCCGGCGAGACACTGCCGTTGGCGCTCCTTGGCCAGAGCCCATCCCTCTGGTTCTACCCCCGTCTCTTATATGCACAGCCCGGGAAACCGGAATTGACACTGTCTCGGCGCGGTTGCTAAATTGGTCGGTTTGCCAGGGGTGCAAGGAATCGCTTGAGCGGAAGAGACTTGGCGGCGCTCGCCTGCGCCGGCATGCTGGGTGTCACGGCCGGCTGCGCCAGCCGTACCCGGCGCGTGGCCGTGCCCGCGCCTCTTCCCGCGCGCCACGCCTCGCTCGCCCAACTCGTCGCGCTTTACAACCGCCAGGCGTCTGCCGTCCGTACCATCGCGGCAGCGGTGCGCATGGAAGCCGAAACCGGATCGGCCTTTTCCGGCGTCATCAAGGAGTATAGGGAGATCGGTGGTTTCATTGTGGCCGCGCAACCCCATTCGATTCGCGTCGTCGGCCAGGCGCCGGTGGTGGGAAGCGACCTTTTCGATATGGTGAGTGACGGAAAGACGTTTCGCATGTACATTCCTTCGAAAAAGCGGTTTCTGGTGGGTCCCGCGTCGCTCGAGCAAGTGGGCAAAAAGCCGCTCGAAAACCTGCGCCCAGAGCCGTTGCTTCAGGCCCTCCTTTGGCCAGAAATCCCTTCCGGAGCGCCCGTCGTCGTCGAACAGGAAATCGAGCAAAATCCGCCGGAACGCGATTACGTCCTTACCGTGATGAGTGGCGAAGGCGAATCGCTCGCCGTCGAGCGCCGCGTCTGGTTCGATCGCGCCGACCTGCGCGTCACCCGAATCGAGATTTTCGGCCCATCCGGCCGCCTGGAATCCGACATCCGCTACGCCGATTGGACGGCCGAACCCGGCGAGCCGGCGTTCCCGCGCGAGGTTCGTCTCTCGCGTCCGCGCGAAGACTACAACTTGCGCATCCGGATCAACCGCCTCACGCTCAATCAGCCCGTTCCCGCGAGCCGCTTCGAGCTGGCCCAGCCAGCGGGAACCACGCTCGTCCGCGTTCCCGCGGCCGGAGGCAATCCGTGATCTCGGAACTCGTCTGGCGGAACACCCTCCACCGGCCATTGCGTACGCTCGTCAGCGTGGTTGCCGTCGGCGTCGAAGTCTCTTTGGTGCTCCTCATCGTTGGCCTCACGCACGGAATGCTGCGCGAAGTCGCCAAGCGGATCGAAGGCGTGGGCGCCGACATCATGGTGCAGCCGCCGTCGGCTTCGATGTTTCTCGCTTTCAGCGGCGCGCCCATGCCGATTTCGATTGGGGCGCGCATCGCCGATCTCCCGCACGTGAAGGCGGTCGCCCCGGTGCTGGTCGAGCTGAGCTCGTCGGGCGGCCTCGACGTCGTATACGGCATCGATCCGTCGAGTTTCGACGCCGTTTCGAACGGCTTCGTCTATCTTCAAGGCCATCGCCTCGAATCGCCCGACGACGTTCTCGTGGACGATTGGTACGCGCGAGCCCGGCATCTCGAAGCCGGCGATACCCTCCATCTGCTCGACCATAACTTCCACGTGGCCGGCATCGTCGAGCACGGCAAGGGAGCGCGCGTCTTCGTCCAGCTGAAAACGCTTGCCCAACTCACCGGAACGCCCGACAAAGCTTCGCTTTTCTACGTGAAATGCGACGATCCGGCTCAAACCGCCCTGGTCAGCAAGGAGATCGGCCAGCTCCTGCCGCGCTACCAGATTCGCCCAATCCGCGAATTCCTTTCGCTGATGACCGCGACAAACGTGCCCGGCCTCAATACCTTCGTCCGCTCGATGATCGCGCTCGCTGCCGCCATCGGTTTCCTTGTGATCTTTCTTTCGATGTATACCACCATCATCGAGCGCACTCGCGACATCGGCATTTTGAAATCGCTTGGCGCCTCCAAGGCTTATATCGTTCGCGCTCTGCTCGGGGAAACGGCTCTCGTCTGCGCCGCCGGCATCGTCGCCGGCATCCTGATGAGCTACGGCGCTCGCCTCTTTATGCGCGAGCTATTTCCCACTCTCACGATTTTGATCACTCCTGGCTGGATCCTGCGGGCCATGGGACTGGCGATCGGCGCGGGGCTCGCCGGCGCAACCTACCCCGCGTGGCTCGCCAGCCGCAAGGACCCGGTGGAAGCATTGGCCTATGAATAGAGAAGCGTGGTCAGCCGTCAGCGAGACGGCTAAAATAGCTACGGAAGACCCTCAAAGCCTTATTCCCGGAGCGCCGGATTTGGAGCCGATTGTCAAAACCGAAAACTTGTGGAAGGTGTACCGCTCCGGCGCTCTCGAAGTCCCTGCCTTGCGCGGCGTGGCAATGGAAGTTCTGCCTGGCGAATTCATCGCCATCATGGGACCCTCCGGCTGCGGCAAATCCACTCTGCTCCACGTGATCGGCGGCTTGGCGCGAGCCACGCGCGGCCGCGTGCTGCTCGATGGAAACGATCTCACCGAAATGACCGACGCCGGCAGGACAAAGCTCCGCCGTCACAAAGTCGGCTTTGTGTTCCAGCGTTTCAATCTGCTGCCCACGCTCGATGCTCGCGGCAATATCGCCATCGCTCAGCACATTCACGGCGACGGATTCGATCCGCACCGTTTCGACGTGGTCACGCGCATGCTCGGCCTCGCCGGCCGCCTGCGTCATCGCCCTTCGGAGCTTTCCGGCGGAGAGCAGCAGCGCGTGGCGATCGCCCGCGCCATCATCAACGAACCCAAAATCCTTCTGGCCGATGAGCCGACCGGCAACCTCGACACGAAAAACTCCGAATCGGTTCTGCACATGCTGCGCCAGCTCAATCAGCAGCTCGGCCAGACGACGATTCTCATCACGCACAATCCCGAAGCCGCCGCCTTTGCCCATCGCGTGCTCCACATGCGCGACGGCCAGATTGTGGACTCGATTCCGGCCGATTGAGATGCGGAAGCTCTGGCGCATGTTCGTGCGGATCGTCTTCTGGTCCTACGAGCGCGGCAGCGTGCCCTACGATCTCATGGTGATCGCCATCTTGCTCTTCGTCCTGGCGACGCCCAGAAAGTGGTTTCACGACCAGCCGAATCTCATCCTGCGACCCGTGTCAGGACAAATCCGTCTGGTCAGCATGGATCCGGCGACCAACACCGAACTTTTCCGCGTCGATTCCAGCCTCCTCGATCCCGGCCTTCGTCCCCCGGCCCTCGAAAGCGCGGCCCATGGCCTGCTCGGCCGTAGCGTCACCAGCCTGAGCGGCACCACGTTTCAAATCGTCGCGATCGAGCCCGTCACCAGCCAGGGCCAGGTAGTCGCTTACAACGTGACCATCAAACCCGCCAGCGGCGTCCGGCAATAACCCCTGCATCTTCAGTATCTTTCAGGTAACATCCTCCTGTTCGCTCCCCGAACCGTCCCACGCCCGTGTGTTATCATGAATGCTTAACAGCATTGGGAGAGGTCATTGCATTCCCCCAAAGGTAAGTGGTTCGCAGTTCTCTGCCTTCTTTTGTGTGCGTCGGTCGCTCGAGCAGGCGTTGGTCCCGGCTCCTGGACCTTGCGGGCCGTGCTGCATCAGCTTGACTACGAGGCGCGGACCTTTCGCACCCTTTCCGCTCAGGTCGAGCGCACGAAAGTCACGGTGGTCGTCAACGACCGCTCCACTGAATCAGGCATGATGTACGTCCTGCGCGACGGCAAAATGCGCTTGAACCTGCTCAAGCCCGATCCGCGCACTATCCTGCGCGACGGCTCGCATCTGTACGTCTTCAATCCGCTGATCCGCCAGGTGGACGAATACGACTTGGCCAAGCACCGCGAGTTGGTTGACCAGTTCCTTCTGCTCGGTTTCGGCACCCCGGCCAAGGCGCTCGAAAAGGCCTACCACATCTCGTTCATCGGCGAGGAGCAACTCGACGACCGCAAAACCGTCCTGCTCGAGTTGACGCCGAAATCCAAGCAAATGCGCAACCAGATTGCCAAGATTCAATTGTGGCTCGATGAATCCAGCTGGCTGCCGGTGAAGCAGAAATTCCTCGAAGCAGGGACCCAGGATTATTTCGTCATTCGCTATGCGAATATCGTCCGCAACGCCAGAATCAGTTCCGCGCTCTTCAAGCCTCGCTGGCCCAAAGGCACCCGCAAGATCAAGCCGGAGGGATGACCGCCCGACCCGTTCCGGGCCGGCCCGTTCCTTTGCCAACAGCGGCAAGGTGAGAATTCTTCTCGATTCCGCGCCGGACCCCGCGCCCGTCCTCCGGGAAATCTCACGATGACTCCTTACGGGAACATTGAAGCGGTGTTGCTCGATTGGGACGGCACGCTGCTCGATTCCTTCGAGGCGGATACCGCGGCGTTTCTCCGGATGTTTCGCGCCATGGGAATCGGCTGGGGCCCAGAGGAACTGGCGAAACACTACTCACCCGATTGGTATCGGGTCTATCGCGCCGCGCGCATCTCGCGCGATCGTTGGCGCGAAGCCGACCTCCTCTGGCGCCGCGCCTACGAAAGCTATCGCCCGGACCTCGTCTCCGGCGCTCGCCAGGTTTTGCGCCGCCTCGGCGCGCGCTACCGGCTCGGCCTGGTGACGAGCGGCGATTCACAGCGCGTCATTTCCCAGCTTCGCCGTTTGCGGCTCGCTTCGCATTTTGCGGTACGCATCTGCCAGCAGGATACGCGCCGGCCGAAGCCGCATCCCGCGCCGCTGCTCGCCGCGCTCGATCGCCTGCGCCTCGATCCCGCTGCCGCCGTGTACGTCGGCGACGCCCCCGAGGACGTCGAAATGGCGCGCCGCGCGGGCGTGCGAACCGTCGGCGTGCTCAGCTCATTTCCGACGGCCACGCGCCTGCGAGCCAGCCGTCCCGATGTCCTGCTCGATTCCTTGCGCGAATTGCCGGCACTGCTCGAAAGCTGGTCCGGTGCGGAGCGCAAAGGTTAGATCGGCGCGCTCGCGCGTCGTAACCAAATCAATAGGGCTTATCGGAGGGAAGTGGGCGCGGATGTGTTACTGACTCAGCCGTCGCGCCACGGCGATGCTGTAGTGCAGCCCGGAAAATGTGGTAAATCCCGCCACCAGCCAGGCGCAGGCGTTGCGCGCGACGCGCAACATCGGGTTTTGCACCAGCGCCAGCACGATCACGAGAAACACCATCAAAATTTGAAGCCCGGTGGTCACTTTGCCCCAGATGCTTGGCGGAAGCGACACGTAGCCCACCGCCAGCAGAATCACCGCCGCCGCCGTCAGCATCAGCACGTCGCGCCCCAGGACCATGATCGCCAGCCACCAGCGGATTTTCTGTTCGAGCGCCAACATGAAAAACGACGAAGACAACAGCAACTTATCCGCAATCGGATCGAGATAAGCCCCAACCGTCGTTTTCTGCCCCAGCCGTCGCGCCAGCAGCCCGTCGAGGCCGTCGCTCACTCCAGCCGCCAGCAGAATCCCGAGCGCCCAATCGTAACGCTGGTAGCGAATCGAGATGATGAGGAACGGCAAAAACGCCAGCCGCAGAAACGTCAGCTGGTTGGGCACCGACAGCAACTGGTGCAAACGCGAAACCTGGCGGTCTTCGGGCATCGTCGTCCGTTTCAGCTTTCCATCGTCCGCAAATCCGGCGCAACGATGAGTTCCGGCTCCGTCAGCCGTTGCACGTCGCCTGGCGTCACGCCCGGCGCGACTTCGCGAAGCACCAGACCCTCCGGCGTCACTTCGATCACGCCCAGCTCCGTGATGATCAGGTTCACGACCGCCGGCCCGGTCAGCGGCAGCGTGCATCGCTTCACGATTTTCGCCTGCCCGTCCTTCGTTGCGTGTTCCATCGCCACGATCACGCGCCGCGCCCCGGCCACCAGATCCATCGCGCCGCCCATCCCTTTCAGCATTTTGCCGGGAACGGCCCAGTTGGCGAGATTGCCCTCGGGATCCACCTGCAGCGCGCCCAGAATCGTCACGTCGACGCGTCCTCCGCGAATCATCGCAAAGGAATCGGCGCTCGAAAAATAACAGCAGCCGGGAATTTCGCTCACGGTCTCCTTCCCGGCGTTGATCAGGTCGGGATCCTCCTGCCCGGCGACCGGGTAAGGCCCCACGCCGAGCATCCCGTTTTCCGATTGGATGATGACCTCAACGCCTGGCGGCAGAAAATTCGGCACCAGCGTTGGCAGTCCAATACCCAGGTTTACGTAATCGCCGTCGCGCAATTCGAGCGCGGCTCGCCGCGCGATGCGGGCGCGCTTGTCGGCCGGATCGAGCGCCGTCGTTCCCGCGCCGCGCAGCGTCCGTTTCTCGATCCGCTTTTCAAATCGCTCGCCCTGAAAAATTGCCTCCACGTAAATCCCGGGCACGTGCACCTTGTCCGGATCGAGTTCGCCCACCTCCACCAATTCTTCCACCTCCGCCACCACGTGGTCGGCGGCCGTCGCCATCATCGCGTTGAAATTCCGCGCCGTTTTCCGGAAAACCAGATTGCCCCACCGGTCGCCGCGCCACGCCTTGATGAACGCGTAATCGCCGCGCAGCGCCGGCATCAACAGGTACTTGCGGCCGTCAAATTCGCGCACTTCGCGTCCCTCGGCCGCTGCCGTGCCGTAGCCGGTGGGCGTAAAAAAAGCGGGAATGCCCGCTCCGCCCGCGCGGATTCGCTCGGAAAATGTGCCTTGCGGATTCAACTCCAGCTCCAGCTCGCCGCTCAGCGCCAACTGCTCGAACCGCTTGTTTTCGCCGACATAGGTGGAAATCATCTTCTTCACCTGCTTTTGTTCAAACAGCAGGCCCACGCCGAAATCGTCCACGCCGGCGTTGTTCGAAGCGATGGTCAGACTTTTCGTTCCCTTGCGCCGCACCGCAGCGATCAGATTTTCGGGAACGCCACACAAGCCAAATCCCCCAACCAATATCGTCGAACCGTCCTGAAGTTCGCGGACGGCTTCATCGGCGCTCGAAACGCGCTTGTCCATGGGATCGTTTCCTCATCGCAATCTGAGCCGGGAATCGCGCCCTTTCGAGTCTACTCTATTCGGCGAAGGATTTTATAGAGCCGGTTCGCCCTCTCGAAATCCTCGCCCAATTCCGCCTCGCCCAGGCGGGCGCGCAGCCGTTCGAGCGCAGCGATCAATCGATCGAGCGCGCCACGAAGCTCCGGATTCGTCTTGCAGATGCCTGCCCACACGTCGTAGGGACTGCCCGCGAGGCGCAGCGCGTCCACGAGGCCCGGCCCCGCGAGCGGCGCTGCCGCTTCGCCCGCGCCGTCGAGCACTGTTTCCGCCAGGGCGACCGCCGCGAGTTGCGGTAAATGCGAAAGATAGGCAAACAGCCGATCGTGCTCGTCGGCTTCGAGCCACACCGGCCGCGCGCCAATCGCGGCGAGCACGTCGAGGAATCTTTCCACGCGACCGTCGCGCCGGTCTTCTGCCGCATCGGATGCGGCTTTCGCCGGCGAAGCCTTCGTGAGCACGTAGGGCGCGCCACGAAACAATTGGGCATCGGCGTGCTCGATGCCGCCGCGTTCGCGCCCGGCAATCGGATGGCCTCCGAGAAAGAGCCGTGGCGGCAAAAATGCCGCGTCCGCGACCGCGCAAACTGCCGTTTTTGTGCTGGCTGCGTCCGTAACGATCGCGTCGGGCGAAACCACCGCCGCAATTTCCGGAATCAGCCGAATCGCCGTTTCAACGGGCAAGGCAATGTAAACGAGATCGGCGTCCGCGCACGCCGATGCGAGACGTTCCGTTCCTTCGTCGATCGCGCCGCGTTCCCGCGCGCGAGCCAGCACTTCCGCGCGGTCCCATCCCGAAATGGGCACCGTGGGAAACGCCCGTCGCAGCGCCAGCGCAAATGAGCCGCCGACGAGGCCAGCTCCCGCCAGAGCGACGCGGCGAAAAGGAAGTGTCATGGATGGGCTGAGCGGCCGCCGGCACTTTTCAGCGACAGTATGAGCGCGGCAACTGCTTGCGCTGCGTCGGCGCTCGAAGCCGCGCGAGCCGCTTCCGCGACCAGCGCCGAACCCACCACCGCCGCGTCCACCTGGCCTACCAGCGCCCGCACGTGTTCGGGCCGCGCGATGCCGAAACCCACCGCCAGCGGCAGCGCGGTCGCTCGGCGTGCGCGCTCGACCAGCGCGCCCAAATCCTCCGGCAAACGGTCCCGCTGTCCGGTCACACCGGTGCGCGAAATCAGGTAGAGAAAACCGCTCGACGCCTGCGCGATCCTCTCGATCCGTTCTTCCGGCGTCGTCGGCGCAGCCAGAAAAATCGTGTCGAGTCCCGCGCCGCGCAAAATGCGTCGGTATTCGCCGGCTTCTTCCGGCGTCAAATCGGTAACCAGCACGCCATCGGCGCCCGCCTCCGCGGCACGCCGCGCGAAATTTTCCAGGCCCATCTGCAGGATGGGATTGAAATAGGAAAAAAGCACCAGCGGCACCTGGCTCGCGCGGCGCAAATCGGCCACCAACTCTAGAACGTCCGAAAGCGTGGTGCCCGCGCGCAGCGCCCGCTCGCTCGCCCGTTGAATCACCGGCCCGTCGGCGATCGGATCGCTGAACGGAACGCCCAATTCCACCACGTCCGCGCCGGCCTGGGCGGCGGCCAAAACGATTTCCCGGCTCGCCGCAAGCGACGGATCCCCGGCCGTCAGATAAGCCACCAAACCCAGTTCACCCGCGCGCCGCAGTTCGGCGAATCGGCGGCCGATGCGCGTCGTTGCGGGTTCGGAAGCGGCGAAGGGAGTCGTTTGGCTCATCGGATTCGTCTTGCTCACAGGTACCGCGCCAGAATATCCATGTCCTTATCGCCGCGGCCGGAAAGATTCAAAATCACCACCTGCTCGCGCGGCATCGCCGGAGCGCGCCGAATCAGCTCGGCCAGTGCGTGCGCCGATTCGAGCGCGGGAATGATGCCTTCGGTTCGCGCCAGCGTGCGCGCGGCGTCGATCGCGGCATCGTCGTCCGCGGCGGTGTATTCGGCGCGGCCTTCGCCCGACAGCCACGCGTGCTCGGGACCAACGGCGGCGTAATCCAGTCCCGCGGAAACGGAGTGTGTCGTCGAGATCTGCCCCTCGGCCGTCTGCAAAATGTACGTGAACGCGCCGTGCAGCACGCCCGGCCGTGCGCCTTCATATCCGGCGGCTCCGGCAAGGCGCGCTGCGTGCTCGCCCAGCGCGTGTCCGCGCCCTCCGGCCTCAACGCCCAGCAGCCGCACCGTCGAATCGCCGATAAACGCGTGAAACAACCCGATCGCGTTCGATCCCCCTCCCACGCACGCCACCAGCAGATCCGGCAGCCGGCCTTCGGCGCGCAGAATCTGATCACGAGCCTCGATCCCAATCACTTTGTGGAATTCGCGCACCATCAGCGGATACGGATGCGGCCCCAGCGCGGACCCCAGCAGGTAATACGTGGTCCGCACGTTCGTCACCCAATCGCGCATCGCTTCGCTGATGGCGTCTTTCAGGGTGCGGCTGCCGGCATCCACGCCCACCACTTCGGCCCCGAGCAGGCGCATGCGGGAAACGTTCAGGCGTTGCCGCTCCATGTCTTCGGTGCCCATGTAAACGACGCATTCCAGACCCAGCCGCGCCGCCACCGTCGCCGTCGCCACGCCGTGCTGTCCCGCGCCCGTTTCCGCAATGATCCGCCGCTTGCCCATCCGCTCGGCGAGCAGTCCCTGTCCCAGGCAGTTGTTGATTTTGTGCGCGCCGGTATGGAGCAGGTCTTCGCGTTTCAGGTAGATTCGCGGACCACCGAGCTTTGCCGTCAGTCGCTCGGCCAGTTGCAGCGGCGTCGGCCGACCGGCGAAATTGTGCAGCAGATCGTCCAGGCGCCGCGCGAATGCGGCGTCGGCGCGCGCGGCCGCAAATCCTCGCTCGAGTTCCTCGAGGGGAGCCATCAGCGTTTCCGGCACGTAACGTCCGCCGTAAGGGCCGAATCGTCCGGTCGCGTCCGGCCAAAGCTGCCCAGCCGCGCTCATCTCCGTTTTCTCCTCACTCGCCGCACCTGCCGCAAAAATTCGCGCACTTTCACCGCGTCCTTTTTTCCCGGCCGCGCTTCCACACCGCTCGAAACGTCAACGGCGTATGGGCGCGCCCGCGAAATCGCTTCCGCTACGTTTTCCGCGCGCAATCCACCCGCCAGAATTACCGGGCCGTAGCGCGCCGCTTGTCGCGCCAGGCGCCAGTCGAATCGCGTCCCCGTGCCGCCATGCACGCCGGGCCGATAGCCATCGAGCAAAAACGCTGCAGCGTCAGGAAACGCCTTGAACCGCGCAATCGGAAAGCCGGGACGCACGCGAAACGCCTTGATCGTAGCGCGGAACGCGGCCGCCTGGCGAACGCGGCCCGGACGCTCGCCCCCGTGGAGTTGCACCGCGTCGAGCCCCACCGCGTCGGCGATCCGCCGGATCTCGTCAACGGGCGCGTCAACGAAAACGCCAACTTTCACCACGCGTTTCGGCAATCGCCGCGCAATTTGCGCCGCTTTTCGCGGCTCAATGTAGCGCGGGCTCGGCGGATGAAAATTGAAACCCAGCGCGTCCGCTCCCGCGGCGACGGCCGCTCGCGCGTCCGCCCAGCAGGTGATTCCGCAGATTTTCACGCGCGGCTCGGGGCCCCGGCCAAAGGGCAGCTCACGCACCCGGCACCTCCAGCAGCGCGCGCAGCGCCGCGCCGGGATCTTCCGCGGTCATCAACGTCGCGCCGATCAGAAAGGCGTCGAATCCCGCCGCGGCGAGCCGTTCCATTTCCGCGCGCGTGCGCAAGCCGGATTCCGCCACGGCAACCACGTCGTCCGGAATCGCTTCGGCCAGATCGAGCGACGTCGCCAGGTCCACCTGAAACGTCCGCAAATCCCGGTTGTTCACGCCCACGATCGCCGCTCCCGCTCCGAGCGCGCGATCGAGTTCCGCCCGGTTGTGCACCTCGACCAGCGGTTCCATCCCCAGCGAGCGTCCCAGCGTCACGAGTTCCGTGAGCAGGGCTTCGTCGAGAATGGCAGCGATCAGCAGAAACGAATCCGCGCCCGCGGCCCGCGATTCCCACACCTGCCACGGATCGAAAATGAAATCCTTGCGCAGCAGCGGAATCGAAACCGCGCCGCGCGCCTGTTTCAGGTGTTCGAGCGCGCCCTGGAAAAATTCCTCTTCGGTCAGCACGGAAAGCGCAGCCGCGCCAGCCTGTTCTAGCTGCGGCGCCAGAATCGCCGGCGCGAAATCCGCCCGCAAAAGGCCACGGGAGGGCGAGGCTTTCTTGATTTCCGCGATCACGCTCAAGCCGGGCCGCGCGAGCGCCGCGCGAAAATCCCGCACCGGCAGCGGCGACCCGCGTTCCACGGCCATTCGCAGCGCGATCTGCGGCAATACGCGCTTGCGGTGATCCACCGCGGCGCGTCGTGCGGCGAGGATTTTATCGAGTATGGTTCCCGTCGTTTCGGTGGCCACGGTTTCGTTCGCTCGTCTGCGGTAAATAGGAAAAATCCATGCTATTCGCCCGCCGCGAGGGAAGTCAATTTTCCGCCCGTTTTCGCCGTGACTGCGGATGGCGTGCTGCAAAGGCTTCCAGCCCACGGCATGCCGCGGTCGTTGCTCCGCCGCACCGGGTGTGAAAAAATACCCGTGCCATGCCTCCCCATTCCGCCTCGCGCGCCGCGCTCCTGCGCCGGATTCCCTCGGTGGACGAATTGCTGGCTCGGCCTCTGCTCGTCACCCTGCGCGAAAAGGTTGGGCACGAACTGGTGCGCGACGCCGCCCGTGACGTTCTGGCCGCGCTGCGAACGGAACTGGGCACGGAAACTGCGGCCCGGACGAAACGTTCGGTCGAACCTCACTCCGTCGAAATCGAGGAGGTCGAGCGCCGCGTCGCCGCCGAAGTCGAAGGTTGGCTGCACCCTTCGCTCGGACCGGTGATCAATGCCACGGGCGTAATTCTCCACACGAATTTGGGCCGCGCGCCGCTTTCGCCCGATGCGCTTGACCAGATCCGCGAAGCCGCGGCGGGCTACTCGAATCTCGAATACGATCTCGCAGCGGGAAAGCGCGGCAAACGCGACGTCCACGCGGCGCGACTCCTCGCACGCGTCACCGGCGCCGAAGCGGCGATCGTCGTCAACAATAACGCCGCTGCGGTCTTCCTGGTGCTCCACGCTCTGGCGCACAACGCCGAGGTTATCGTCTCTCGCGGCGAACTGATCGAAATCGGCGACGGTTTCCGCATTCCCGACATCATGGCCGCCAGCGGCGCGCGCCTGCGCGAAGTGGGCACGACGAACCGCACGCGCCTGGCCGATTACGCCCGCGCGATCGGCCCCGAAACGCGCCTGCTGCTTCGCGTTCATCCCTCGAATTTCCGCATCACCGGCTTCGCCGGCCGTCCGTCTCTCGATGAACTTGTCGCTTTGGGCCGCGAGCACGATCTGCCGGTTTACGAGGATCTCGGCTCGGGCTGCCTCACCGATCTTTCTTCGGCCGGAATCGACGAGCCGGTGGTGCGCGCGAGCTGCCAGGCGGGAGCCGCGGTGGTGAGTTTCAGCGGCGATAAATTGCTCGGAGGGCCGCAAGCCGGAATCATCGCCGGAAAAAAAGAAGTGATCGAACGAATCCGGCGCAATCCGCTGTTCCGCGCGCTGCGCGTCGATAAGCTCACGATCGCCGCACTCGAAGCCACGCTCCGCGCCTATCTGCGCGGCGCGCTCGACGATGTGCCGGCGTTGCGCATGATTCGCCTGCCCGTGGAGACGATTCGGCGTCGCGCGGAGGAATTTGTCGCGCGGCTCGCAAAGGCATCGGGAAGCTTGGCGGAATGGGAAACGATCGAGGGGCAATCGGTCATCGGCGGAGGATCGACGCCGGGCGAATCCCTTCCCACGTGGCCCGTTGCCGTGCGTTCCGCGCGCCATTCCGCCGCCGCACTCGAAGAACGCCTGCGCCGCCCCAGCGGCGCGCACAAGCCCGTCGTTGCCCGCATCGAGGACAACCGGCTCGTGCTCGACCTGCGCACCGTTTTCGAGTCCGAGGAATCCGCGCTGGCCGCGGCCATCATCGCGGCGCTCGAATAGCGCGCGGCCTTGCGCTACGCCGCGGGATCGAGCTTCACGATCCAGACGCCTTTCGCCGGCATTGTTTCATTCAGCACCACGCCTCCGCTTTCCTTTTGAAACCTTACCGGCCGATTCGTTTCGAGATCGGTGGCCCTCCCCACGCTCCAGGGAATCCGTATCGCAATCGCCGCGTTTGCCGGTTTGTCCGCATGACTGAAGACAAAAATCAGCTGCTCTTGCGGGCTCACCAGCCGTCGCACTTCGATCTCCCGCGTTCCCGTGCCAGAAACCTTCACTTCGCGCCGCACGCCCGCCGTCTGCGCTAGCGCCAGCAAAAGCTGCTTTGTCGAGGGATCGCGCTCGCGTTCGTACGACAACGCCAGAAATGTTCCCGCCAGAATCGCTTTGCCTTTGCCGTACGCGTTTTCCACCATCGCCGGCTTGCCGTCCGCGTAACGCGCCAGAACGCGCGCGCCGGTATTCGGCGCGAATTCCTCCTCGAACGCATCCCCACGCACCGTTTCTCCCTCGCGCAGACCCGGCAATTGAGCCGACGGTGCGACGATCAGCCGCGCTGCCTTTACTGGCCGAATCACCGTTTCCCGCGCGCCAAAAACCGCGGCCAGTCCCTCGCCCGGGATTTCGTGGCTGGCGAATCCCCGCGAATTGTTCCACGCGATCCGCGCTTCTCCGACGGCCGTGCCGCCCTCGG